>CALIGI010000252.1 GCA_938021205.1 uncultured Pseudanabaenaceae cyanobacterium
ATTCTTAGAAAGATTCGATGGCTTAAGACTGGCTATAGCCGTTGCCACATCACTTAGGAGATTCATAGTCTGTCAAAGCTATCCATGGCAGGCGGTGATGTGGATAGCAAGCGTCCTAACAAGTGAGGCCGTTGCTATAAGCTCTGAGAACAATCCAAATCTTCAACAGAATGAAATATGGAGAACCATTATTGAGATAAGAAACTGTAAAATGATGTTTCGCCAGCGGTAACGTTTCTTGGGGCCCAAGCCGTCAAAGCTAAATTCCAGCACGACGGTGGACCGGAAGCAACCGCCGCCGCAGGCCTTTCAAAACAGACCTTTATTTAAAACCTCAACAGGAGAAAACCCCATGGGTGGCGAGATTCTTAGAACCATCATTTTGTTCACGGTCATTGTTCCCCTCGGTCTATTTCTGGGCGCAGCAATGCTCAAAATCCAAGGTGCCGATAAGGAAGTCTAGGTCGGTTCGCAAGGGAAAGCTGCCTGGGAGCGTTGCTGAACCGAAGTTACGTTCTCAGATTCAATATTCCTAGATAAAAATTAGCCTGAAAAGCCCTCTGAGCGGCCTGTTGATGCGCTGTTGTGTTCCACCTTTCTGGGGTTTCACGGCGGCGCATTATTCGTAGTCTGATAAAATTAATTACAAAAGTTTACGAATTCTCTTTATTCCCTTCCTCATGACCATTCTTGTCGTTGGTGCCACCGGTACATTAGGCAGACAAATCGTCCGTCGCGCGCTCGATGAGGGATACCAGGTTCGTTGCTTAGTGCGGGTTCCCACCAAGGCGAACTTTCTACGCGAATGGGGAGCGGACTTAACCAAGGGGAGTCTGCTCAACCCAGCATCTCTGGATTACGCCCTAGAAGATATCGACATGGTCATTGATGCTTCTACGGCTCGACCGAGCTCTCCCATTCGTCCAACGGATTGGGATGGCAAGGTTTCCTTGATTCAAGCGGCTGTTAAAGCCAAGGTTAAGCGGTTTGTCTTTTGCTCCATTTTGGATGCGGAGAAGTATCCCGATGTGCCGTTGATGGAGATGAAGAACTGCACTGAGAAATTCCTGGCTGAGTCAGGCCTTAACTACACTGTGCTGCGCTTGAGCGGTTTCTTTCAGGGCTTAATTAGCCAGTACGCCATTCCGGTTATTGAGGGCCAAACGGTGTGGGTGACGGGCGAAGCTTGCCCCATTGCCTATATGAACACCCAGGACATTGCTAAGTTTGCAGTCAAGGCACTGTCTACCCCTGCCACTGAAAATCACTCATTCCCAGTCGTCGGTCCTCGAGCCTGGGGCTCCTATGAAATTGTGCGTCTTTGCGAGCGTATTACCGGTAGAGACGCCAAGATCGCTCGGATGCAAACTGAAACGGTACGCTTGATTCGCAAAGTAGTAGGTTTCTTCAAGTGGGGTAACAACTTGGCTGAGCGCTTGGCCTTCACTGAGGTTGTAACCTCGGGTGAGGCTTTGGATGCGGAAATGGAGTCGGTTTATGAAGCCTTTGGCCTAGACCCTGAGGAAATGACGACCCTGGAGGATTACATGAATGAGTATTTCTCCAAAATTATGAAGAAGCTGAACGAACTCAATTACGACAGCAAGAAAGATAAGAAAAAGAAGCTGCCGTTCTAAAGGTATTTCAGGAAGCTTAGGGAATAGATCGCATCCGGCGGTTGAATTTAGGCTCGCCGCCTTTTTTGTTTTCTGGAAAGTCAGAGCTGGGCGATTAGCCTGTCAAAGGCTTTCCTTGTCATCTATGACTATTTAAAATCTGGAGCAAGGTCAAATGGTTGTAATGACTTGGCTTGAGCAGGGAGTGACGATCCTCCCTGCGATACAATCAGTCTGAAATATCTGGCGAGCGATAAATTAGGACATGCCCATGGACTGTGATTGGTCCAGGCAGGCCTAGGGGTCCTTGTCTGCGGAAGGCTTAACCGTTGTGTCTATGGCTGTCGCGATGAGATTGTTGCCATTGGAAAGAGAGAATTTGCGTGCCTAAGGTTGGCATTATCTATAACGACAGCAAACCCGTCGCCTGTCGCACGACCCAAGAATTACGGCAGCTTTTTGAGGCTGCGGGCTGGGAGGTGCTGGCCATTGATGGTCAAGCTGGAATTCTGGGCCATGGCAAGCTCAGTGGCTGCTCTATTGAGCCGCTGCAAGAGCCAGGCCAGAATTCCTATTTGCAAATTCGGGACTTGGTTCCTCCAGGTTTCGATGAGACAATGAAGTTTGTCATTGTTCTAGGAGGGGATGGCACGGTTTTGTCAGCCTGTCGTCTTGTGGCTCCCGTTGGAATTCCGATTCTGGCGGTCAATACGGGCCACATGGGATTTATCACGGAGACCTATCTCAGTGGCTTGACGGGGGCCATGGATACCCTGTTGGCAGAAGACTTTGAGATTGAGGAACGAACGACCCTCACGGTCAGTCTGTTTCAAGGAGACCGCCTCTGTTGGGAGGCCCTTTGCCTCAATGAGATGGTGCTCCACCGAGAGCCCTTGACCAGTATGTGCCACTTTGAGGTCAAGATTGGTCGCCATGCGCCGGTAGATATGGCTGCTGATGGCATTATTGTTGCCACGCCGACAGGCTCAACAGCCTACGCATTGAGTACTGGCGGACCGGTGATTACACCCGATGTGCCTGCGCTTCAACTTGTACCAATTTGTCCCCATTCTTTGGCATCACGGGCGTTGGTGTTTTCGGAAAAGGAGCGGGTCGTGGTGACGCCAGCCACCCCCAATCCAATGGTGATGGTGGTGGATGGTAATGCGGGTTGTGCCGTTTTGCCGGATAATCGCGTTCAGATTGAGCGATCGCCCTATAGTGCTCGGTTTATTCGCCTACAACCGCCAGAATTTTTCCGTTTACTCCGGGAGAAACTCGGTTGGGGGTTGCCACACATCGCCAAGCCAACATCTGTTGAGCTGCCCTAGGAGTAGACCATGGAATCCCAAGTCGACCCCCACGCCACTCTCCACCGCGTTCTTGTCGTTGCCGCAGATGGTGACTTAGTGAAGTCCATCTGTAAAGACCTGAAGCAGGGGGGCTGCTTGCCCTTCAGTGCTGCTAGTGGCGTGGAGGCACTCCAGCAGGTGGGTCGTTATGAGCCGGAGTTGATTTTGGTGGATGCTAAGCTCGTTGGCGAATCTGGCCTTCGTCTGTGTGAGCAATTGCGCTCGATGAAGGTGACCACGCCCCTGTTGGTGCTGATGGCCCAGGATAGCGTGGAGGATCGGGTGGCTTGTTTGGAGTCTGGGGCGGATGATTATCTGCTCAAGCCCTATCGCAGTGATGAGTTGACCCAGCGGATGCAGCTCTTTTTGAAGAGCGATCGCGGTGGCTCCCAGGACCAGGTTCGCTTCGATGATCTTTCCCTTGATGTGGCGGGGCGCAGGGTCTTTCGAGATGGTGAAGCGATTGAGCTCACGGTTAAGGAATTTGAGCTGCTGAAATATTTGATGGATCACCCCGGAGAGGCCCTAACGCGGGAGCAAATTCTGGAGAATGTTTGGGGCTACGACTTCATGGGCGAATCCAATGTGATTGAAGTGTATATTCGATACCTACGCCTCAAGCTCGAAGAAGGTGGAGGCAAGCGTTTGATCCAAACGGTGCGAGGAGTTGGGTATGTCTTACGAGAATCCTAAGCAGGCAATGATCCAGAAAGCTGAGATGAGAGGCTCTCGATTCGTGGCGGCGGTAACCGCAGTTGGATTGTTTGGTATTTCGCCACTGCTTATGGGCTGTAGCTCAGGTCAGGCCACTGCCGATGAAGCAAGTCTGGGGGAGCAACCTGAAGTAGAGCAGGTGCTTTCTGTTGAGGAGGCGATTGAAGTCCCAGACCTGAAGTTGGATTGGATGAGTTTGGCCCAGGTGTTGCCAGTGGCAGCCCGAGTAGAGCTGGGCAATGAGGTGATTGACCTAGAAGTAACCCGCTCCCAGGAGGAGCAGGCTACGGGGTTGATGTACCGCGAGAATCTAGCCGATGATCGCGGGATGTTATTTCGCTTCGAGCCCGCACGGCCTGTCCAGTTCTGGATGAAAAATGTGGTGATTGACCTGGATATGATCTTTGTCCATGAGGGCAAGATTGTTGGCATTGCCGAGGATGTTCCCCCCTGTGAATCTACGCCCTGTTCAACCTATGGGCCGGGTTTTAATGTTTTGGTGGACGAGGTCATTGAGCTACGCGGTGGACGGGCGGCGGAGCTTGGCTTGGAGGTTGGGGATGTGGTCGTGATTCAGCCGCTGTAGGGCCGCTATCGCTCTTAGGGATTGGGAGCGTCTCATGGGTTGAATGGCCCCCTTCAACCCATGAGAAACTTATTCACGAATAACATAGCCCACCCCCCGAACGGTCTGCACTAGGCGAGGCTCGCCTTCAGCTTCTAGCTTTAGCCGCAAGTAACGCACGTAGACTTCAATGATGTTGGAGTCTCCCATAAAGTCATAGCCCCAGACCTTTTCAAGAATTTGATCACGGGTAATGACCTGACGAGGGTGGGCAAGCAGGTACTCCAATAGCTCGTATTCCTTGACGGTGAGCTCCATGGTGCGGCTCCCCCGGCTCACCTCTCTAGATTTACGGTCCATCTTAAGGTCGGCAAATTCCAGAACATCGGCGTCAGTCGGATTTTGCCGTCGTAGGTTGGAACGTACCCTGGCCAAGAGCTCTTCTAAGCTGAAGGGCTTGATGACATAGTCATCGGCTCCTGCATCTAGGCCCTCGATACGAGCTGAGACTTCATCCTTTGCTGTGAGGAGGATGACCGGTGTTTGCATGCCGGTGGAGCGGAGTCTACGGCAGATTTCGACGCCGCTGATGCCTGGAAGCATCCAGTCTAGAATGATCAGGTCTGGATCGCCGCCCCGAGCTTCGGTTAATCCGGCCAGGCCGTCGTGGGCCAGGGTGACGTTATAGCCTTCCTGAACCAGTTCTAGCTCTAGCAAGCGAGCTAGTTTCACTTCATCTTCGACAACCAGGATATTTACGCTCATAGATCTGGAGATAGGTCGGGGAAATGGGATGAGTTGAGCAGTCTTCTAATCGGTAGAGGAGAGGGGAGCCCCTAAGGGCAACTTCGCTATTGTTTGGCCCCCGCCGTATTGTGGGCTGAGAACCTAGGTCACCTCAGCTGCGATGGCCGAGGCTGGGCGAAGGTGGAGCGTAAAAGTAGAGCCCTGATGCAGGGCTGACAAGACGCTAATGTGCCCCCCCATGGCCTCAATCAGGGTTTTAGCGAGGGAGAGTCCTAGGCCTGTGCCTCCTTTGCGATGACGTGCTTCATCCGCTCGATAAAAACGCTCAAAGATACAGCTCTGTTGTTCTGGGGGAATGCCGATCCCTTGGTCGATCACGGCTAGAGTAATCCAACTCTCACCATTCTCTGATGGCAGATTAGCAAGGCGCAGGCAGATTTCGCTTTGACTGTCAGAATATTTCATGGCATTGTCCAGCAGATAGAGCAGGACTTGGTGGAGATGCTCTAAATCGACTAGGGCGACGACTGGGGCCTCGGGCATCTCCAGACGTACCGGGCGTTGGTAGATATGCGCTGTGTGACGTTCCACGTCCTGGAGCAGCGGCTGGAGTTGCATAGGTACAAGCTCACATTGAAGCTGTCCGCTATCCGCCCGAGCAATCGTCAGCATTTCTTGCAGCATTTGGATCGTTCGTTGAGTCTCTTCCGCAGCCGTTTCGACGGCTTCAAGTTGTTGGGGGTTCAGGCTTTTGCGGCGACGCAGTAGGCTTTGCAGGTAGCCATCCACGATCGCCAGGGGGGTGCGCAGCTCATGGGAGGCATCGTTCACAAATTGACGCTGTTGCTCCCAGGCCTGGGAGAGACGCCCCAGCATGGCATTAAACCCTTCAACCAGAGCCTGAATCTCTTGGGGGGCTTGGTCTTCTGCTAAGTGGGCTGCCTGGAGGTCTGAGATGGAAATTTCCTGGGCTAGGCGGTTGATGCGGGCAATGGGGGCGAGCCCTTTGCGAACAATGGCTGCGATCGCCCCCATTAGGGCCAAGGTAATCAGCAGGTCCGCGAGTAGGAGCTGACCCAAGCCCTGGGTAATCATTTTTTTTTGGGCCGTGACATCGTGGGCTAAGTAGAGGTCGAGGTATTGGGGGGAGCTTGAGCCGCTCTCACTGGCAAGGGGCCATCGAATTCGGCGGCGACAGGCTAAAAAGCGGCGATCGCCCCAGCTCACCAATTGGACCATGCCCTGGTTTCCCACCATGGGCGCGAGGTTTTCACTGGAGATTGCATCTTGCTCTGCCCAGTTGGATTGAGCGAGCAGTTGTTGTTGATCGTCGCGTACCCAGATCAGGGTGTTGTCTTGGAAGGGATCTAGGCGAGTGATATTGCTTAGGCTGCTTTGGACAAGCTGGGATATCGTCTGGTCAACCGCTGGATTATCCCATGGAGCCGCTGGTGAGGTCGGTGTGGATTGACTAATCGCGGGAGTTGGAGCCTGAGTGGCTTGGAGCTGCTGCGGGAAAAGTTGTGAGATCGCCTCTAGATGTTGCTTATGGCTACCGATTAGTTGCTGATGCATCTGCACTGCTGCCCAGCCAGTGATACTACTTAGCCCCGCCAGGGTCAGGAGTCCCACGTTAATCGTTAAGCGCTGCTCTAGGGAGCTGCGCCGACGATGAGGACTTTGAGTTAGGGCTACTGCCGAGCTGGGCGCTTTCAAGGACAAAACTCAGGGCGAGAGAATACTTAGAATACTTAGGCAGGAAGTGCAAAAGAGCCTAAAAGGAACTTGCCTCACTCGTCTTAGCGTTGTACTTGAACCGTGCTTTATAGTCGGTTTCACCGTACAAGTTAAAACTGATGACAGGCTCGTCGCCGAGCGCCTCAACTTGGTGAATGGCATCGGGCATGAAGGTGACGATATCTCCGGGGGAGAGGATGGTTTCTTGGGGCTGAACCATGGGCTCGCCGACTTCTTGAGGTTGCCAAAATCGATTGCGCTCCTCTCCATCCAGAATTGCCACGAGCCCCCAAGCACCATGGTTGTGAATTGAGGAAAGCATACCTGGGTTCCAGCTTACAAGCTGAATTGTAAGCGGGTAGTCTGTATCGTTGTAGAGCTTGGAAACAGCCCAGCCCCGCTTCGGATCCGGACTCGGGCATTGCATCATCATCCAAGGGGATTCGTTGAGAAAATTGCGTACCAGTACGCGAATTTCAGCCAGTCTTAGTTCATCATTTTCGTTGCCTAGCAAAATATCGTCTAGCTGGGTCAAAAAACGATAGAGGCGATAGGGGGAAACGGTCTCTTGATTCAAAGCTCCTTGGGGAACGCTTTGACAGTTGCTGTTGTTGTCTACGTGCCAATCGTGACTGGACATATTGGAATGCTTTGCTCGCTGGTTGACGATTAGACAGAAATGATGGCCGGTTTGATTTGACAACTTCATTGTCGACAATCTTAGGAGCCGCAGGTAGCAATTCTTGAGGGAAAACTTCCGCTCGTTTCTTTACCCTGAAAGATTAGTCTTTTTTATGTCGCCTATAGGAAAAGCCAATGTATAAGCTTCTGAGTTGCGATTGTTCTGCGGCTTCGGTTTTCAAGGCACTGAATGGCAATTACCTGACGGTAGATTTTCAAAGAGTGCTCCCCATTGCTAACGTTATGGGCGGAAATACACCGATCAAGCACTGAACAAGACCCAGAGCATGAGGTTTGGGCTTAAGTGGTATTCTAAGCCTTAACCTCGGCAGATTTGGATGGATCTAGATAAATTGGACGGATGGGCTCTTCAATACCTTCCGTGAGCCGAGATATTACTGATTTTATTCTGCCCCCAAAAAGCTTAAATGGCTGCGAATTCAGCCAAGCCTTAGCCGATTTTCAGGAAAATTTCAGTTTGCTTGACCTTCATTAATTTGAGGATTTTCTTACGTCTTACTAACATTTGTCCCCCTGTGGTGTAAGAATCCTTTCTGTACACGTCTGTTAATTGTGAGGAAAACCAACATGCGCATTAATTCTTGGGCGACTATCGCTGCGTTCACCCTGTTAGCCGCGGGTGTCGGTACCGTTACCACCGGTTGTTCTAGTGCTGCTGATCCTTGTGCTGGCGGCACCACTGAGGAAGTCAACCCCTGCGCTGCTGACCCTTGTGCTGCTGACCCTTGCGCTGCTGACCCTTGCGCCGCTGACCCTTGCGCCGCTAATTAAGCTTTTGGGAGCGCTCAATTGGGACTTAGGCTCTGGTCACAAAGCTCTTTTGTGTCCCCTTGGCTTTCCTTCTGCTTGAGCAGTCCTAGCGTTGACAAATTTTCTGTTGAGACCTGCTCTGTGAGTAGATGTTAGACAGGATTGACTGCTCGTTAGGGCCACGCTGTTTAAGTTCAACTGATATGGGCAATGGTCAGAATCTCTGATAAACCCTGAATGTCAACCAGTGGGGAATTCCCCCGCTGGTTTTTTGGTTGTTTGGGTTCAGTAGTAGCCATGTTTGGAGATGACGGAGCAAAGCAGATTGGGGAGCGATCGCTGCCTATCAGTCATTGAACTGACGATTCCGATGGTTTGCAAAATGCGATGACCCCGCATGCAAGTTTAGGGAACGATGGAGCAGATGGTATTTTGGGTGTAGTTGTCATAGACAAAGAACGAGAGTTAGCCGCTCGAACTCTTCCTCCTACCTATGGTCTGGGAATAGCTGGATTCTTCCCTTGGTCTTGTCGTGACGAGACTGCATCGCCACTGTTTGAAATTTTTCCTACCTATGAATCCTAATCCTGCTGATTCAACCGGTACCGATAATGCTAGCCATGAAGTGTGGGAACGCCTAGAGCAAGGGCGTCGTTCTAAGGCTGCCCAGGGGGGATATGCAGGCTATGGTTCTCCTCCCTATGGTCTCAAAACTGAGAATGGTGAGCTGGTTGAGGAGCCTTCTGAGCAGAAGGTGATTGAACTGATTCGTCGTCACCATAAGTCGGGTAAGTCTTTGCAAAAGATTGCAGATTGGCTGAATCAGCAGGACTACCGCACGAAACGCGGGAGTAGCTGGAAGCGGATTTCGGTGAAGCGGGTTTTGGATCGCCTGTATGGCAAGACACCTCGGATTTCAGGTGAACCTGCTGATCCACCAGAAGGTGCCTTGTCTGTCGTTCATGCTATAGAAATGGTGAATGACATGAATAGCCCGGATTGAGTTTGAGTCTCGGGTGGAGATGGATCCTCTGATTTTCGTTGCCCACGCTCATTGTGAATGAGGTGGGAGTTTACCGTGACCTGCGCGAACAGGGTAGATAAGCCTATTCTTGAAGGATAGGGCTGTGATGCCTTGGGAGATATTACAGAAGATTTCTTGAATTATTTGACGACTCTTGGATTTTGTCGCTATAGGTGTAGTCTTGTTGAGGGATGTTACAAAGACTGCCTCGTGATGCCTGTTCTGTGGGCTGGGTCGGGTTTTTCCCTTTGAGGGTTACATTCATGCCGTTTTTTTGAGAGTCCCTATGGCCACTGTTGATTATGTTCAAGGTGAAGCGTTTGAAGCGCTCGTAGCAGTTAGTGACTTAGCTGTGGTGGACTTTACGGCGAGTTGGTGTGGTCCTTGTAAGCTTGTGGCTCCGCTGATGGAGCAACTCGCAGATGCCTATGAAGGTAAAGCTGCGATCGCCAAGGTCAATATCGATGACAACAAGGATATTGCTAAGCAATATGCCGTGAAAAGCATCCCCGCAGTCTTGATTTTCAAAGGGGGCGAATTGGTTGAAACCTTTGTGGGTGTTAAACCCTATGAGGAATTTAGCCAGGCGGTTGAGAAACATTTAGCCTAGATTCGTCTGGTGAGGCAACTCAGGACTTGAGTTGAATGAGGGTAATGCTCTCGCTCTCTTGGGTGTTTCGTTGACTTGGAGCAGAGTGATTGGACGGCGGCGGCATAATGTAATATCTGCTAGAAAAGCCCCTTGCTCTCAGTTGAGAGCAAGGGGCTTTGTTCATCAGCCTTTCTGTCTCTGTCTACCAATCAATTAGGCTGCATTGACCTTGCTGGCGCAGTAGATGGTCGCACAGCACTAGGGCAACCATGGATTCCACCATCGGAACGGCGCGAGGCAAGACGCAGGGGTCATGGCGACCGCGAGCGGAGAGGACGGTTTCTTCGCCGTCTTTGGTGACGGTGTTTTGGGCTTTGCGGATGGTGGCGGTGGGCTTGAAGGCGACGCGGATGAGGATGTTTTCGCCGTTGGATATGCCGCCTTGGGTGCCGCCGGAGCGGTTTGAGCGGGTGCGGGTGTTACCGGCTTCGTCGATGTAGAACTCATCGTTGTGCTCGCTGCCGGTCATGAGGGTGCCTGCGAAGCCGGAGCCGATTTCGAAGCCTTTGGAGGCGGGGAGGGACATGGCTCCTTTGGCCAGGTCGGCTTCGAGCTTGTCGAAGACGGGCTCGCCGAGGCCCTTAGGCAGGCCACGGGCAACACATTCGACGATGCCACCAATGGAGTCCCCTGCTTTGCCGATCGCTTCGATCTTGGCGATCATTTCGTCGGCGCAGGTGCTGTCGGGGCAGCGGACGATGTTGCTTTCGACGTCGGCCAGGGTGACGGTGTTGGAGTCAATGTTAGTGGCTTCCAGGTCTTTGATTTTTTTGACGTAGCCGATGATCTCGATGCCGGAGACTTGCTTGAGGATTTTCTTGGCGATTGCCCCGGCAGCAACCCGCCCGATGGTCTCCCTCGCCGAGGACCGACCCCCACCTTGGTAATTGCGGAAGCCATATTTGGCGTCATAGGTGGCGTCGGCGTGGGAGGGACGGTAGGTGGTGGCCATTTCGCTGTAGTCGCCAGGGCGCTGGTCCTTGTTGCGCACCATGATGCAGATTGGGGTGCCGGTGGTGCGGCCTTCGAAGACGCCTGACATGATCTCGCAGGTGTCGGTTTCTTTGCGGGGAGTGGTGATTTTGCTTTGGCCGGGGCGGCGGCGGTCGAGCTCAAATTGGATTTCTTCGACGTCGATTTCCATACGAGGGGGACAGCCGTCGATGATGACGCCAACACCGCCACCATGGGATTCGCCGAAGGTTGTGATGCGAAATAGATGCCCGAACGTGCTGCCCATAATGTCGCGAAGAAAGAAGAGATAACAAAAAACTGGGCGAGTAAAGTCAGCTCGAAGGACAGGAATAGAAGCTTGACCAGGCCTGCTCCCCCTTATACGGACATGGCCATGCCATGCCCGTATAAGGGGTTCTAATGGTCTGGTCTGGTTTTGTTTCCTGTCCTAATAATTCTGATTTGACTGGCTCCCAGACTTTTGATCTTACAAGAGTTTGCAAAGGCTAAGTTGCTTTCGAGTTGGACTGGTTCAGAGGATGGGCGATGAAGACTGTTGGCTCCATGAAGTGCCTTGGTGGCTTAATTAAGTGCTGTTGTGATTCCTTGGCGGAGCTCCCGTTCGAGGGATAGACTGCCGAACGGGGCTGCGGTCTCTATTGTGGGTCGAAGCTCAGTTCTTATTCGCGATTGCGTTATGTCTAAGCCAGTCAATCTGTTGGTGATGGTCCATGGCATTAGCCCAGAGCCCCATCCGTCGGCTCCCGATGATCAGTATGAGCAGTTTTGGCGATCGCTTCTGGCGGCAGATCCAAGCTTGGAACAGCAGTTTTCTCAGGGCTATATTGGCGTGAGCTGGGGGCGTGAGCTACCCCAAGAGTCGACACCTCAGTTGATTGAGCTACGGCCTGATCAATGCCTGACGCGGGCGCAGAATTTTATTAATCAGCAAACGAGCTACGAGAAGATGAAGGCTTCGGATGGTGGTGATCCCAATAACAGTTTGCTGAAGTGGAATGGGCAGCGAGGGATTGATTTTCCTTGGTTTACACCAGCGGTGCGGAATTTAGTGGGGCAGCTGCGCGAGGATTTGTTAATTCGTGGGGTGGGGGATGCGATTTATTACGGCTCTCGTGATGGGGAGTTGCATATTCGCCGGGCGGTGTATGGGCAGGTGTTGAGCCAGTTGGATGGTTTTTGGGATGACCCGGAGGTTCGGCTCCATGTCATTGGTCACAGTTTGGGGGTGACGATTACCCATGATTTTTTGTATGGCTTGTTTGCGGCGGACCATCGGCCTGGCTATTGCCAGCAGGCCGATGACGCAGATGTGGTGCGGTTTGAGCGATGGAGAGCAAAGGCACAGACGGGGGAATTGCAGTTGGGGTCGTTGACGAGTTTTGCCTCGCAGTTGCCGTTGTTTTTTATGCGGAAGCAGGTGTTGGTGGATCAGCTGGCGGCGGGGCAGTTGTTGCGGGCGGATGCGATCGGATTGCGGCCTGCGGGGTTAGGTGGGGTTGCGGCGGGGATGGAGAGTCAGGTGGGGATGCCGGTGCAGTGGCAGTTGTTTTATGACGTGGATGATTTGCTGGCGTTTGGGACGCGGCGGTTGTATGACCAGCAGGATGGGATTCGGGAGGTGCAGGTGGATACGGGGGATAGTCCGGCGGGGGCTCATGCTGGGTATTGGGAACACCCGGAGGTGGTGGAGCAGACAGCGGCTTTGTTGGTGGCGAATGCAGGGTCATAACTGGTCGCGGTGACCAATCTAATGTCATGAACAGTAGGGGGAGGCTGGGCCTTCCCGCCCGGCTGTTATGGGGGACAAAGTCTCCCCTTATGGATGCCCCCTGCTACAACGGTGTCGTCGTCGCTAGACCAAGCTTCCTGGACGAAGAGGGGGATTTGGCCGTTGTCGACGGGGGCTACGTTGCTTGTCTTTGCTGCCTTTGTTGAGGTTGACGTCTACTTGGGCGATGAACCAGGTGTGGAGGATTTTGGCCTGGCGCTCGTCCAAATGATCTAGATCGCGGACTCGCCCGTAAATCTGTTCGTAGTCGATGTAGGCATCAATGCCCTCGGCTTCGGTTTTATGGATCAGCTTCGGTAGTGCCTCATGGGGATCGCCAAAGCGAATAATTAGCCTGCTGTCCCTAGCTTTCAGGTCTTGATTAAGGCTATGCAGGCAGTTGAGCATAGACTCAACCCTAGCGGGTGCTACCTCCGGGTGATGCAGCAGGGGCTGGTCCAAAATAAACACCGGAATCAAGTCGCCCCGCCCCGCATGGCGGGGCGAGACATCGGAGCATGGTCTGCAATGCGCAGGTTATGGCGAAACCAAACGATTCTCCGAGTCATGCCCTAGCGGTGATTGAGCGATTCGGCGATGCAAAAAATATTCAAGGGCCTTCAGGAGGATTGACAGAGATGAGTGAGGAACAGCGTCAAACCATGGGGCATTGGAGATGGTCACGAGTTCTGAAATCGCGCCAGGTTCCCTGGCAAGGATTGGCCTGGACTTGGTCTGTTTTGATTGTGCTGATTTGTATTGCACCTCATAATCCTGGACCGCCTTCGTCGGTGCCCTGGGATAAGCTGGCGCACTTTCTCTTGTTTGCAGCATTTGGTGCATTGTGGCTTCGGGGGTATCCACGGCAAATGGTGCGGATTGCGATCGCGGGGATAGTCCTGGGTCTTGCCATTGAAATCCTACAATCTGTTCTAGGCTGGGGTCGTGTTGGCGATGGAGCTGATTTTGCCGCAGATTGCGTTGGTCTGTTTTTTGCCTTAGGGCTAGGGAGAGGGTTCGGTCTCTCGTCTGCTGATGGACGCAGTCGTGGGTAAGGTTAAGCAGCATTAAATGTTATTGCAGGACCGGTAGAAGTCTTGGCTTAGAAGCGCATTTTTTCAAAGCTGCTTTTAGGCTGAGGATGGGTCAGTGTTTTCGAACGGATTGCCTCAATTTCCCTGTTTTGGGACTTGGACCTGCAAAGGCCCTTTTTTATCCCTACCTTTCCTTTGGCAATAGCCAACAACAGCTTTAATTAGCGCTTTCAAAATTTCTACCGTTTGGTCACCGTTTGGATTCTCCTATGCAAACTCCCAAGAACTATCGCCTTGCCTGCACGCTCACCTTCGGTGACATTTACGGCCAAATCATTATTTGGTTAATTGTGATTTTCCTCAGTTTGGCGGCGGCGCTGGCACTGATGGGAGCAGGTTCGCCAGTCTATGCATTGGCGACTGTCGGGTTGATTTTGGTCCTTTCCCTGCCTTTCCTCTTGTTTGCGTTTGTTACAACGCTGCTGAACAATTTGGAAATTCGCAGTGTTGATCCCGCCTTCCAAGCGGCGGATTCGGGGGGGACTGAGACGGAAATGGCCTCCGGTGGGACAGTTCAGCCAGTGAGTTAGGCCCTTGGCCCTCGTGATAGTTGTCCGAACTGAATTGATTGAGATGTTGGGGAAGCACTAGAGGGTCGTTGTGACGGCGGCTTAGTGCTTCCCTCGTTCTATGTGGCACGCTCCCATTGCGTGGGAGCGCTGGTTTCTGTAGTCCGTCTGAAGTATATCTATTGTCAAACAAATATCTGGATGGCTTGCCTTCTGTGTGTAAATCATAACTAGAGATCCTGGGGATCCTCAGCTTGTCAATCATCTTTAAATGATGGGCTTTACTCCCTGAGCATTGACTTGCAATGCGTCAAAAATTTCCTAGAATCTAGGTAGGAGTTCATTCTAAAATCTCTGGAAACGACAGCGAATCCGCTGGTGTCGAAAGGTTTTGGGTCAACCGCTCCGGTGGAAACCAGGCTCCTCTGGTTAAAATTGATAATGGGTGTCACATGTTACTAGCGGAGTTATCAGCTCAAGCGCCAGCCGTCTGCAAGCTGTTGATGGAGCGGCGTCAATACCGCACTTGCCACATTCGTGTGCCTGACTTGGAGCAGCATCTCAGTGCGATCCAAGCGGGTGAAGAGGAGTTTTATAGCTTCTATCGGGTGTTCCCCGAGGAGATGAAGCTGCTCCATGTGGTGGGTAAGTTGGGGAATAAAGGCGATCGCATGGCCATTACCCGATCCCCTAAGGGCTACACCCTCTGGGTTCAGGAGCCCGATGCACAGCTCCTATCTACCCCCGCAGCAAAACTGCCATCCCAGGAGGACACTGCCTATGCTCGCTTCCTGCCGGTGAATGCGATCTATTACCCCTGCATGGTGGAGATTCCGGAGGGACGTAAATATCTTTCCCTGGCCATTGACGATAATTTTTACCGCTTTTTTAAGCTAGAGAAAGATTTTCAGCGAGTCATGAATGTAGCGGGTCGTCTGTCTCGCCAGGGCTCCGAAGTGCTCATTGCGACGGCTAAAGGGGTGCTCGATAAGGTTGCTCAGCACCTGGACCCCGATACATTGGGCAGTATTGAAGATGGCTATGTGATTTGTCTGTTGGAACCTGAGGCAAAACTGGTTATGCCTGAATAAGCAGCTCCGGCCTTGCTGGGGCGATCGCAACCCTGAGTCGGGCCTGAGTCGAGATTGCCTCGGGATTCCAAATAACCTCTAGGATTGAGTTGGCGACCTCACGATAAGGCGTATCAATTCTTGTACGGACTGCTCAATCTCCACAAACCGGCTGGCTGGACTTCTCACGATTGCGTGGGCAAGTTGCGGCGACTACTGGGTACCAAGAAAATTGGTCATGGCGGAACGCTGGACCCGGCTGCGACGGGGGTGTTGCCGGTGGCGGTGGGCAAGGCGACGCGCTTGCTCCAGTATTTGCCGACGGATAAGGCTTATATCGGCAAGGCACGGCTGGGGATTACGACCAGTACCGATGATTTGGAAGGGGAAGTGCTGCGGGAGGTTGATGCTAGTGGGGTGACCCAGGCTCAAGTCGAAGCGTTATTGCCTCAGTTCCTAGGACAGATGACTCAGATTCCGCCGCGTTATAGTGCGATTCAGGTGGATGGTAAGCGGCTTTATGATTTGGCCCGTGAGGGGAAAGAGTTTGAGGTGCCGTCGCGGGAGGTGATGGTTCACAGCATTGAGGTGTTGAGCTGGGAGCCGGGTGAGAAGCATGTGGATGTGGAATTGGCGATCGCCTGCGGTCCCGGCACCTACATTCGCTCCATTGCCCGAGACTTGGGGGAGTTGCTGGACGTGGGCGGCACCCTGGCGAGCCTGATTCGTACCAAGAGCTGTGGCTTGGAATTAGCAGATAGCCTGACATTGACAGCGCTAGAATCCCAGCTGACTGCGGAGACCTTTGCGTTGCTGAATCCGGAGCAAGTGCTGGAGC
Organism: uncultured Pseudanabaenaceae cyanobacterium; assembly: GCA_938021205.1. GTDB lineage: Bacteria > Cyanobacteriota > Cyanobacteriia > PCC-9006 > JAAUQQ01 > JAAUQQ01. The sequence continues at coordinate 16,114 of CALIGI010000252.1, forward strand.
ATATTTCGGCACTGACGCTGACACCAGAATTAGTCCGCCGCTGGAATTTTGGTCAACGCCTGCCAATGGAACGAGAAGCATCTCCAGAGCCCCTACGGGTAACTGATGAAGCAGGGGTCTTGCTAGGCATCGGTGAGCTGAAGCTAGGGGAGCAGGGCGTGACAATCCTTTCGCCTAAGCTAGTGTTGAATGGCGAAGGATAAGACAGGTATCAGGCTGCTATTTGTGGATGTATAAGCAACTCTTCTTCGTGGTTTAGGTGCAGCTCTTGAGCGTAGATTCAAATCGTTTGCGCTCAGTGAGTTGTATGTCCCACCCAGGTGTATTCCACCAGCTACCGCGTTGGTCTGACTCCACCCAAAATTCGAGGCTTTGAATTTCTCCGTCTTCGAGAATGAGCTTTGGATAGTCGGGATAGTCGGTGTCAGCGGTTTGGTCGTAGTCCTTGCCGAGGAAGTTCATGGTGGTGCTGAGGCCCAGGTAGGGGCTGATTTCTTCGGTGCCAATGCCCATGAGGAATTCGTCGTCGTAGCAGATGGTGCCGGTAAATTGATTGCCTTCCAAGGAGCCTGCTGTGACATCTACGACAATGTCATAGGTTTGGATGGCGGCTTGGGCAGGGATTGCTAGGTTGCTGAGGATGACGCCCGCGCTAGCTGGCAAGGCCATGGCAAAGTAAGCGAACCGGCAGCAGGCGAACCGAAAGATGCTGGAGGCTAGGGGGCGAGTCATAGGGCAATGGGAGTGCAAATCTCCGTTTAGGTTAGCTTGCGAGGGGCCATTTGCGACCTAGATAAGCTGATTTTTGTGACTATTTGCTGAGTAGATGATTGAAGATTGCGTCACCTGTGGCAGTGGCTGAGAAGCCTTTTCTGGGTGGGACAGGTGGGCAGTTGGCTAGGATGACGACGGCGGTTTGGCTGGGGAGATGGAGGGCAAGGGAGGATTGGTAGCCACCGGTGCCGCCATCGTGCCAGTGGAGGGTCATGTCGTTGTCGGCTAGGGGGCGGATGAACCAGCTGAGGCCGATGGCGAGTTCACGATTAGAGCTTGATATGAGGTCGGTGTCGGGTTTGCGATCGGGCTGGATGCTGTGTTGCTGCTGCTGGCAGAGAGTCATGGCAGCAGCTAGGGAATGGGCTGGGGAGGTGCTGGCCTGGAGGTTGGCGGTGGCGAATTGGAGCAGGTTTTGAAGCGTGGAGCGGAGGGCTCCGCAGCCGGGGATGGCGGGGAGGTCCCAGTTTGGGATGGGCTTGCTGCTTTTACGGGTGGGGATGTAGCCGGGGATAAGGCGTTGCTGTTGGTCGGGGCTGAGCTGGATGGTGGTGTCAGCCATGGCTAGGGGCTGGGTGATATGTTGCTGGATGAGCTGAGCGTAGGAGGTTTGGGCGATGGTTTCGAGGATGTGGCCGAGGAGGCCGACGGCGAGGTTGGAGTATTCGAATTGGCCGATGCGTTTGGTGTTTTTGTAGCGGTTGAGAAATTTGTAGAGGTCGGTGGTGCCGTCGTTGAGGTAGGGGGTGGCGGGATTTTTGAGGATGGACCACCAGAGAGGTTGCGGGGGAGTCGGGGCAGGCCGGAGTGGTGGGTGCTGAGGCTGCGGAGGGTGATGGCCTTGGGGAAAATGGGTAGGTCTAGCAGGTCGCTGACGGTGTCGTCTAGGCTAAGGGAGCTGTTTTGCACCCGCTTGGCGAGAAGGATGGCGGTGAAGACTTTGGTGAGGGAGCCGATTTCGTACAGGCTGCGATCGTTGGGCGGGTTGGTTTGGCCGATGTGCTGGGTGGTGGTTTGGCCGTCTTGGTAGATGCCGATGGAGAGGCTGAGATGGGGGCGATCGCCCGTAGCGACTTCTACTAACTCATGAACGAATGATGTGCCTATAAGCGCTTATGCAAAATTATTTACGTACCTTGTCCAGCCCCCAGTGGGCTTTTGAGGTCTAAAAATCGGTAATTAATTTTGTGCATCCGCTTAGGCCCGCTCAAACTTGGCGAAGTCCGCTTCGGTGAAGTCGACGACTTGGGAGCTGTAATCGCTGACGATGGGTTGGAGAAATTGGGTGTTGCTGGCTTGAATGACTAGGGTTGGCTTGGGCTCAAAAGTTTGGCAGCGGTGTTTGAGGATGATCCAGCCTGCCAAAATTCCTAGGGTTGAGATGCTGCTACCGAAGGCGGAGTCGCGGTGGTTGATGTTGGGAGCGAGCTGGGCGGTAACGGTGATGGAAAGGGGGGAGACCTCGGCGACGGTGATGCCCATGGCTGAGGTGATGGGGATGCGATCCTTCGGAGCTTGGCGAAGCCAATCGCTAATGTATTCCTGCAAGAAAGCTTGGGTTGAGTCCATAGGGCGATGCTGGAAATTGTTGGTGCTTCAGCGGGATAAAACGACGAAAGCCGGAGCGCATCATTGCACCCCGGCTCCCAATTGTTAGCTCAAAGCGATTAGCTCATCGCTCACAATTATGGATTTACAGCTCAGAAAGCACTTCGCGAGCTGCTGCGATTGTCTTATCCACATCTTCCTCGGTGTGAGCCAGGGAAGTGAAGCCCGCCTCAAAGCCTGAAGGTGCCAGGTAAATGCCCCGCTCCAACATGCCGCGATGGTAACGGCTGAACTTCTGTGCATCAGCTTTCTTAGCATCTTCGTAGTTATGCACAGGCCCTTCGGTGAAGAACATACCGAACATGGCGCTGACATGGCCACCACAAACGGCATGGCCGGTTTCCTTCGCCGCTGCCAACAGGCCGTTAATCAAGCGCCCGGTGATCTTGTCTAGATAATCGTAGGTGCCGGGCTTGTTCAGCAGCTCTAGGGTTTTGATACCTGCGGTCATGGCCAAGGGGTTTCCGGAGAGGGTGCCCGCCTGGTACATGGGGCCAGCGGGGGCCACCATTCCCATAATTTCAGCTTTGCCGCCGTAGGCACCTACGGGCAGGCCACCGCCGATGATCTTGCCTAGGGTGGTCAGGTCGGGGGTTACGCCGTATTTGGCCTGCACGCCGCCGTAGGAGATACGGAAGCCGGTCATGACTTCGTCAAACACCAGCAGTGCACCATGCTCGGTGGTGAGTTCGCGCAGACCTTCGAGGAAACCGGCGTCGGGGGTGATGAAGCCCGCGTTACCCACGATCGCTTCCAAGATCACACCGGAAATCTCACCGGGGTTATCTTCAAACAACTTCTTGACTGCTTCCAAGTCGTTGTAGGGAGCCGTCAAGGTATCAGCAGTGGTGCTCTTGGGGACGCCAGGGGAGTCAGGGAGACCCAGGGTAGCCACGCCGGAACCGGCCTTGACCAAGAACATATCCGCATGGCCGTGGTAGCAGCCTTCGAATTTAATCACCTTGTCGCGACCGGTGTAGGCACGCATCAGGCGCAGCACTGCCATGCAGGCTTCGGTGCCGGAGTTAACGAAGCGCACCATCTCGATGGCAGGCACCGCGTCAATCACCATCTCAGCCAGCACATTCTCCAACGCGCAGGGTGCACCAAAGCTGGTGCCTTTTTCAGCAGTCTTCTGAATGGCTGTAATCACATCTGGGTGGGCATGGCCACAAATGGCCGGACCCCAGGTACCGACATAGTCGATGTACTGGTTGTCATCGACGTCCCAGGCATAGGCACCTTTCACGCGATCGAAGACGACGGGTTGGCCACCAACGGATTTGAAGGCGCGCACGGGGGAACTCACGCCACCGGGCATGAGCTTTTGGGCCGCATTAAAAATCTGGTCTGATTGGCTTGTCTTAAAAGGGGTCGCAACCAAAGCTCGTTTCTCCAAGTGTTTTTAAAGGCCGGGGCCATGCCAAAAATGGGGTTGGATGGCGAACAAGCCAAGACGCTCGCGGAGCTATCCTCCGGAGTTGGGCGAAGCCAATCGCCAAGGCCATATCCCGGTCAATTTCGTTTTAGGTCAGTTCTTTAATTATGCTAAACAGGGTGCGCTTAAAGCGTTAACGCTTCGCAACGTAAACAAATTGCAACTGGTTTCGCCTTCCTATGTCAGCTTCAGCTCCCGCCCTCTCTGTACCCGTGGATCAAATTCGCTACAACGATCAGGGACTGGTGCCCGCGATCGTCCAGGACTACCTCGACGGAACAGTGCTGATGATGGCCTGGATGAACAAAGAGTCCCTGGCCAAGACCCTGGAAACCGGCGAAGCCCACTATTGGAGCCGCTCCCGCCAAGAGCTGTGGCACAAAGGCGCTACCTCGGGCCATTTCCAAAAGGTGGAAGCCATTCGCTACGACTGCGACAGCGATGCGCTCCTTCTGACCATTGACCAAGTCGGCGATATTGCTTG
>CALIGI010000253.1 GCA_938021205.1 uncultured Pseudanabaenaceae cyanobacterium
GGCGATCGCGTCAGCACCGCCTACGAGGCCCTCGCCTTTCGCGACGCCTGTGCGGGAGCCCTCGGCCTCGCCCAAGCCTGCAACAAGTTTTTAGACCAGGAAGCCCCTTGGACTCGCTATAAAGAAGGAGACCAAGCCGCCGTGGAGTCAATCCTTTACGCCGTCTTGGAGTCTGTGAGACAAACGGGCTATCTGCTCTCCCCAGTTGTGCCGGACTTGGCTAATGCCATTTACCAGCAACTCGGCTTTGAAGTTGACTTCAACAGCAAAGAGCAACTGGGCAAAACTCTCTCCTATGGAGAGCATAGTCAGTGGGGAATCTTACCCGCTGGCCAAGCGATGCAAAAACCATCGCCTATTTTCGCCAAGATCGAGTCCGAGCCTGCTTAGACTGCCTGGGATTCCGTTATGGAATCCCTCTTTTTTATAAAACCGTCTGTTTTTTGACCGCTTTTTTGACTGCTTTTTAAGAAACTAGGATTCATTGGCCATGCTGCAATCCCTAGATCGAGACCCGATCTTCACACCAGAACAAGTATTGGAGAACCGGGGTCGAGTCGCCATCTTTATCGACGGCTCCAACCTGTTCTACGCAGCTCTCCAACTCAGCATGGAGATTGACTACACCAAGCTCCTTTCCCGTCTTACCGGCGGTTCCCGACTCCTGCGTTCCTTCTTCTACACCGGTGTGGATCGCACCAACGAGAAACAGCAGGGCTTTCTGCTTTGGATGCGCCGCAACGGCTACCGGGTGATTTCTAAGGAGCTGATCCAACTCCCCGATGGTTCCAAAAAAGCAAACTTGGACGTGGAAATTGCCGTAGACATGATGGCCCTCGTGGGCTCTTATGATACTGCCGTCCTGGTCAGCGGTGACGGAGATTTAGCCTATGCCGTGGATGCCGTTAGCTATCGGGGAGCCCGAGTCGAAGTTGTAAGCCTACGCTCCATGACCAGCGATAGCCTGATCAACGTGGCCGATCGCTATATTGATCTAGAACAAATTAAAAGCGATATCCAAAAGACCCCTCGCTACAACTATCGCTCAACGGACAATGCAAGTAAGAGCGCCAGTAACGAAACAGTCGAACAACCTGACCCCCACTAGCGTTGCGCTAATCAGGCAAACGCTCTAGCACTGAAATGAAACCAACCAAACCAACTCCTCCTCTAGAGAGCATCTCATCAAGGTGAGCCTTGCTTTAGCAGGGCATCCTTGCCTACCCTCCCAATGCCATGGGGTCTCAAACCGAGAATGGTGAATGGCCTGGCTCCCAGCGCCAGTCACTTAACCATTGAACTACACTGGTCTAGCGCGATCGCCCCACAGCGCAAGGGCATTCTTCAGGATTTTCTATGGTGGAGGGACGAGGAACTGAGCGACCAAGGCAAGCGAGCAACCGCTTCACGCCATTATTATTGGTCGGCCTCATCAGCAGCCTCCTACTCACGAGCTGTTCCACCTTATCTCGAATCGGAAAGCCGCCTGAGCAACTCCCGGCCCAAACCTCCGACGCCCTCATCTTCGATAACGTCACCCTAGAGCAGGCCAATCCCACTGGCGGGCTGCTTTGGAAACTTGATGCAAAGCAAGCGGTCTACAGCGAAAGCGGCCAACAAGCTGATATGGAACTCCCAATCGGCCAGCTCTATCGGGGTGAAATCCCCATCTACGAAGTCAGCGCCAAAACAGGCACCGTCAACCAGGACGGTGAAACTGTCTTGCTCAAAAACGACGTCATCGCCACAGACCTAAGAGACGGTGCCGTCGTCACCGCCGAAGAAGCAGAATGGCGACCTAACGAAGACCGTCTTATCCTCAAACGCAACATCGTTGGCAAAAAAGAAGACTTCACCATCAATGCCCACGAAGGTCAATGGTTCGGTGAAGCAAACCACCTCGATCTCCTGGGTGAGCCCAGCATTATCGCAACCTTAGAAAAACAGCGCCTGCGCCTCGAAGGCGAGCACATCCTCTGGAAAATTGACGAACAGCTCGCCATTAGCGATCGCCCCATCCAAGTCCAACAAGCCGACGAAACCAACCCAAAACTCGTCGCTAACCAAGCCAACAGCAACCAAGCCATCCTCAACCTAGCCATCGAAGAGCTACTCCTCAGCGGAGCCGCCCGCCTCATCTCCACCCTGCCGCCTATCACCCTCACCAGCGAAGCCCTCCGCTGGAACCTAAAACAGGACCAACTCACCAGCGAAGCCCCCGTCCAAGTCCTGCAACGGGATGAGCAAATGTTTATTAGCGGCGATCGCGCCCAAGCCGACCTCGCCGGAGAAGTCGTCACCTTCACCGGCAACGTCAACGGCATTTCATCGAGTCAGCAAGCGCAGCTCAAGAGCGACAATCTAACCTGGAACACCACCAGTCAAGACGTCCAAGCCAACGGCAACGTCAGCTACATTCAGCTTGAGCCCCCCCTCTCAGTCAACGGCACCGAAGCCAACGGCAACCTCAACAGCGAAGCTGTCACAGTCCAAGGCGGCGGCAACGGCAACCAACGCGTCACCACGGTAATCACCCCGCAAGACAATCCTTGAGATCGATGATGGCACTGCCATGTCCCTACCAGGCGATTTGCTTTACCGACAACCAAGAAATAGTGAAGCAACCCAGCCCCTTGCGCCGGGGGATAATCTCTAAGGGGGAGGCGCTTCGTCCCCCTTGAGCGGGGGTTTGGGGGCTGGCCCCCAAGGCTGCTTGATTTGCGTTTTGCCTCTTCCTGCCTCAGCCAACCCCTTAACCTAAGACCGCACCAACCGCAACTCAGCCTCCGGCATCGGCTCCTCCGTCAACAGCCCCGCCAAATGCCGCTTCAGCGCAGCCTTCCCAAACAAAGCCAACGCCTCATCCCGCAACCAAGCCCCATCACAACGCTGGTCCCCCCCCGCCAAAATCTCCAAAACCGCCACCACCACAGCATCCGAATCCCGATGGGGCACCGGCCACCCCAACCGGCCATCCTGCAACGGATCAGCCGACCCATCCGCATCTCCCGCCAACACAGGCTTCTCACAAGCCATCGCCTCCAAATACACAATCCCAAACCCCTCCTGGGACGGCATCACATAGGCATCCGCCAACCGATAGTGATCAACCAGATCCTCCGTCGCCACAAACCCCGCAAACACAACAGCCTCCGCCACCCCCAAATCTTCCGCCAACTGCGCCAAACGAGGCTGATCATCCCCCCGCCCAATCACCAAATACTTCACCTCAGGATGCTGCGCCAAAATCTGAGGCAACGCCCGAATCGTCACATCTACCCCCTTATAGATATCGCCAGACCATAGCCGAGCCACCGTCATCAACACCTTGGCATCCACCAAACCGTACTGCGCCAGCCACTGCTCAGACTTTTCTCCCGGCGTAAACTGCTCCCCATCCACCACACAGGGCAGCATATCCACCTTGCCAGGCTCGATTCCATTGGCAGAACAGAGGCGATCGCGACTATAACGACTAATCGTCCAAACCCGCCGAGCAGCCTGCAAAGCCTTATTCTGCCCAGCAGGAACCTCCTCCCAAACTTCCTTGCCATAGGTCATCACAACATAGGGCAACCCCAGCGGCTGAGCCAAAAGCTTCACCAGCGGAGCCAAATTCACATGGCCACAAATCACCCGCTCAGGTCGATAGCACAGCAAATTCACCGCCAACCGCGCCGCTAAATTAACTCGTCCCTGCTTGGCAGACTTACCCTTGCAATAGTGAAACTGAAACCGGGAATTACCCTCAAACGGATTCTCGCAACCCGCCCCATCTCGAAGCAAAAACACATCAGCCCGGTGATACTCATCAGCTCCCAAAAACGCATTCAAGACATCCTTTACATAGGACTGAATACCACCCTCTTGGGAAAAAATTTCGAGAAAAACAAAACAGTAACGGCTACTCTTAAAGGTCGCAGCGCCGGATGAGACAGAACTAGATGAAGATAAATCGGACGGCGCTGAGACTCCCACAGCCATTCTCCAAGCAAGGAACAAAAGAAAAATACGCAGAGAAATGCAGCCACTGAGCTGCCCCTAGAGTACCCAGATTGCTCAATCAAACCAGAGAGCATAGCCATAGTTCAAAACCTTTCCCCATAGCAAAAGCGCCCCCGGCAAATGCCAGGAGCGCTCAAGCTTAATCGAATCTCAGTGACTTAAGCCGTTCTTAGAACAGGCCCAAGGTCAAAGACTTGTCGATGGGCAAGGTAGCGCCAATTCCCAAATACAAGGTCACAATCGTTCCAAACAGGAACATTGCAGTTGCAATGGGGCGACGGAAAGGGTTCTGAAACTTGTTGACGCTTTCAATGAAAGGAATCGCCATAAGGCCCAGGGGAACCATGGTCTGCAAAGCAATACCCAACAACTTGTTAGGAACCACACGCAGAATCTGGAACACAGGGTACAGATACCACTCGGGCAGAATCTCCAGAGGAGTTGCGAAAGGATTCGCAGGCTCACCAATCATGGCGGGGTCAAGTACAGCTAAGCCAATCAGGCAGGCATAGGTACCAGCAATGACCACGGGGAACATATAGAGCAAATCGTTGGGCCAAGCAGGCTCACCGTAATAATTGTGCCCCATGCCTTTGGCCAGCTTCTCGCGAAGAATGGGATCAGTGAGATCCGGCTTTTTTAGAATGTGCATTGTTGCGGGGATCTCCCTCGAAAATCTTACTTATCAAACGATTGGTGCAGAGGATGCAATCGCTAGCAACAGGCT
>CALIGI010000254.1 GCA_938021205.1 uncultured Pseudanabaenaceae cyanobacterium
TGGCTCTGTCTCATCGGCATACAAAATTTCCATAGGCCTTCACACAGTTTTCCAGGATGTCACACGAGGCCAGAATACTGGGAGCCCCTCCAGCAAACCATCATCTGTCAATCGACCTTATCAACCTTAGGAACTTCCAACTATTTGATCATCCGGTTATTTGGCATTCCCTGGGCGGAGTCGAGAGGCAAGGTCCCAGCCTCGGATACTTTATTTTTTGGAAGTCCCTTAGTTGCGACAGGCATAGGTCAATCGCTTGGCGGACCAGGATGTGATTCCAAAATATGCGAGAGGGGCGATCGCCTCAGCCCTCCAACAATCGCATCATCATCAACGACCCCGACCTAGACCGCCTCAGCCCCAGCCGAGAAGCCACCCGGGGCGAAGTTACCGCCATGATTTATCAGGGTCTGCTTCAAAAAGGACGCGTCCAAGCCCTTCCATCTCCCTACGTCATCATTCCACGCTAACCCATTGCCCAGATTACAAATTGGCCAAATCGGAACGGACGAATGAGCAATAATACTCATCGAATTATCGACGCAATTCAATGAAAGATAGTCGTGAACTTTAGCCAGTGCTGCAACAGAACGTCAGCGTGAGTTCACTCCACAGTTCCCCAACAAGGCTTCTCATAGAATCAAGTCGACAACAGCAGACTTCAGAGGCCCAATTCTGTTAAGAAGCTGCTGCTCTTCCCATTCTCCAACTCTCAGGAAATCAGGAAATATGCTAGCCACACTCCCGCAATTTTCATCCCTACAGACCTGCCTAGAACCGACCGCTTAGCACCATATAGAGGTGAGTTACCCCAGACTGTCACCCCACGCCTACAGAGTCCTGGAAGAGCTAAGCACCAACGAACGTCAAATCAGGCAGCAGCATTTTTTATTTGAGAAGAAATAAGAAACTTCATGTTATGACGCAAGCAATTGTGCAGAAGCACATTAAAACTCTCTAGCAAGAGCTTAAAACGCCTTACGTAAAGTTTCATACCAAAACTTTCTTATGTTTTGCAAACTTCGGGCAGGTATCACAACCTTAGGGCGCGATCGCAGCAGAAGATTAGGGCATACGCAAGCAAGAAAGATACATTTTCACCCTTTAGGCTGCTTTCAAAACCGTCCATTGGAGTAAGACCATTTTCAGAAATTCATTTGAGAATGGATGTATCGGGGAATAGGAGCAAGCGATCCGAACGATTTCTCAAGGGGGGTTATCCAAAACATGTCTACATTCAAATTTGCCCAGCGCGTTCTTCACGCAACCTGGATTCGCCCATCACGATTGACGGCTTTGCTAACCCTAGGTTTCATTGCTCTACAATCCACAACCCTGGCAGCCCAGGCCATGACTCGCCAAACCGCGATTCAATTGGCCATGGTCAGTGCCGTCCCCCTACCTCGCACCTCCGGCAACCATCTTGAAGATGGCATTCACTTCTTTGGTGAAGCGAGTGAGCGAGAAAAGTTGGGCAGCACCTATATGATTTTTGAAGTCAAAGATTCAGAAGTATTGGGTGCCGTCTACTCCCCCCATTCTGCTTACAGTTGCTTTGAAGGACGCTTCAGTAACAATCAGCTCGCTCTGCGCGTTGATGATCCCTACGGTGATGACGTTTACCTCCATGAAATTGCCTTGGAGCAAACAGCGCTCATTGCCGCGAGCAGTGATTTGGCATCTGTTGATTTGCAGATTGGCCTAGAAGGTATGATTCCCTTGGACAATATTCAAGAGCAAGAGCAAGGTCTACTAGCTAGCTGCCAAGCCGACGTTTAACAACGTGCTTAGGAACAAGAATTAAATTAGACCTTCCCCCTTTTTAAGGGGGATTTGAGGGGGATCGGCTGTTCGGCTTGCGGTAGCTAGATCCCCCCAATCCCCTTAAAAAGGGGGAGTTCATCAGATTACGGAATTAATAAATCCTTGTTCCTTAGCAGAACAGCATGGGATCGAAAGCTCTCTATCAGCGACCCCTGCCCCTAACGATACGATCGCGAAAAGCCAGCTCCTCTGGGAGCTGGCTTTTTTATTAGATCAATCTCAGTGGAGCGGCAGAAGCCCACTTCTAACTGTCTCATCACTAAAGCAGCCTATCCACCCAAGTGACGAACAATTGAGAGAGCAAACTAGAAGGCAGAGAGAGCAAACCAGAAGACCCGGTCGGGATAGAATAGCGGAGTGAGTCAGTGGCCAATATAGCCACGGACTCCGGCGCTTCGCGTCATCGCCCACTCCTCGTCCTGGTTCGATCCCGTGACCCAATACCAAGCCAAAATCTACGTCACCCTGCGCCCCTCCGTGCTGGACCCTGCTGGCACCGCCGTGGAAACGGGCCTCCAGCACCTCGGTCATGACGGCATCGAAGGCGTGCGCATCGGTAAGTACGTGGAGCTAAAGCTCGCTGCTGAGAATGAAGACGCCGCCAAGCAAAAGTTGGATCAGGTGTGCGACCAACTGCTGGCCAATCCAGTGATTGAAAACTACCGATTTGAGCTAGCTGCTGCATAGCTCTGGCTGCGGCTTAGAGATTGCAAACAGAGACGCGCAAGACATCACGTCTGTACGGCAGAGGCATCAGCAAAGGTATCAGCATGAAATTTGGCATTATCGTTTTTCCTGGATCCAACTGCGATCGCGACATGCAGTGGGTCGCCCAGGGCATTCTTAAGCAGCCCACCCGCATGGTCTGGCATGAGGACAGTGACCTCTCAGACATCGACATTGTTGTCGTTCCCGGTGGCTTCAGCTATGGCGACTATTTGAGATGCGGAGCGATCGCTCGCTTCTCCCCAGCAATGAAGTCCACCGTGGAACATGCCAAGGCAGGCAAGCCCGTATTAGGCATTTGCAATGGCTTCCAGATTTTGACCGAGGCGGGACTATTGCCTGGAGCCTTGGTGCGGAATGCGAACTTGCACTTTGTTTGCGATCGCGTCCCCCTCACCGTCGAGCGCAACAACCTCATCTGGACAAAGAACTACAAACCAGGCCAAACCATCACCATCCCCGTCGCCCATGGTGAAGGCCGCTACCACGCCGACGCCGACCAGCTCAAACGCCTCGAAGACAATAACCAAGTTGTCTTCCGCTACGGTAGCCATGATGGTGCAACAGCCAATCCCAACGGCTCCTGCAACGACATCGCCGGAATCTGCAACGAGCAGGGCAACGTCATGGGCATGATGCCCCATCCCGAGCGAGCGTCTGATGCCGTCACCGGCAGCACCGATGGTCTAGCCCTCTTCGAAGGCTTGGTTAAAACCTTGGTCGCGGCTTAGGCAGCCAAGCTGATACTGGCAAGATACAGTTCAACCCTGGTAGGGACATGGCATGCCATGTCCCTACAGTGGTATTAAGGTCCCCTCAAATTCGCGTTTCTTAAGTGATGGCCAATAGCCAACTGCGCAAGCTCTACTTCCTCGTCCCCGGCACTAGCGGCGCATTTCGCGGCGGCGGCCTCTTCGCCGAGATCAAAACCATGGCCCTGGCGCAGGAAATTTGCGAGACCACCGTCGTCACCTACCGCCAGCGCGAGGCAGAACATCCATTCCTAACAGACCTGCTCAGTAACAGCGACACCCAGAACTGTGCATTCGTGATCGGTTGGGGCTTCGACACCCCAAAGGTGCTGAAGCAACTTAAAAGCCATCATGTCATCTACCATGCCCATAGTTCAGGCTATGGCTTCCGCATCCCTGCCTCAGTTCCCATCATCACCGTCAGCCGCAATACCTTGGGCTACTGGGGCCAGTGGGCAAATAATGGGCTGCTGTACCATCTCCCAAATGAGATCTCGCCAGAATTCAGCAACAACAATATAGAGCGAACGATTGATGTGCTGGTCCAGGCTCGTAAATCATCTCAGTACTTGCTTAAGCAACTTATTCCCGCCCTCCAAGCCAAACATAATGTTTACGTCCTGGATCATTTTGTGGAGGATTTACCGGGGCTGTTTAACCAGACCAAGATCTACCTCTACGATTCGGCAGAATATTGGGCCATTAGCGGCGTGACGGAAGGCTTTGGTCTGCCTCCCCTGGAAGCGATGGCCTGTGGTTGTCAGGTGTTTTCCAGTGTTAACCATGGCCTGTCGGACTTTTTGGACCCTGGATTTAATTGTCAGAAGATTGGGGGGTATTCGCTGGAGTATGACTTGCAGCGGGTTGGGGCAGCGGTTCGGGAGCCTAAGCCTGTGGAAGATTTAGAGGAGCTGTTGGCGGGACATCGACGCGATCGCCTCCTCCAACGTTGCCAAGTCATCCTCACTGAAATCAATGCCTTCTTCGACTACCAGGAGCAAAACCCCCAGCCCAAAAAGCTTGTGCCCGGCCTAGACTTCTGGCGACTCAAACACCTCTGGCTTGAATCTACCCTAGGGAAAATTCAAAAAAAACTGGGCCGATGACAATGCACCGACCCAGTTAGGGTATTAACTTTTGTGCGGACATGGCAGTGCCATGTCCCTACTTAGCGTCGTCTCCTAGGTTGAATAGGAACGGAACACCGCCGCCACCGTCCTTACCCATCACGAGCACCTTAGGCATCTGGGCACCGCCCTCACGCCAAGCGGAAATCGCTTCCTTCTGCAACACTAGCTGGCCACCGTTGTCCTTCAATGTGTCCGCCAACAAACGCTGAGCTTCGGCACGTCCCTTGGCACGGTTAACATCTGCCTGGGCTTCCTGCTCTGCCTCTTGGGCAATGTAAACAGCCCTTTGAGCACGCTGTTCAGCGATTTGCTTTTCTTCTACCGCCTTGGCAAAATCCCGCGAGAAGTTGAGGTCAATCACGCTGGTATCCAGCACAATCACACCGTACTTCTCTAGCCGCTTACTCAAGGTATCGTCAAAATCCTGCTTCAGTGCAGAACGCTGGGTGATTGACTCCTCCGCCGTGCGCAGCGAAGCCGTGATCTTGAACGCCTCTTGCGTTTGAGGAGCCACAATCTTAGTCACCAAGTTTTGCAGTGAGCCCTGCTTACGACGAATTTCCACCACTCTGCTTTCATCCAAACGGAAGTTGATGGCAAACCGAGCCGTTAACTCCTGCAAGTCCCGCGTGGAGCTTTGGGCAGGCACTTCAAACTTTTGCACTGTCGTATCATAAATATCTACCCCTGCCACAAAGGGCGGCTTAACGTGAATGCCCTCTAGCAGGACACCATCTTGGGACTTACCCAAGATACTGATTACTCCGGCCTGACCGGGGTTGAGGATAACGAAGGCATTAAGAGCGAGGAAGACAATCAGGGCAGCGATCGTGCCGAAAATCGACAGCGAAAGATTAGGCGGTGTCGCAGATTTCATGGAGCCTACAAATTACGGGTCTCTCAAGGATGACGCACAATGCTTCTCCAGGGGAGAGCGGAGGCCGGACTTGATGGGCTTTGAAACAATCCGCCACTGACGTTGGTCCTCACAGCTCGGTGCGAGCATTCATTGATCTGCTAATTCATAGTGCGATCTGCTAATTCATGGTGCGAAATCCGCTCCGACGGTTGACCTGTTAAACCTTTGGACCGTTATACCTTCGCAGTCACCAACTCGCGGATCTGCTCCACCACCTCCCCCATACCATTTTGATTGAGGCGATAGCTCAAAGGATGGCCCACGAGCCGTGCCGTGCTCTTAAACAGGACATCCGTCTCTCGTAATCCGTTTTCCCGCAGGGTCGTACCTGTCTCTACGATATCCACGATCGCCTCCGAGATCCCCGTAATCGGCCCTAGCTCCACCGCCCCGGACAGATAAATCAGCTCCACAGGAATATCCAGCTCATGGAAATACTCCCGCGAGCAATTCACCAACGTCGAAGCTACCCGCATGTGAGCCGGAAAATCCAACGCCGACTGATAGCGACTGTTATTTTTCACGGCCACCGAAACCCGGCAACCGCCAAACCCCAAATCAACGAGATGGGCCACATTGGGGCGCTTCTCCTTGATCACGTCATAGCCAACGATGCCCAAATGGGCCTGACCATACTCCACATAAACAGGCACGTCACCATTACGCACCTTCAACGCCCGCACCCGTCCCGTGGGCTCCACAATTTGTAATTGGCGCATGCCCGGCTCCAAAAAAGCACTAAAATCCAGCCCAATGGACTGAAACATTCGAATGCTGTCTTTGAGCAAGCCGCCTTTAGCGAGGGCAACAGTTAGCATGGATAGGAGCCAGAGGGTTTTAGGTAATCGTCATAGCCTGGTTTACTGATTGGACAGACGCACAAAACCGTTTGTCCGACAGCAGACCGGCTCTAATCCTATCAAGCCAAGCCTGACCTCCTACAGCCTTTTGGCAAGAAACCTTTAATTCATTGCCTTAGCGGACCGAAACGGACATCCCCCATCCCTTAACGACCGTGCGAATTCTTCTCGTTGACGACGAACCCGAACTCACAGCCCCCCTCAGCCGCGTTCTCCAACAGGAAGGCTACCGCGTAGACATCGCCCAAACCGGCCAAGCAGGCCTCAACCTCGCCCAAACAGCAACCTACGATCTCCTCATCCTCGACTGGATGCTGCCTGAGTTTTCTGGCATCGAAATTTGCCAAACCCTGCGTCAACAGGGACATAGCACCCCTGTCCTCTTCCTCACCGCCAAAGATACCCTCGACGATCGCGTCCAAGGCCTAGATGCCGGAGCCAACGACTACTTGATCAAACCTTTCGAACTGCGTGAACTCCTTGCCCGCGTCCGCGCCCAACTCCGCAACGGCAGCAATCTTGAACCGACCGCTCCCAACAACCGACTCAAAGTCGAAGACCTCGAACTTGATCCCCTCAGCCAAGTCGCCCATCGCAACGGCAAAGCCATCGAACTCTCCGAAAAAGAAACCCGCTTGCTGACCTATCTCATGCAGCATCCCTCTCAGTTGCTAACCCATGAACAGATCCAGGATTTTTTATGGGGGGGCGATCGCTCTCCTACCAGCAACGTCCTCGCAGCTCAAATCCGCCTCCTGCGCCGCAAAATCGAAACCCAAAGTAGCCCCACCCTCATCCACACCGTCTACGGAAAAGGCTATCGCTTTGGCAATGCGCAACTTGAGAACTAGCAGCCCCAGGCAATAGCGTCACAAAAGACGAAAAGCCCCCCACCATTTCAAAAGAACAGGATCACGGAGCCCATCGCCGCCATCCAAATCGACGCGACCCAAGCCCGTCTGAAAAATGCCACTGGCGAAACCCGGACGACATCACCCCTAGGGAGCTGGGGATTCATTCCTAGGCTGACAGCGCAGTGCTGGCAGAATTGGTCGAACTCAGGTATAGAGCAGGATTCATCTCCCACGGTCTCAGCCAGACAGCGCCAGACAGCCCTCCCGAGTCGAGCTCAAACCCAATAAATGCCGAGCTCTGAGTAACCTGAGTTCGACAGCCAAACAGCCCACCTCTTTCCCTAGCCCTTACTCCTAAAGGAGCAAGGGAACCGAACGCAAAAGTTAAGCTTTCAGGCTTTGCTTTTCCCCGCGACCTTAGGAGAGGGGTTAGGGGAGAGGATGTATTGCCTCTTGTCGAATTCAGGTTGAGTAGAAAAAGTCTCAAGCCCTTCCCGACTCAGAACTCGGCATTTTGAGCTGTTTTAAGCTCAAGTCCCATCACCGCTACAATGTCTGCTCAATGGAGCGTTGAATACAAAGCGCAAGCTGCTGCCGATTTGGTAACTCCTCAAACAACGCCATATGGAAGCCAGGAATCACGTGGGAGTCAAACTCCTCACCCAACACCTCACCCAGCTTCGGACAGGGATCCAACTCCGTCTCACCGGAGAAAATGACGGTCGTCGGCCCTTCATAAGGCTTAGGCTGATGGTCAAGGCACAATGTTTCATAGCGCCGCAGCAGTGCTAGGTCCTGACTCACAGATTGCTCAGAGTTCATCCCGGCCTGTAACTGAACTTCCTGTAACTGGGCATCTTTAGCCGTTGCATTCTGCAGATTGGCCCACAGATCTTTAAACTTCTCAATCAAGTATGCCAGGCCAAATTGACGCAACTTTGTTAGGTGAGCGGCCATTTTTTGCTGGGGCTCATCCCACATCGGATCGATTAACCCCAGCCAAGCAACCGTCTCACCTTGCCCCCTGAGTTGATGGCCCATCTCCACCGCCAGCTTACTGTCCGCACAGAAGCCCGTGATGTAGTAAGGACCCTCAGGCTGGATCGATCGCATATCCGCGATGAAAGTTTGGGCGATCGCCTCCAGCTTCATTCCATCCAAGTCAGCCGATAATTGGGCCGCAATATTGAAAATATTGAGGTTGTACAACGGCTGGTCAGTCCCCAGTAGCGAAACCAACTGCCTCGCATAGGTACCTGAATTGAGGAAAAACAGCGGTGGGCGATCGCCTTTGACCCACAGCGGAATTACACTCGTTTTCTGCTGCTCTAGACCCTGAGCTAATTGCTCCAAATGTTGAGCTAAGCCTCGAAGAGTGGGTGCTTCAAACAGATCTGAAAGCTGAAGCTGTTGATCAAAGGCTTTCTCCACTTTGGCCAGCAACTGCATTGCAATCAGCGAAGTCCCCCCCCCCTCAAAAAAGTTGTCATCAAGCTTAGGAGAATCGCCCTCGGCACCCAGGCTCTGCTGCCAAAGGTTTGCCAAAGCCATCTCAGTCTCGGTCTGAGGTTTAAGACCTTCTCCTTCCACCGTAGTGGACGAGGACAACTTGGGCAGCTCACGAGCTGTAAGATCCTTACGATCCACCTTATCGGATGGGGTCAAAGGCAAGGCTTCCAGCTCTACAAAAACGCTGGGCACCATGTATGGAGGCATTTTCTGCACCAAAACAGACCGCAAGCTAGCGGCCTCGAACGTATCAGACGCAGCCATGACCACATAGGCCACGAGATGCTGCTGCTCTTGACGATCTCGATGGGCCACCACTGCCACTTCTTGAACCTGAGCTTGCTCCAGCAAGGCCGCCTCAATTTCACCCAATTCCACCCGAAATCCGCGAATCTTAACCTGGCTATCAATCCGTCCCAGATATGCCACATTGCCATCCGGCAGAATTCGGCACCAATCTCCAGTCTTATAAAGGCGGCCTGAACCAAAGGGATTGGGAATAAACCGCTCCGCCGTTAGGTCTGGGCGATGCAAATAGCCCCGTGCTAGCTGCTCTCCACCAATGTAAAGCTCTCCTTCTTCACCAGAAGCAACCTCTTGCTCCTCCTCATCCAAAATATGAACTGTTACTCGGGGCAAAGGCTTTCCGATGGGAATCGCACTATAGGCATCAGATTCCTGTTCTAGCTGAGGTAGCTGTTGGGGAATGGGGTAAACAATCGCATCAACAGTCGTTTCTGTTGGACCGTAAGCATTAATTAGCTGGATCTGCTGCGATTGTCCGGCGAACCGCTTCTGCCATTGCCGGACTCGCTCTCCATTAACGGCTTCTCCCCCAAAAATAATACTGCGAACCGAATCCGGTATTTGTAATTCAGGGTCTGCAACCAATTCCGCAACGATGAGATGCCAAAATGCAGTGGGCAAATCAAGAACGGTTACGCCATATTGCCCACAATATTCGAGAAAAGCGGGCACAGAAGCCATCATTTCCGGCGTCTTCAGCACCAGAGTGCCCCCTGCCAGCAGACAGGGATATATTTCTTCGGCTGCAACGTCAAAGCTGATGGAAGAGAATTGGAGAACGCGATCATCAGCGCAGATTCCATAGGCTTCAGTCGCAGACTGAACAAAGCTAGCCAGTGCGCACTGTTCGATCATCACCCCCTTGGGACGTCCCGTGGAGCCCGAGGTGTAGATCATGTAGGCGAGGTCGCTGCGATCGCGACTCAGATCAAGATTCTCGACATCCTGCTCCGCAAAGCGCGCTTCGTCCTTATCAAGACACCAAATTTCAATCCCCTCGCCAGATTGAGAATCACTCAATCGCGCTTCAAAATTGCTTTGGGTCAAGATCAAGGCGGGCGATGCATCCTCCAGCATCAAGTTGAGGCGGGCTTGAGGATATTGAGGATCGAGGGGTAAGTAGGCATATCCTGCTTTAAAAATCCCCAAGACGCTAGCAACAAGGTCGAAGGAGCGATCAACACATAGGCCAATTAATGCATTATTCTCTAATTCTCGACTACGTAAAAATCGAGCAATCTGATTGGCCTTAGCATTGAGTTTTCCGTAGGAGAGCTGCTGATCCTGCCACTGAACAGCGATCGCAGAGGGCCGTTCCAATGTACGTTCTTCAATCCTTACACAGACAGAAGGGAAGTCTAATGAATTCGAAATTTCAGCCATTGAAATAGAGTTTTCACAACGAACTTTTGACAGCTTACTAAAATCCTTTTCAGACATGAATAACCCAAGACAAAATACATCAGAAGACGAACCACTGTGACTCTCAAAACCTACTATTCCAACCTCTTGCAATCCTAATTGAATTCAAGATTCAATGTCAATTACATCCAGGATAATATCTTCATTTTGAAGAGAGAGATATCGAAGATATTAAGACTCCATCAAATGGTCTAAAAGATTTTCTAAAAAACTAAAATTCCTCTAATGGCATTTTAATTTTCTGCAAATTCGATATTAATTCCGTCATAAGACATACAGAATAGATATGATAATTCCGGAACTTTACACATTCAGAATCCTTATTACCAACATCCAAAGATCTATCAAATAGAAATCAACTGTTAACCCTAGCTGGCTGATTTCAGCCTCGTTCAGCCAGCAAGGGAAGTCCCAGAAATTAAAACATCCCAACCTTAGTCTGATAGCGCTAGGAATACCTCCCTGGAACGCCTGGGGATAAATCTCCAGGCTAAGAGCGAAAGCCCACTAAAGTCGGCTGAAATCCAATAACTTAGGGCTGTTCAGTCCGTTTTAACGGACTTGAGCTTTGAGCTGTGAACTTTAGCTCACAGCAGCCAGACGAAGCCAAACTGGCAAGGGGTGAATGCAGAGCTGTTCATAGAACTGTCTTACTTCGGATGCTTTATTCCTAGGGAGTCCCCTAGATCCCTTACCCAATCTCAAGACTGAGAGTTAAGCGAAGTCGCCTCTCGTTTGCACAGCAATTGTGCCGACCTACTCAGTAATCATTTTCAGATTTGTATTTCAGATATTTTTTTTGTTACAGTACTCCGGACAGATTTGACTGATCATGAAAGCTTCATGGTTGTTTATACACCGTTTGCATCGCTCTCAGTAACGAGAACATCAGGAACTTCAGGGACTGATTCTAAAACTATCCGAACAATGATTTATTAATGACTCAAAAATAAGATTAGCGGCAATATATGTCCGGGAAATTCTTAATAAATTGAGAAAATCCTCAGCACTATTTTTTTAAGATGATACCTAGTAATACTTGGCGGAAATATCCAGACTATCTCTTCTCGCAAGGATCATACCCAGTAAGGAGCCAGGAAAAGAATTGGTCGAGGAACCTACGCCGTCAAGGACTAGGAGACAATGCCCTATCTTATCAAGCGGCAAACCTACCCCATCTAGCCTCCCCTCAAAACAGGGAAGGAACAGATTGAAAGATACGCCCAGTTTCTTTTACTCTGACCGGTCAATAGCTTCTCCCCTTTTCCAAGGCTTCGTCCGATAGTAGGCCGAATGGGTGGGGTGAGTTTGGATTCTGGGCAAGCTAGGTCAGTAGCATCATTGGGATTCTCTTTAATAGCAATCGCCTGAAAACCTGGTTTTGCCGTTTGGTTCCCCTTCTCTCTTGTTCCCCTAGGCGGTTTCAGATAGAAGAGAAAGGGCTAGGAGATGAGGTTGTTTTTGTGCCCATCGAGCTTAGGTGTACCGAGAGTCCACAGACAGAAGAATCAGATCAATGCCAGCTCAACAGATGGTGCAAGTTTGGATGTACGTCCATCGCTCAGCCCCACCCATGGCACTTTTGAATTGTGCCCGCTGACTGGGTATTAGAGCAATAAGTCACTTGGTCAAGCAAGTAAGCCGGCCATGCCCCTTCACCAGCAGCAACAGCCCCTAAAGCAACCAATCTCTCGTTGGAGATCGTGAGATCGTTGGACGGAGGATTGCTGGTTGAAAGTATTCTCCAAAAAATGTGAAATAGCCCTGTTAATGCCCCTCAAGCACTGAAGCCAGCTAGCCCACATCGAAGGGATGAGCCATAGAATGAGAGGTAGGTCAATCACACCAGTATTTGGGAGCGTGAGGGCTACCCCTCATGAATTTGTGCTTTACCTCTTAAATTCTTCTAGGCCCATGCCTAAGCAAGCAGCCCCAAACAACAAGAAAGCGGCCCCCAAAGGAGACCGCCTCTAAAAACTAGAGCAAAAGCCCTAACTCATCACCTAACAAGAACCACCACGAGATTATTAATCCTCGCGATCGCCCACCACCAGTTGCATAATCATCGGC
>CALIGI010000255.1 GCA_938021205.1 uncultured Pseudanabaenaceae cyanobacterium
TTCTTCAGGTGTTGGCAAACTTGGTGGGTAATGCGATGAAATTCACCTCCAAGGGCGATCGCGTTGTCCTTAGGGCCTATCAACTAGATGCTTCCAGCAGCTATGAACGCAGCCATCAAGGCATTCAATGCGTCACTCAGCCCAAGGTGCGCCTAGAAGTCTCGGATACCGGTATTGGGATTGCGCCAGAGGATCAAGCTGCCATCTTTGATCGCTTCTTCCGAGTTGAGAATCGGGTCCACACCTTAGAGGGTACCGGCTTAGGTCTATCTATTGTTCGCAACATTGTTGACCGCCATCGCAGCCAGGTTCAACTTGTGAGTGAGGATGGTGTGGGTACAACCTTTTGGATTGACCTCAATGCCTTCCAGGAACTTCCCCTAGAAACCTATAAACCACCGACCCTGAAGGTCAGTTCTGAAACGCTCTAAAGGCTATGAGCTATGGTCTTCCAGCGGCAAACCATAGCTGTGTATGGTCGTCTGTTGGATTGCTTTGAGGAGAGCAAATAACTGGATTTTTCAGTCATTTGTGTCTTAGATAGCAGCAACTTCCCATTAACCTTTACTGAATGCTTGCTATGGAGACAATTTCCGCTAGAATGTGAGACTGTATGGTTACCCGCAAATAAAGGAAGCAACGCAATTCATGGCTAAGAAATCCATGATCGCCCGCGACGTCAAACGCAAGAAAACAGTCGAGCGTTTTGCCGAGAAGCGTCAGGCGCTCAAAGAAGCCTTTGAAAAGGCTTCTAGCCAAGCTGAAAAGTTTGAAATTCACCGCAAGCTCCAGCAGCTTCCCCGCGATAGCTCTCCCACTCGCGTTCGCAACCGCTGCTGGAAGACCGGTCGCCCCCGTGGCTACTACCGGGATTTTGGTCTGTGCCGTAACCAGCTTCGTGAAATGGCGCACCAGGGTTTGTTGCCTGGTGTCGTTAAGTCCAGTTGGTAATAGTCATCTTGCAATTTGGGGTTTGGATACTTAGGTCTATCTTGCCTTTGGTTATCCATTGATTAGCACTTTTGCTTGCCTTGACTTGTTTTGATCAAAGAAGAGGGGACTCATAGGAATGGGTCCCCTCTTCTTTGATCAAAGGTATTCTGGCTTGTGGGTTCAAGCTTCGAGCTGTGGGGCTAGGTTAGGTCTCACCACAGCAAGTATCAATGCCTAGGCTCGTCATGATAAGGTCGCTCACCGCATTGGCTACTGCGAACTCACCATAGAAGCTTTTGGAAAAATCAAAGGCACGCATCTCCGTGACGATAGCGATGACGAGGGAGCCGAGATCATTCTCGCCTTCCATGCGCTGTCGCAGAAATACCTTCGCTGCCCGTTCGGCTATGTCTGCATTGACCGGTTCAGGAATATATTCGCTGTCTAGCCACTGGAGGAGGGCTTGCTGCAACCAAAGCTCTTCCTTCTGAGCATCGACGGGTGGGGGCAAGGTGATGGCTTGAATCGGCTCAGCCATAGTCTTCAGGGCCTCGTAAAAATTGTATCTTTCACGCTACTGATTTTAAAGCCAAATCGCTCGAATCAAGTTATATGGCAGGTAGCTAGATTAGGACAGGGGAAACAGCCTTGCTCTAGAAAGCTTGTATAGGAGTCGCAGTCTTTCCTTGCTAATGGATTAACTCATGTGTTCAAAGATTATCCTAGGATTGCGTAAAATGCGCGACGAGATACCAGGATTTACCCCTTACTGTAACGCCCAAGCCAAAGCGTAAAGACTTTAGTCGGGTCTCTTAATGTTTTGAGCCATAGCCCTGGCTCCTATGGGATTTAGAGGCTTTGGGTGAGCATGTGGTGGGGCTCGCTGTAGATGCGGAGTTAGCCATTGCAGAAGCCAAGTCAAGTCTAAAAATCTCCCCTTGCTTTGCAGGAATCACAGAAAAATCTAATTTGGTTTAACTTTTGACATCGTCTTGATCTCAGAGCCGTTGCACTATGCAAAGCTTACCTATAGGACTGATATTTTGGAGCGAGCTGCGAAGCTAGCGGCCTCGGCTGACTCACTGGATATGCTCATCGGAAAACACTGTTCAATGGACCAAGGGTTGGAATCAAAAAGAGCACCGGCAGGAGATCTTGCTAAGGCGGCTCGCATTATTGATGGTTATCGACAGGGCTATTTTCTCATGGCTGATGAGGAGGATGGCGGGTTGGGTTGGTATACCAGTCGGCAGCGTGCTTTAATCCCTCTGGATGAACGGTTTCGCTTTCCTAAGTCCCTGCGTCGTTCGTTGAATAGGAAGCAGTTCCGTCCTGCGATTAGTGAGGATTTTGCTGGGGTGTTGGCGGGCTGTGCAAATCGTGAGTCAACCTGGATTTCCGATGAGTTGAAGGCGGTGTATTTGTTGTTGCATCGCACGGGGTGGGCTCACAGTTTTGAAACCTGGGAGGGCGATCGCTTAGCTGGTGGTGTGTTAGGCATTGTGATTGGCGGAGCTTTTATGGGGGAGTCGATGTTTTACAACATCCCTGAGGGCTCTAAGGTTGCGATCGTTGAATTGGTCAACTGTCTGCGTCAGCAAGGGTTTCTTCTGTTCGATGCCCAGATGAATAATCCCCATCTAGAACGATTTGGCTCGTTCATTATTGATGAGGGGGATTACGATAAATTGCTCCAGCGAGCGATTGCCCAAAACTGCACCTTTGAATGGTCAGCTGCTAGCAAGGCAGGCATTGTTCAGAAGCCCTAAGTCTCTTGCTACGAGAGATTCCCCAGGCTATTTCAATAGACAATCCGTTGGCAGCAGGATTAATAATTCCGTCCTTGATTTAGAACGAGCAGGTCTGCTGTAGGGCTGGGTGGGCTAGGAGCGAGGCTAAGTTGGCTAGCCTGGATGGAAGTGGTTGCCTCATCCATTTTAGGGTTGATACTGAAACAGCCCATCATCATCGGCGAGGACTTCAGGGGGACAGATTTTTGATCCAAACTCCCATGGCTTTTGGGCGGGGGCTGAGCTGGGTGAGGGATGCCCAAGAAAGTTCAAACAAGCAGGGTAGATGCAAGTGCTGGCGGCTCAGGCAGGCAAAATGGGCTAGGAGTAAAGTGATCTCCCCATGGGCGATCACTTTACTCCTGCTGGACGATTCAAATTGCGGAATATCATAGAGCGAGGCTGGTGATAGATTTATACCCCTGGTGAGGGCAGAATTTACCCCCAAGAAAAGAAAAAGTCACCTAGCTCAATACTCCCAGATTCTATTCTCCAGACGTCTCTACTCCATGGCCACCCAGATTATTCCCCTCGTCTCCCTTCGTAAAATGCGCAGCCACATTCGTAGGGTTTTGACACTGCCTGCCCTGGAGAATCGACCTAGTGAGGCCCTTTCAGCAGATAGTGCTCCAGCGACCTTGGGAGATCTTGTCAATATGTTCCAAGCCCCCACAGCGATGGACGGTGGTAGTGGAGATGCGCCGAATGTAGAAGGTCGATGGTTTGTGAGTTCGATCAATCCTGGGGATGCCCTATTACAACTCAAGGGGCTCTCCGTAAAATCAGGCTGGCGACTCGTGCCCTATCTGTTGCGTACGCTTGATGGCGGCGTGGGCCATATCTGCGCTGTGCCCGAAGATAACAGCACTACCACTGCTTTGGTTTCTGCCTTGCCAGAAGATGCAGAATGGCATTATCCGCCCTATCCGAAAGGCTCTATGAGCCACACCATGATGGCCCTAGAAGGCGATCGCTCCACCGCCTCCTACATGATTGCCTCCATGCTCCTGAGGGAAATGAAAGAGTTTGGGGCCACGGGTAAGGACCAACAATTCACCCATCACCGCATCATCGATCGCGTTCCCAATCAACTCCAGTGGCGTTGGAAAGGGAAAATGCCAAAGAACTTCTCTCCGAAGGTCAAAGTCACCGAAACAGGAGCAGCCGTGGAATTCTATAGCTGTCGTACCCAGAAGCCCTATGCGCTTTTCCGTCACCTCGATATTTACGATGAGGGGACTTACATGCCTGAATCTAAGGATGATGCCGTGGCAGTCGTTGCTGACTAGAACTCAGCTCAGCATTGGCGGTTTTCACTGAGAACGAGCCATCGCTGAATACTCAAAAGGGCTACCTGAGAGACTTCTCAAGCAGCCCTTTTGAGCAGTACTGAATGGGCTCTGTGAGCCCAGTTTGGATAAATAGCTGAAGGTCGGTCTATTGATTCCCAATCGAACTTAGGCTTTCAGATCTTCTTCAGGTAGCTCTACCCGCTCAATGCAAGCCCCCAGCTGACGCAGTTTTTCGTCTAGGCGCTCATAGCCCCGGTCCAAGTGACGCAACTGTTGCACAGTCGTTTTACCCTGGGCTGCTAGCCCGGCTAGCACCAGCGCCGCAGAGGCTCGCAGATCCGTTGCCATCACCGGAGCACCCGATAGGAACGGAGCACCCGTTACCACAGCAGTATCGCCCTGGGCGCGGATATTGGCTCCCATGCGCTGCAGCTCTGCCACATGTTGTAAACGGTTCTCAAACATCGTCTCGGTGATGATGCTATTGCCCTCAGCCAGGGTCATCAAGGCCATTAGTTGAGCCTGCATGTCCGTGGGAAAGCCAGGGAAGGGCAGGGTGCGAATGTCCACGGTCTTATAGCTATCCGCAGGGACAATGCGCAGGGTCTCTGCATCGTCAGCGATGACTTGACAGCCCATAGCCTCAAGCTTGGCAATCACCGCAGTCAGGTGGTCCGGCACTACAGGAGCCACGCTGATCTCGGAATGGGTGATGGCACCTGCCACCAAGAACGTACCGGCTTCAATACGATCCGGAATAATGCTCCATTCGCAGGTGTGCATCTTGTCCACACCTTGAATGGTGATGGTATTGGTACCCGCTCCTTTAATCTTGGCTCCCATGGCATTGCAGAAGTTGGCCAGGTCCATGACCTCAGGCTCCTGAGCCGCGTTGTCAATCACGGTCTCCCCTTCTGCGAGGGTTGCCGCCATCATCAAGGTCTCAGTGGCTCCTACGCTAGGGCAGTCCAGGTAAATCTTGGCACCCTTTAAACGGTTGCTGTTACCGGGCACAGAGGCTTTGACAACGCCATGCTCAATCAACACTGTTGCACCCATAGCTCTCAAGCCCCGCACATGGAGCTCCACAGGACGGGCACCAATGGCACAGCCACCGGGCAAGGGAATATTGGCCACACCCAGGCGAGATAGCAGGGGACCAATGGCAAAGAAGCTAGCCCGCAGCTTGCTGACTAACTCATAGGGCGCTTCAGAATGGCCAATATCGCTGGCATTTGCCTTGAGGCGATCGCCTTCCCGCTCAATCTTCACGCCTAGGGCTGTGAGGATCTTAACCATATTGTTGATATCTGCGAGCTGCGGCACATTAGAGAGGTGGCAGTCCTCGGGACAGAGCAACATGCCCGCCATGATGACCAGGGCTGAATTCTTAGCACCACTAATGCGCACCTTTCCGCTAAGCGGATGGCCCCCTTGGATTTCCAAAGCGGAACGGTCGACCTTATTGGTGTTATCGGTGCTGACCTGAGCGGTCTGTTGAAGAGCGGGAGTAATGGTCCTGTCCTCCTAGAGGTGAGGGTGGCAGACTCAACTTGGTCGTCTAAAGAGAAACCAAGGGGTGAGCTGGGGGCTGTTGCTTAAGAAATCCTATCCGCAAGAGAACTGTCAAGCGATCGGAGATCATCGAGGGCTTGGAATTGCAATGGCATGGAGCTTAATCAAAATATTCCCTATAAATGGAATAACAACCAACAGCCAAATCATTGCATTCATAGCACCCATTAACAGCATTAAGGCCGGGGCTTCAGGCAGAGGACAGCAACAACGCCTTACCTAAAAAGCCAATTGAACTTACGACTATTAAGTCATATGTAGATTAGGCTAACCCTAAAGTTAACGCCAATTTGGTTTCTTGTATGACTGAAAATTAAAGCCATGTCATCCGGTAGGTCTCTGAGAAATAAATAGTCTGTCTAAAAAAAGCCTATTTGTCTACGAGAATTCTCTGGTTTTATTTCACCCTGTCAAATTGGAAGATCATTTCCCCTAGGGGGATAGAGACGCATCATGCTGGTTTCCAAGGCAAGAGCGTATAAATATTGATTGGGGTATATTGATGCCCGATCAACTGACAAAAATCAAAGTTGTAGGATCATCAACGAGTTGGAGGTTATTCGCCTTGGCATCTTTCTGTTGTGACTTGTGTCCTTGCCTGACAGATAAATATTATCTGTTAGGCAAACTGAAAAGACGAATCGGAAGATTTCAGCCCTGGCCTGTTGACGAATTTCAACTATTGCTGAATTATTAGTAAGCGCTGCGGAATGCAGCTTCAATTGAATATGCGGAACTGGCGGAATTGGTAGACGCGCTAGTTTCAGGTACTAGTGTCTTCACAGACTTCCGGGTTCAAGTCCCGGGTTCCGCATCTTAATGGTTTTCTTGAATGACACCCATCCAAATTAAATTTGGGTGGGTGTCATTGATCTCACTAGGCTGTGTCTATGGCATGCCTATCCCTTCGTTCTTTGAGTGAGTCGATTATGTTATGACCAAGCCCGAAGATTTGGTTCTGACGAGTCGCCAAAACCCATTGGTCAAGCAGCTTCGCAAGCTGCACCGCTCTAAGGAGCGCGGTCGGCAGCAGCTCATTTTGCTGGAAGGTACCAATCTCACAGAAGCCGCGATCCAAGAGTCGTTTGTTTTGGAGACGGTTTGCTTTACCGAGGCTTGGCGATCGCGCCATCCCCAGCTCTTCACTCAGTTAGAAAACAGTCCTGCGAACCTGGTGGCCGTGAGTCATGAGGTGCTTGAAGCGATCGCCACCACAGCCAATCCTGACGGCATTGTTGCCACCGCTCCTCGAAAGCCCCCTAAGACCCCCACATTGCCCTGCTCTCTGGGTATCGCTGTGGAAACCCTTCAGGACCCCGGTAACCTAGGCACAGTGTTCCGTACCGCTGCTGCTGTGGCTGTGGAAGGTCTATGGATGAGTCGTGATAGCGTTGGCTACGACCATCCCAAAGTTTTGCGAGCCTCGGCGGGGCAATGGTTGCGTCTTCCTTTCGCTGAAGTGGACACATTGGAAGAGACTGTTGCCCAGGCAAAAGCCCAGGGGATGAAGGTCGTTGCCACCTTGCCCAGAGCCCCTCAAATGCACTGGGACTATGACTGGACCCAGCCCACGATGATTCTTCTAGGGAATGAAGGGGCTGGGCTTTCAGAGCCCATCGCTACCCTAGCCGATGAAGCTATTTCCATACCACTTGCCGATGGTGTTGAATCCCTGAATGCGGCTATTTCCCTCGCAGTGGTGCTCTACGAAGCCCAACGACAGCGAAGCCTGAAGCAATAATCGGACGCTAATCACCAGGGAGTATATTCTGCAATTTCTCCAAGCTGCCCAAAGGCTCAACGGGGTTTAAGATAGACCCTGGGCAATTCGGGCCAGGAGAGGCGACGTGAGCGATTTCAATTACGACCTAATTATTATTGGCGCTGGGGTGGGTGGCCATGGAGCAGCGCTCCACGCCGTCAGCTGTGGCCTCAAGACGGCGATCGTTGAAGCCGGAGACATGGGCGGCACTTGCGTGAACCGGGGCTGCATTCCCTCCAAGGCGCTCTTGGCCGCGTCCGGCAAAGTGCGAGAACTTCAGGACGCTAAGCATCTCAGTGCCATGGGCGTGAGCGTTGGCACTGTGCAATTTGACCGAGCTGCCATTGCCGAACATGCCAATAAGGTCGTCACCCAGCAGCGCGAGGGCCTGATCGGTAGCCTCAAGCGCATCGGCGTGGACATTATTCAGGGCTGGGGCAGCGTGGCTGGCGTCCAGAAGGTCGCTGTGAAGAGCGACAACGGCGAGCAAACCCTCACCGCCAAAAACATTCTCCTAGCCCCAGGCTCCACCCCCTTCGTTCCCCCAGGGGCGGAGGTGGATGGCAAAACGGTCTTCACCAGCGACCATGCGGTGAAGCTAGCAGACCTGCCCGACTGGATTGCTATCATTGGCAGTGGCTACATCGGCTTGGAATTTGCCGATGTCTATTCCGCCCTGGGCTGCGAGATTACCATGATCGAAGCCCTGGATAAGCTCATGCCTGGCTTTGATCCGGACATCGCCAAGATTGCCGAGCGGACGTTGCTGACCCCTAGAGATATCGAAACCTACAAGGGAGTCTTTGCCACCAAAATTACCCCAGGCTCCCCGGTTCAGATTGAGCTGACCGATGCCAAAACCAAAGAGGTCATTGATGTCTTAGAAGTGGATGCCTGCCTCATCGCTACGGGCCGCATTCCTACAGCTAAGAAAATGGGCTTGGAAGAAATTGGTGTAGATCTGGGTCGTCGCGGTTTCATCCCTGTGAACGACCACTTGGCAGTGCTCAAGGAAGATGGCCAAGTCATTCCCAATCTCTATGCCATTGGCGATGCCACGGGCAAGCTGATGCTGGCCCATACGGCTTCTGCCCAAGGCATGGCCGTGGTTGAGACCATTTGCGATCGCCCCCGCACAGTCGATTACAACGTTATCCCCGCCGCTGCCTTCACCCACCCCGAAGTGAGCTTCGTCGGCCTGACCGAACCCGCAGCCAAGGAACAAGCTAAGGCAAATGGGGGTTACCCCGTGAAGTCCGTGCGGACTTACTTCAAAGCCAATGCCAAAGCGATCGCTGAGGGTGAAACCGACGGCATCGCCAAGCTGATCTTCCGCCCCGACACCGGCGAGATCCTGGGTGCCCACATCTTTGGTCTCCATGCTGCGGATTTAATCCAAGAAGCTGCCAACGCCATGGCCCAGAAGGTGTCCGTTAACGATCTGGCCTTCTCCGTCCATACCCACCCCACCCTCTCCGAGGTGCTGGACGAGGCCTTTAAGCGTGCAGCTGGTGCTGGTGCCGGACATTAGAACATTGCATTTTGCGCCCCCACGAGGTGGCGTAATTCTGGGTATGGACATGGCATTGCCATGTCCATACCGTGCATGATCGCTCCATAGATCTATCCATAGATTGCTGGACAGCACCTAGCCTTTGTCCACAACCTCCGCCCTTTAGAGAATCAGCCAATGAAAATTCGTCGCCGCCCCATCAACCCGGCGGTTCGGGTTGCAGACATGAGCTTCAAAACCTCTCTGCAGCAGGATGAACCTGACAACATCCTCGAAGAAATCGTTTGGTACAAAGAGCATGAAGTCGATCAGTTGCGAGAGAAAATGCCTCTCTTCCAGCTCAAAGGTCGCGTCCAAGCCGCTCCTGCCCCCTTAGACTTTCTGGGTCGTCTCAAGGCTCAACCAACCACTCCTAGCGTTATTGCGGAAGTGAAAAAGGCCTCGCCGAGTAAAGGTGTTTTTCGCGAAGACTTTGATCCCGTCGCGATCGCCCAGTCCTACGCCGCCAACAACGCTGCTTGTCTCTCGGTCCTCACAGACTCAAAATTCTTCCAAGGCAGCTTCGAGAATCTAGCCTTAATCCGCAAGGCTGTCGATCTGCCCCTGCTCTGCAAAGACTTTGTCCTCTACCCCTATCAGATTTATCTCGCCCGCTCCTATGGCGCTGATGCCGTGCTACTCATTGCCGCCGTGCTATCTGATGCGGACCTCCAATACTTCCTCAAAATTGTCAAAGTTCTGGGTATGACCGCATTGGTTGAAGTCCATGATGCCCCCGAGCTAGAGCGAGTCCTAACGCTCCAGGGCGTTGAGCTGGTCGGCATCAACAACCGAGACCTCACCACCTTCCACACCACCCTAGATACCACCTGTGACTTGCTGGCGAAATATGGTGATTCCTCAGGAAGCTTGCAAAGCAATCGCCTCCAGCACATCACCATTGTCAGTGAATCCGGCATGCACCAACCCGCAGACCTCAAGCGAGTCTCCGAAGCAGGGGCAACTGCTGTCCTCGTCGGAGAATCTCTGATTCGTCAACCCGACCCCGGTGCCGCTATCACAGCCCTGGTGGGTTAACCCGACCCTAAACAACCTGCCCGGGCAGGGCTTAAACCCCTATGATCAGCATGTAGCCATGCCAACACCGTGAGCGATCGCCTTGGATCCCATACCTTTGCCCTCCCCCATCCATTACGAAGTGCCCTTGCAGCTTCTAGAGCAAAAGGCACGTTTTGCCGTGGGGGGATACCCAGCCCAGCGCGAAATGCTTCATGAGTTAATTGCCACCTTGCGTAAAGCTAAGGTTCAACAGCGACGCTTGGAAGAAAGTTGTGCTAGGGATGGCTTAGAAGTAGATCATCGCTGGAGCCTGGGAGATAGTAGTTCAAGGCCATCCAAGCCGATGTAACAATGGAACGTTCTAGGTATATCCCTCCGTGTTAGGTTATGAGGTGGATTCGAGTTTTATTCTTAACTCGTAAATATACTTACAGACATTTTCGAGCGCAGGGCTGTCTACCCACCATGTCCTCCACCCACCCCGATGACAAGCCTGAAGATCAGAGGGAATGGCAGTCTGCTGCTATTTCCCTTGGTGAGCAAAGCAGTGCTGTTAGTCCATTGCTGGATAACATCATTGGTGGAGTTGCTCGCTTTGGGGCGGTATCCCATGAAGCCTTGTTGGCAGCGGAAAATGTCACCGTCATTAGTGATTTACCTGAATCCTCGTTGGACGCCGCAACGGAACAGCCAAGCCGCAGTGAGTCCCAGCTAGACCCTGTAGACTCCCTGAATTCGTCAAATCCTTCCGCAACAGCATCGCCATCCAATCCAGAGATGGACTTGAGCGCTGAGTCTTCCCAAGGTGACAGTTCCTCCAGTCCTCTCCATCAGTTGCGGCCCAGTCTTAGTGATCAATATGGTGATGTAGGCCTATTGGCGGAGCTCCATAGTCTAGCCAAAACCCAGCAGTTTCAATTAAAACAGCATCGAGAGTCTGTTCAGCGTTCTAGGGCAGCACAAGGGCAACAGCTTGAAAATTGGGCGATGCGCTGCGCTGCTTTAGAACAACAACTCCAGGACGCTCGCGATCGCGCCACGCTGCTGGAGCAACGGCATCTCGCGAGTCAATCCCAGGTCTTTCCCCTAGAAGCCCAGCGAGATGCGGCCCAGCAGCTCACGGAGCGTCTCCAAACAGAAATATTGGACCGTC
The DNA here is from genome assembly GCA_938021205.1 of uncultured Pseudanabaenaceae cyanobacterium. Taxonomy (GTDB): domain Bacteria; phylum Cyanobacteriota; class Cyanobacteriia; order PCC-9006; family JAAUQQ01; genus JAAUQQ01. Next base: position 11,078 of record CALIGI010000255.1, read on the forward strand.
GTCAGCAGCAAGCGATCCTGGAAGAGCAGCTAAATCTAGCTGAAGCGACCCTACGGGATCAACATGAAATAACGGCGGCCCAGTCTCGAGGTATTGTCGCCATGCAGGCGGAGTTAAGCCAGGCCCAGGCACAAGTCGCAGCCCTGGAAACTCGCCTTTCCCATCAGGACCATTTGCGTCAACAGCTTAAGACCGATGGTAATCGCGATCGCCAGGACCGCAGTCAGGCCCGCGATCGCCAGCTCCAGCTCGAACAAGAAACCACCCAAATGACCGGCCAGCTCCTACGCCTCAGCGAAGAGCTGCGCCAAGCCCAGCGCCAATCTAACCAATGGCGGCGTCAGGCTCAAACCCAAGCCGAACAGTTACGCGAGATTACCCAATGGGCTGCCCAAGCTGAATCTGTTTCGCCAGAACTCATGGCCCTGTTGGAGCCCCTTTTCCAGCAGGGCGACGACGAGGCTGTGGTTGCTCAATATCCCTCGTCCCCCACTGAGCTCCATGGAATTCTCTCAATAATGGAAAATTCAGGCGAAATGGCCAGCGAAATCACCAAGGAGCAGGCTGGTGAGGTCGCCGGGGAAACCCCAGGGGAGAGTGTAACTTCATCATCTTCCTCACTCAATCTACCGAACTTTCCCCATGGCTCTGTCTCAAGCTCTAAGCTAGGCACATAGCCTGGTAGAACGACGACTCCATGAACGCGATTGACTATCTCCGCATTAGCCTGATCGATCGCTGCAACTTTCGCTGCCAATACTGCATGCCCGAAGGGGCAGACCTAGACTACCTGCGTCAATCCGCTCTACTCCAAGACGATGAACTACTGCTCCTGCTGAGGGAAGTCTTTACTCCCCTTGGCTTTAGTCGTTTTCGCCTCACGGGGGGAGAGCCCTTGCTGCGGCCAAATCTAGCGAGCCTGATTGCTAGGATTGCAGCTCTGCCCCAAACCCAAGATATTTCTTTAACCACTAACGGCTTTCTCCTAGCCGATCAGGCTGCTGATCTCTATGCAGTGGGGCTACGCCGCATCAATATCAGTCTTGACTCCCTCGATGCCGACACCTTTGATAGCTTGGCTGGAACCAAAGGCCGCTCTCGCTGGCAACAGGTCTGGCAGGGGATCCAAACGGCCTATGAAATTGGCTTTGATCCGCTCAAACTAAACGTTGTCGTCATCCCTGGGGTGAATGATAGCGAACTCATGGACCTTGCAGCTCTCAGTATCGACCGGGCTTGGCATGTGCGCTTTATTGAGTTTATGCCCATCGGTAACGATGAGCTGTTTGGCGATCGCGGCTGGGTCCCCTCCGAGGAAATCCGTCAGCAGATTCGCGATCGCTGGGGCCTTGAAGAAGGCTCTGTTCTGGGTAATGGCCCTGCGGATGTTTTCAAGATCCCTGGCGCTAAGGGAACCCTAGGCTTCATTAGCCAAATGTCTGAATGCTTTTGCGATCGCTGCAACCGCATGCGCCTCTCCGCCGACGGCTGGCTGCGGCCCTGCCTACTCAATGAAACCGGCCAGATCGATCTCAAGACGGCTCTGCGCCAAGGCAAAAATCCAGCAGAGCTACGCCAACAAGTTCAACAGCTTCTACAACTCAAACCGGATATTAATTACAAAGATCGAGATGCAGGTACCCCAGGCCGCTACGCCAAAACCATGTCCCAGATTGGTGGCTAAAGTACAAAAAAATCCTCTGCTAGCAGCCGCGCAAGCAGAGGATCGATATATTGACGGATTTGGGAAGATACGAGCTAGACCTTACGGGAGTAATACTCGACCACGAGTAGCTCATTGATATTGAGTGCAACCCACTCACGCTCAATGGTGCCGTTGACCTTGGCTGTCAATTTAGCCTTGTCAAACTCCAAGTGGTTGGGCAAATTCGCCAAACCGGGATACTCCAGGTTGGCCTCCACTAGCTTCTTAGAAGCATCGCGATCGCGCACAGCAATCACATCACCGGGGCGAATTTGGTAGCTGGGAATATCCAGAACCTTGCCGTTAATGGTGACGTGGCCATGATTCACCAACTGACGAGCAGCGGGGATCGTAGGGGCCATGCCCAAGCGAAAAACAGTGTTGTCCAAGCGCATTTCCAACAGTTGCAGGATGACCTGACCGGTGGAGCCTTGAACGCGACGAGCCTTTTTGACGTAACGGATGAGCTGACGCTCAGTTACGCCGTAGTTGAAGCGAAGCTTTTGCTTCTCTTCCAGACGCACAGCGTATTCAGAACGCTTGCGACGACCTTGACCGTGCTGACCAGGCGGATAGGCCCGGCGAGCAGTCTTACGGGTCAGGCCTGGTAAGTCCCCGAGGCGACGGGTTACCTTGAGGCGTGGGCCTCTAAATCGTGACATAGGTCATCCTCAATATAATCTTCCCAGTTGTCTAATATAGCAAAGAGTTCTGCGACTTTAATAACCTTTTTGGCTTCGTACACCCGAAGATCGCAAAAGCCCCGTGACGGATTGAGTCACAGGGCTTTTGCAAGGCTGAACGGTTTGGGCAATGCTGCCTAAGCGTGGGTCAAATTCTGTTTCACAACCTTCGTAATTTGAGCCATCTGCTGCTTCATCTGCTTCATCTCCGCCCGCATGTTTGCATTTTGCTGGCGCAGGTCCTGAACCTCACTTTGCAGCTTTTGCAGTAGCGTGGTCGCATCCAAGGCGACGTTGGCTGCCATGGTTGTGGTTTCATTAGCCACTTCATCTACCACAGGAGCACGACGATTCTTCGCCTTGGCCAGAGCGGCTTTAATCGCCGTAATCAGCTTGGTTTTATCGAAGGGCTTGGCAAGGAATTCGAAATGGTCGAATAGTTCCCCGGCATTCTCCTGAACGTCTTCCTCTCGACCCGACATCAAGACTACCGGAACCTTGTGTAGCTCAGGGAAGGACAGCATTTTATTCACCACTTGCCAGCCATTCATCTTGGGCATGAAGCAGTCCATGATGATCAAGCTAGGCTGTTCTTGGTGAATCTTCTCAAAGCCATCGGCACCATCCACAGCTTCAACAATCTCCATGTTGCCAGGGAGCATTTCTCTCACCTGCAAGCGCATTAGCTTACTATCATCGATGATTAAAACTTTTTGAGCGGCCATGATTTTTCTCTCTGGTGCAGCGCTAAACGATGGCCCCTCGGGGCGTCGTGAGGTTAATTACATCTGCCGCGTTGTTCCATGGAGCCCAAACTGCTTAAAGACAAGAGATGGACGGCAACAACGCGATCACAGTCTGTCCTGACGGATAATTAGACTGCATATGCTCCTACTGAGTATTGTGCCCATCTGGACTGAATTGATTACTACGGCAATTGACGGAGCTCAACGAGAAAACTCATGCAGCTAATCCTCTACAGCAAGCCTGGTTGCCACCTTTGTGAAGGTTTACTCGAGAAATTGGCGGCTGTGACAACCCTTCAATTTGAATTAGAAGTTCGGGATATCACGACCCAGGAGGCTTGGTTTGAAGCCTATCAATATGAGATTCCTGTGCTTTGCTGGGCCTCGCCGCTGGGCCTTCAAGAACTGCCTCGGCTGTCTCCCCGAGCCCCAGTGGCTCGCCTAGAACAATTACTGACGACCCATTGCCAGTAAATTATCACTAGGATTTTTCAAGAGAACCGCTTGAATCGTCCCATCACCCTGAATTCAAGGCTCTAGGTTATGAAATTGCGATCGCTGCTGACCCAGGTCCCCAATCTGAACTTTGACGCCGAGCATCCTGCCCTGGACCAAATGGTTACTGGCATTCGCACAAACTCAAAGGCGATTCAGCCCGGTGAACTCTTCATTGGTATGCCTGGCACCCGTGTGGATGGTGGGACATTTTGGCCCGGGGCCATGGAACAAGGGGCGATCGCAGCCGTAATTTCCCCCCAAGCCTTAATAGACAAACCTGCGACCGCTGGTGACAGTCCCTGCTTCATCACCGCCACAGATGTTGTCGAAGTTTGCGCCCAGCTTGCCGAAGCCTTCTACGACCATCCCGTCCAAAAGATGAAGCTAGTGGGCCTTACCGGAACCAACGGTAAAACCACCACCACCCACCTCGTTGAGTTTTGGCTCAACGAAGCCCAGCGCAAAACGGCCATGCTGGGCACGCTCTACGCCCGCTGGCCTGGCTATCACCACACCGCCTCCCACACCACGCCTTTTGCAGCGGATCTGCAAAAGACCCTCGCGGCGGCAGCAGCGGCGGACTGTAGTCATACGGTTATGGAGGTTAGTTCCCATGCCCTGGAACAGCGGCGGGCATTGGGCTGTCGGTTTGAAGTAGCAGTATTCACTAACCTGACCCAAGATCACCTGGACTACCATCCGACAATGGAGGACTACTTCGAAGCCAAGGCGCTGATGTTCAGCGATCTTTATCTCGATGGGCGAGCCATCCTCAACCAAGATGATGCCTATGGCCGCAAGCTGATTGAGCGGCTGTCTAGCGATCGCGTCTGGACCTACAGCGTCGAGTCCGAAGCGGATCTCTACACCAGCGGCCTTAACTATGGTGCAGCCGGGGTTGAGGGCACAGTACACACCCCCAATGGTGAAGCAAAATTTAGCCTGCCCCTAGTCGGTCAATTTAATCTGGCGAATTTCCTAGGAGCCCTGGGCGCTGGCTTACATCTGGGTCTTGAGCTGGAGCAGATGATGGACGTTCTACCGAAGTTCACTGGCGTTCCCGGTCGCATGGAGCGAGTGCTGGCAGAGGGCAGCGCAGCAGAGAGCCAAGACATCAGTGTGATCGTGGACTATGCCCACACACCGGATAGCTTGGAGAACTTGCTTAAGGCAGCGAGGCCCTTTATTCCCGGTGAGGTGATTTGTGTGTTTGGTTGTGGGGGCGATCGCGATCGCACCAAGCGCCCCCTCATGGGTGGCATCGCAGCCCGCCTCGCCGACAAGGTCTACGCAACATCCGACAATCCCCGAACCGAAGATCCCGATGCCATCCTCAAAGACGTCGTCGCAGGCATCCCTGATGACGTTAAACCTGTCGTCACCACCGATCGCGCCGAGGCCATCCGTCTAGCCATCACCCAAGCCAAGCCCGGCGACGGTGTATTGATTGCCGGCAAAGGCCACGAAGATTACCAAATCCTCGGCACCGAAAAGATCCACTTCGACGATCGTGAACAAGCCCGCAAAGCCCTAATCCTCCGCGAGTAGGTTGGGTTGAGCCTGCCGAAACCCAACAAAGTCACAAGCCTTCCTCATCCTGCCCTCGTTGGGTTTCATCCTCCCCTCACCGACCTCACAGCTCCGACTTGAATGGTGCCCAATTCATCAGCTCGCATTCAAAATCTCCCGCGAATCAAAATCAGGCGCAGCCAAAATAAACATCGACGTCGGCAGCCCCTCAGTCATCGCCTGAACCCCCTGATAGGACTTCTTCAACATATCGAGGCCCTCATCCCCTTCAGGACTGGCCAACCCCAACAAAATCAGATCGGCATACTTAGAAGACTTAGCCAAAATCTCTGGAAACGGCTTGCCATCCGTCACAATCACCTCCGGCTTTGCACTCAAGCGAAACCGCTGCACCAAAGCATTCAGATTCGCCAACGCTGCCTGCTCAGCCTGGGCATTGGGCACCGCTAATTTCAAATTGATATCCGCATCCCGACACACCCGGCTGGTCTGCAAAATATAGGCAACGATTAGCTTAAAGCCGCCATTGCGCTGCAACTCACTCACCCAAATATCAATGCGCCTCGTCTGGCCAAAGCCCACATCCGCATTGTCCTGAAGAATCATCACATTGCGCCCCTGACGATAGAAGGTCTGCAACATCTGGCAATAGCGGTCCAGGCGCTCTTCATCCTGGGAGCTGCCCAGCAAAACGGTATTGGGCACCACAGGACCTAGACCATAGGTCTGAACCAACTGCTCAGCCCCTTCAAAGGTATCCTTCGCCATCATCACCCGCACCAATCCAGCAACACCCCGCTGCTCCATATAGCTGCGAATGGTCGATTCTGATTTTTGCTGCTGCCCCAATCCTCGGGAGCCGCTGGGCAAGATACTCGCCACAGTAATCAAGCCACTGTTGTGGGTTAAAGCTCGACCCATCTCAATCAGAGGCCAACGCCTTGTGGGAATGCCTGAAAGAATTAAGAAGTGAGGACGCCAATTACGAGCATCGGTGTGTGGCTCGGGTCCCAGTTTCAAGACGCTTTGACGCAGTAGAGCTAACCAGAGACCTCGGCCCACATCTCCCCAGGCGCTCTGGATCTGCTGCTGCTTCAGCCAAACAAACACCCCAATCACAATCAACGCCGCGAGAATCGTCGCCACAGAGTTGATCAAGAACATCACCGCCATGCAACCCACCGCCCCCATCAGAGACAGAGACCAATGGACGCGGAAGGTCGGGCGAAAAGATGGGCTCTTGAGGAAATTCTCTAAACCTGCCGCCACGTTTAACACCATGTAAGTGGTGAGGAAAAACATGGTGAGGATTGGAGCTAGCAGGTTGAGATCCCCCAGGGATACCGCGAGCAGGACGATCGCCAGCGTAACAATAGT
>CALIGI010000256.1 GCA_938021205.1 uncultured Pseudanabaenaceae cyanobacterium
GTAGGGCTCGCGCAGTTCCTTAGTGCAGAGGTCGTCAAGGAGGGTGCCGAGGTAGCTTTGCTCACGGGGGAAGATGACGGGCTCTTTGCCCTGGGCGAGGCGGACGGCGTTGATGCCCGCAACGAGGCCTTGGCCTGCGGCTTCTTCGTAGCCGGTGGTGCCGTTGATCTGCCCCGCGCAGAAGAGACCTTCGACCTTCTTGGTCATCATCGATGGGTAGCATTGGGTAGCGGGCAGATAGTCGTATTCCACGGCGTAGGCGGGGCGCAACATGGTGCAGTTTTCTAGGCCAGGGAGGGTGCGCAGTAGGGCGAGTTGCAGGTTCTCGGGCAGGCCGGTGGAGAAGCCTTGGATATACAATTCGGGGATGTCGCGGCCTTCGGGTTCGATGAAAATCTGGTGGGATTCTTTATCGGCGAAGCGGACGATTTTGTCTTCGATGCTGGGGCAGTAGCGGGGGCCTTTGGCATCGACGAAGCCGCCGTAGATGGGGGTGAGGTGGAGGTTGTCCCGAATCATCTTGTGGGTTTCGGCGGTGGTGCGGGTGAGGTGGCAGCACATTTGCTCCCGCTCCACCCAGACGCTGGGGTCGAAGCTAAACCAGCGCACGTCTTCGTCGCCGGGCTGGGCTTCCATGACGCTGTAGTCCACGGTGCGGCGGTCTACGCGGGCGGGGGTGCCGGTTTTGAGGCGATCGGTTTCGAAGCCGAGGCGGTTGAGGGTTTCGGTAAGGCCGATCGCGGCAAATTCACCCGCCCGACCCGCTGCCATGGACTTGCCGCCCACCCAGATTTTGCCGCCTAAGAATGTTCCGGTTGTTAAGACAACTGACTTGGATTCAAAGGCTGCGCCAAAGTAAGTCTCTACACCCCGCACTTCTTCATTGGGGCCGAGGATAAGGTCCGTGACCATGCCTTCGCGCACGGAGAGGTTGGGCTGGTTCTCGACAATCCCCTTCATGATCGTCGCATATTCGCGCTTATCAGTTTGGGCGCGTAAGGCCCAGACGGCAGGGCCTCGGGAGGCGTTGAGGATGCGCTTTTGCAGGTAGGTGCGATCGGCCATTTTGCCAATCTCACCGCCGAGGGCATCGACTTCGTGGGTGAGCTGGGATTTGGCGGGGCCACCGACGGCGGGGTTGCAGGGTTGCCAGGCGATGCGGTCTAGGTTGAGCGTGAGGAGCAGGGTTTTGCAGCCGAGCCGGGCTGAGGCGAGGGCGGCTTCGCAGCCCGCGTGGCCTGCGCCGACGACGATGACGTCGAAGTTGTCTTGGAAGTTGGCGGTGGTGACGCTGGACAGTTGGGGGCTGCGCTAGGGCTAAGATCTCAGGCCTCTATTGTAGGCGAGTTGCTTGAGCGGAATCTTTCTTTGGCGATCGCTTCAGCTCGTAGATTCACCTTCCAGGATTTTCTCTCGCAATGCTGGGGCGATGCGAAAGCCTGCTGTTGTAGTCAAGTCATCCAAGACTGGCTTTAGGCTGGGTAATACGCCAGTTGTCCTTGCTTTGAGTAAGACTCCCAGAATTCCAGTAATAGTTAGCCCGAGTGATTTTGCCGTTTTTCTGCCTTCTTTCTCATCCAGCAGCGTGAGTTCGGCTTGTACTTCCAGAGCTAACGCGATCGCGGCCGATTCCCCTAAATCCAAGCTTTGGCGCAACAGCGTAAACGTTGCCAGAGACGCGGAGTCGAGGGATTGGGATTGAATCCAGCCTGCATCAAGCGCTTGCTGAATCGCTGCTGAGCCTGGCCGTTGTTCTTGGGGTTTTAGTTCTGTAATGACTTCTGAAGGGACTAAAACCTTCCCAAATTGGAGCTTGAGCAGATCCAGTTTTCCAATGATTGCCAGGTTGAGAATGGGAGAGGTGTTACTAACAACCGGCATAGTTGAGGTCGTCTGAGAGGTCTGTTTCTGTGTAGTGGCGCTCGATTTGACGCGCTCCTAGTTGCTGGCCAAATTCGTATTTATCGAGTTCAGCCAGTTCGCGGGCTTTTCCAAAGGTGAGGATGTTTTGCTGATAGAGGGCGATTGCTAGCTCAATTAGCAATGTCTTCTGGATACGAGCTTCTGGGATTCGCAGGGCGGCAATGACTGAATCTGGGATGGAGAGTTGCAGGCTCATGGGGCGATCGCGCAAAGGCTAAAATCTCAGGCACTTATTGTAGCGAGTTGCGTGAGCCCCAAAGCTTCAGAGATTGTCAGGATCGATGCCGAGTTCTTCCAATTTGGCTCGGAGTCGGGCATTTTGTTGCTGGGCTGCCAAGGCTTGCCGCTGTGCTTCCGTAGTCTGCTCTTGGGCCTGGGCAGACTGTTCGTCGTCGGCAAGGTAGCGCTGTCCGGTGTTGTCAAACCAGTAGAGCATTTCCTGTTCCACAGGTCCGAAGCTGCGCTGGTGGCGACCGATGCCCAGGCCTATTTCAGGCATCCAGTAGGGCTCACCGATTTGGAGTTGATATTTGCCGTCGATGAGTTTGTAGAGTTCGAAGGGTTGGTGGTTGTCGCGCTGCCAGTATTCGGGGTTGTAGATGAGGTAGTAGAGGACGCCGAGTTTGCGGTAGGTCTCGCGCTTTTTCTCGTATTCATCGCCGGGGGTGAGGGAAACCATTTCCAGGGCAAAGCTGGGGGCGATGTCGTTTTCTTCCCAGAGGACGTAGCTTTTTCGGGAGCGATTGTTTTTGCGGCGATCGACGCCGAGGCTGAGAAAGCCATCAGGGACGACAGGCACCTTGGGGCTGGGGCCGGTGGTGTGGTAGATGGCCATATCTACGCCGAAGTACCAGTCCATGCGGTTTTGCCAGATGCTGCGCAGGAGAAAGAGCAGGAAGTTGGGCAGCAGGTTCTGGTCTTCGTTGTCCACGGGGGTGTCGTCGGAGCAGGGGAGTTCGTCGCCGGTGGGGAGGCGATTTTTTAGGTCCAGGGATGTCATGGCGGTTCCTCTGGGCGAGTGCTTCTAGTTTAGCGAACTGCTCAGGAGCGCTGTTTTTGAACGAGGGATGTTACGACGAACTAACAGTGTAAATATATCTGACTATTTTGCGTGTTTCCCGAGGGTTCTCTGGTTTGCTAGGAGTATCTGTGTAATGGGTATGAGGTTCCGGGGATGCGGGGAATAGAGATGGCTCTCGTTTGCATAAATCCCTTATCTCTCAATTTATAAAGCCTTGTGCTCGATGTTTCCTTGTTAGAGAGAGTTTCTATGTCGCATCTCATCACTAATATTCTTCTCCGTTGCAGTCGCAAATACCAGCTTCTCTGAGATAAGGGATTGTGACCAAGGAGTTTAAGTTACTGCAGCTAATAGTTTGAGCTTGCTAATTTTAATGTCTTAAACCTAAGAATGCACAGTAAAAATATCCGTAAATAGTAGTTGGCAGCTAATCTTCTGCAAATAAATCTGGAGAAAATTATGAAAAAAATTATGAAGTTTATTCGGTTAATCTTTCTTGCCTCTTTGCTGGTTGTTTCTCCAGCGCTAATGCAGATTGTGCCTGCATTGTCAGCTAATGTATTTCATCAAACGTCAGAAGACATCTCTTTGATTGCTCAATCCCAAAAACGAAATGATGAAAATTGTAGAATGGGAGTTGTTCTGTTTACTGGATTTGCAAGCCAGAGTCTCGCAGATGGACAGACAGGTCTCGATAAACTTGCTTATAAGTTAGAGGCATTGGAAAGCCCTAAAATTACTACTAAAGTGCTAAGTTGGTATGACGATGATGATGATAGTCGTGATATTGATGCTGATGATAGAGACAACGGTGATATTGAAGCTGAGGTAGACCGTATAGCAAATTTACCTTACAGTAATGGGCTAATTCTGATTGGCCATAGCCTGGGTGGCGATGAAGCACTTGAGCAAGCTGAATTGCGAGATAAGGTTCAGATGCTCATTCAGATTGACTCTGTTGGTTATGACGATAGTAAAAAGCCATTAAGCGTTGTGACGGGCTTAAATTACTATCAATTGAATGAGTCCAGTGTATTGCTCCGAGATATTGAAACAAATGTTAGAGGGTCTCTCAATATCAACGCTAATGAATTTGACCCAAGCTTAGATCACGGTTCAATAGATGATAGTGATTTAGTCCATCAAGATATTATTCGAAGAATCCAAGCTACTACTAAAACTGTTTGTAGTTCACAACCTGACGAAAGAACTGGTAAGCAGCGACGAGGTCGGAACTTCGGTGACCCTCATCTCTTAACTTTCGACGGACATCGATACAGCTTTCAAGATGTCGGCGAATTTATCCTCGCAAAATCCGACGATAACCTCTTCGAAATTCAAGTTCGCCAATCTCCCATCAGTTCCTCTCTCGCTGTGGATAGTGCAATTGCCATGGCAGTGGGCAACACCCGCGTGGCGCTCTACGCAGATCCCAAAGATCTACCCGATGGCAATACTAGTACCCCGCTCCGAATAGATGGCAAACCCGTTAAGCTCCGTAAGGAATTGAAGCTTGACAATGGAGGTAAGGTCTACCGCAAAGGCTCCAACTACGTAATTGAATGGCCCACTAAAGAAGAGGTTGTTGCCCAAGTAAACTCCGGCTCAGACAACCCCTTTATCAATATCTCTACCTTTGTCTTCGAGTCTCAAGCAGACCACATTGCTGGCTTGTTGGGGAACGACAATGGCAAAAAAGACGACGACTTGCAGTTCCGAGATGGTCGAGTCTTACCCTCTCGCTCAACCTATGGGGATATGAAAAATATTCTTAACCGAGTCGTTAAAGTTAGACTGCCTATTGACCCAGCTCTCAATGCTTATCTAAAAAAGCTAACCAAGGAGTACGGTAATAGCTGGCGTATCAATCAGGAGGAATCGCTATTCGACTATGCTCCTGGAATGACTACAGACTCTTTCACTCTCAGAGGGTTTCCATCTGAATATCTCACGCTGTCTCAGTTACCCACAAACTTAGTGCGTGACGCTCAGAACACTTGTAGTAGCTCAGGGGTGGAACCTGAAATGATGGAAGGCTGCGTGTTTGATGTTGCCTACTCAGGCTATGGCGGATTTGCCCGTGCAGCCGCTCAGGCTTCTCAAGTGGTAGATATTCTCGAAGATCTAGGTATTCGCGTTCCTTTTCCCAAAACTACAGGAAGAGAAATAAAGCTACCTGGTGGCATTCGTATCCCTAGACCTTGGTAACAGCAACTTAGGTATTGCTCAGTAAAGTGGCGACACGAGATTGCCGGGCTCATTGAATGGAAGGAGCCTGGCAATCTTGGTGATTGTTTACGGATACTCAATCTAGGAAAGAGAAGTGACCATCATTACCGCAGCTCAAAAAGGCGACCAGATCGCGATCGCCTGCGACTCCCAAACCACCGGCGGAGATACAAAATACACTGCCGACTACAGCATCAACCGCAGCAAACTCCTCCACTACGGCGACAGCATCTGGGGCCTCTCCGGCTCCATGTCAGTTCACCAAGCCTTCGAAGATCTCTTGGCTGAAGTTGAGCCTGTTCCCCTCACCTCCCGCCGTGATCTCTTTCGCTGGTTGCTAGATCAACAAAAGCGTCTCAAAGAGGACTACTACATCAAAACTGACGTGGCGAGCGATCGCACCCAGGCCGTTGACTCCAGCCGAAGTAACGCCCTCGTCGCCACCCCCCACGGCATCTTCAGCATCAACCAATATCGTTCTGTTCATGAATATGGGAGATTTTGGGCAATTGGATCTGGGAGTAGTTTGGCGATCGGAGCTATGGATATCCTTTACGACCAAGACCTGAGCGCCAGCGAAATCGCCGAAGCCGGAGCCCTTACAGCGACCAAGTTCAACATCTACTGTTCGGCCCCCATTCGTGTAGAAACCATCCAAAAAGCAACTGAACCACAGCCTAAAACAACGACAAAACGACGAGCAAGCACTCGAAAAACCACCACCAAGAAAGAAGCCTCGCCCAAAAAGACAGCTAGCCGCAAGAAAAAAGCCTAGCTGGGCTTAGCGTTGACGAGATAGTGCGATGACAGCTTCGACAGTCAAATCTTGCACGAGCCCCAACGTTGGTAATACTTCTGCACCAGCAAAAATCATGGGCAGCTCACCCCCCTGCCAGACCCAAACTTTCTGTTGCTGGATATCAATCAGCCAAGCCAGCTTGGTGCCATTGGCCAAGCAATGCAAAATCTTGTTTTGCAACTTCACGGTGCCTTGGCCCGGTGAACGAATTTCAATCAGCCATTCCGGTGGACCCTCAATTGGGCCATCTTCATCAGGAATATCGGCCACTGCCATCACAGCGATATCTGGCACAGGTGACAGCGGCGGCACTAGAAAGCGCAGCTCCTGAATTGCCTCATACCCTTCAGCTTGATCATTGATCAAATTGACTAGGTTTCGCTGTAAACGAGAGTGGAACAGCGTTGGCATCGGCTTTTGTTCTGCTTGGCCTGCTAAAAATTCCCAGGCTGGAGAGTCCTCAATGTCTTCTTGATTGAGGAACTCCGCCAATGGACTCGTTCTGGTGATGGATGGCATGAACTAGAAGCTCCATCGAGCAGGCTCTTGACCTTAATCCTAACGTGACTAGCAAGTTTGGATTAAAGCTGGCCAAAGCCCTTCTTTTTCTTGCCTTTCTTTTTCTTCTTGCCGCCGCCTTGACGGAAGCCAGGCTG
>CALIGI010000257.1 GCA_938021205.1 uncultured Pseudanabaenaceae cyanobacterium
CCTGCCTGAGGTGAGCATGACCTGCGATCGCGTCACCATCATTAATAAGGGCAAGCTCGTCACCACGAACTCCCCCGAGTCCCTGATGGATGAATTGAGCGGCGGCATTAGCTACGTCATGGAAGTGGCGGGGCAATTTGACCAGGCCAAAGAAGCGCTCCAAGCCGTGAAGGGTTTCCAATCGGTCAGCGAAACCCATAAGCCTGGCTTGCCTGAGGGACACCTCAACCTCACCATCGTCACGGAGGGCGAGGCCGACCCAGGGCGGGAGCTATCTGCTGCTTTGATTCAGCAGGGCCTGGGCCTCTTCGAAATGAAGCGTACCCGCGCCAGCATGGAGGATGTCTTCCTCAAGTTGACCATGCAAGATGGCGGTCAAGCGTCAGGGCAGGATGCTTCTGAGCCAGATGGGTCCGCTGAGGATGTTGTGGCTGAGGTCGCCGTGGCTGAGATCACTACAGCTGAGGTTGCTGCCTCTGGGAGCGCCGGGGTTGAAGTAACAGATCCATGGGCTGAGAAATCTGATGCTGCTTCTCCCATGGAAGATGCAACCGCAACTGCTGATGTGGAGACAACTCCCCCAGATGATTCCGCCCCCAGTCCGATTTCTGAAGGTGCCGAATAAATGAATATTGCCGTTGGAAACTGGTTCGCCATCTATAAGCGCGAACTCCAGAGCTATTTCAAGTCCCCCCTGGCCTACATCATTGCCGGTGTGTTTTGGCTCATGGCGGGCATCTTTTTCCTCGTCAGCATGGGCAGCATCCTGGACCAAGTGGCTTTCTTGGATTCTCAGCAGCAGCAGTTTGGTGGCCCGGCCCAGCCTGTGGATGTGCCTTACCTATTGTTGCAGGGCTTCTTGGGGGTGCTGGCTTCGCTGATGTTGGTGATTATGCCCATGCTGTCCATGGGCTTGTATGCGGAAGAACGCAAGCGCGGCACCCTGGAGCTGCTAGCCACGTCACCGATTACGAACTGGGCAGTGGCCCTGGGGAAGTTGTTGGCGGCGGTGACGTTTTTCCTGGGTATGTTGCTGCCCATTATGGTTTACGAAGCGGTTATTTTTGCATCCGCTTCTCCGGCCATGCCCATCTCCGTTTTCTTTATCAGTCACCTAGGCTTGATTCTCCTGGCGGCGGCGGTGCTGTCCCTGGGGATGTTCATTTCCTCCCTGACTAACAGCACGATCCTCGCGGCGATTCTCACCTTTGGTCTGGCGTTGATGCTCTGGGTGATTGAAGCGGCCACGGCCAATGCTTCGGGTCCTATTGCTCAGGTACTGGGTCATCTGTCCCTGCTGCGCCATTTCAATACCCTGACCCAGGGCATTGTGGACAGCGGTAGCTTGGCGATGTTGGTGACCTATATTTTCCTGGGCATTTTCCTGACGGCCCAAGCCGTGGAGACGTTCCGCTTTCAGCGCTCGTAATCGATTTAGCTTTGGCTATGCGGCAAAGGCTGGGGCGGACATGGCAATGCCATGTCTCTACATGTCGGGCTATTTAATTTCCATTTCTACCTTTCGTTTCCATGAAAACTGGCTCTGCCCTGGGCAAATCTAAAATTTGGCGCAATCTGCTCTGGCCTGGTATTGGCCTGACGCTGGCTGGCCTCTCTGCGGGAGTGGTCTCGGGCCAGTGGGGGGCGGTTCCCATGGTGTTGATCATTTTCGGTCTCGCCCTGGTGCTGTTTTGGATTTTGCTGATGGTGACCGCCAAGGAATTTTGGCGATCGCGGTCCACCCAAGCAGGTACCAATGCCATCATCGCTATCACAGCCATGGTTTTGATCCTGGCCCTGCTCAACTTTCTTGTGGCCCGCTACCCCCAGCGTGTAGACCTCACCGAGAACCAAATCTATAGCCTGGCTCCCCAGTCTAAAGAAGTCGTCCGTGCTCTGGATAAGCCGGTTAAGGCTTATATCTTTATGCCCGGCAAGTCTGTGCCAGTGGAGAACGTTCTCAAGAACTATCAGAGCCTAAGCGAAAACTTCTCCTATGAGTTTGTTAACCCTGTGCAGCGGCCCGGCTTGATAGAAGAGCTGGGCATGAAGGACCAGGGGGACCTGATTCTCCAGACCAAAGGGCAAAACCAGTTTGTTCAGAATATTGCAACGGAGCAATTCTCTGAGAGTGACCTGACCAATGCCCTGGCTCGCATCAATCGTGGTGAGACGGAGAAGGTGTACTTTCTGGAGGGCCACGGTGAGCTAGAGCTGACCCAGTTGGCACTGGCTAAAGAGCTGTTGAGCGATCGCGGCTACGAGAGTGAGACCTTCAACTTGGCAGCGGTGCTCAATAGCGGTGGTGCCATTCCTGAAGATGCCAGCGCGATCGTGGTCGCTGGTCCCCAGCGAGGCCTGCTCGCCCCTGAAGTGACGGCTCTGCAAGATTACCTTGCCCAAGGTGGCGGGTTGCTATTGCTGGTTGACCCCAACACCGAGCCCAAGATGGATGCGCTGCTGTCAGACTGGGGCATCACCCTGGACGATCGCTTGATCATCGATGGCAGCGGCGGCCTGGGCGTGGATGCCACGGGTGGCGTGGTTGGTTTTGGTCCCACGGCTCCCCTCGTGAACCGCTATGGCAATCACCCCATCACCGAAGACTTCGGTAATGGCAATTCCTTCTTCCCCTCCTCCCGTGCCATTAATCTAGCTGAAGCCACTGGCGTTGATGCCACGCCTTTGTTAATCACCAATGAGCAAAGCTGGGCTGAGAAGGATGTGGAATCCCAGGTGCAGTTTGACCCCAGCCGCGACCTCAAGGGTCCCCTCTCCCTGGGTGCAGCCCTGAGCAAGCCCTCCACCAGCGCTGAAGGTCAAAGCCGCTTAGTGGTGATTGGTAACTCCAGCTTTGCGACGAGCAATATTCTCAGCCAGCAGCTCAACCGCGACGTGCTGCTCAATTCAATTATTTGGGCGGGGCAGCGCCAGGGCGAGATTCTGTCCATTAGTGCCAAGGAATTGACGGACCGTCGTCTGACCCTGACGCCAGTGCGGGCAAATCTGGTGGCGCTGTTGGCGGTCGTATTGCTTCCCCTGGCGGGCTTTGGGGCGGCGGGTTTCCTTTGGTGGCAGCGTCGCTAGGTCTTTCCCAGTGGCCATGGGTCGTTGTTCTCAATGGGTCTGCATCAACGCTCATTCAAAGGCGTTTTGTGGGGGCGGGGTCTTCCTACCCAAGGCTAAGGTTCAGGCAAACCGGGGCAGGGAAGCTCGGTCCTTACCATGGTTTTCAAGGGGTGGATTTGCGTTTCTTCGATTATTCTCTCGATTTTCCCAACCATGAAAATTCAACGGAATACCCTCATCCTGGCCCTAGTCGCTTTTGGCTTAGCCAGTGGTATCTACATTCAGCAACGCCTCGCGGTGACTGATTCCCTCGGCGAAGTGCGGGTTGAGGGAGCTGAGCCCTTGTTTGATTTTGATGAGGCTGATGTGGTTCAGTTCACTATCAATCGTCCGGACTTGAGCCTGAGTTTGAAGAAGCAGGGTCCAGCATCAACTGGGGATGCGGTGGCAGATTTAGATGCGGAAGCCGCTGCTTTGGGCCAGCCTGATTGGGCGATTACGGCACCGGAACAGATTCCCGCGAGCGATGGGGCCGTGGCGTTTCTATTGAATTTGCTGGCGACGGGCGATCGCCACGAGAGCTTTACCCTTGCCAATGATGGCCAGCCCAAAGGCCCGACCCAGCAGCGCCTAGCGGAGTTTGGCCTAGACCAGCCCATCGCCCAAGTGGACTTGACCTTGGTCGATGGCACCACCCATAAACTACTGCTGGGCAACAGCAACTTCGATAACAGCGGCATTTACGCAGTCCAGGACGTTGATCCTAGCTATGAGGAGATTGAAATTTTTTGGGTGAATAGCAGCCTGGGGCCTGCCATGTTGCGGCCCCTGGAAGAGTGGCGCTATACCGCTGAGTTACCCGATGACAGCGAAGTGACAACGACGGATGGTGCGGCTGAGAATAGCGATGCGATTGAGCCGAGTGAGCTGGCTCCGCTGGACGGCGGTGAGCTGGCGCTTCCCTCGACGGTTGACGGATTGCCTGGCCAGGCAGCGACAGGCCCAGCAGCGGATGGAGACTTGGCTCCCGATGGGAGCAGCGATAATTTGACTGAAGAAGAAAAATCATCTCAACCGTGAAACCCTAGAGATTTCAAAGCTTTCCAGCAATTGAGAGTCCCTGCATTTGGATCTAAACCTTAAGTCTGGTAAAGGCTCCGTCATAATCAAACATAAGTCGATAGAATAAGGCAGAACAGTCACTGTTCATTTGTCAAGGAATTGACACTCAATTAGCAAAGCAATGCGCTAAAATCTGAGGTAAGTTGGCGTCCTATCGACGCTTACTGTCGAAACATATGATGAGTGGCCTCGTTGAAATTGCGATCGCCCCCTCTTTCCATCGGTTTCGGCCCTTGAATTCTCGACCTAATCTTTTACTAATTACTGCATGGCACCCCATTTCCGCTCTAGACGCCCCATTCGTAACCTTCCCCAAATCAACGAGCGTATCCGGTTTCCGGAAATTCGCGTTGTGGACAGTGACGGCGCCCAGCTGGGCATCATTACGCCTCAGGAGGCGATGGACATCGCGAACGAGCGTGATCTTGATTTGGTTCTGGTGAGCGATAAGGCAACGCCTCCCGTGTGTCGCATCATGGACCACGGTAAGTACAAGTTTGAGCAGGAGAAGCGGGCGCGGGAAGCACGCAAAAAACAGCATTCCGCCGAAGTGAAGGAAGTGAAGATGCGCTACAAGATTGAGGAGCATGATTACAATGTGCGCCTCAATAATGCCAAGAAATTCCTTAAGGCGGGCGATAAGGTCAAGGCCACCATCACCTTCCGGGGTCGTGAGATTCAGCATAGTGACCTTGCTCGTATCTTGCTCCAGCGCCTAGCCAATGACCTGGGTGACCTGGCGGAGATCCACCAGTCTCCTAAGCGGGAAGGTCGCAACATGATGATGTTGATCAGCCCCAAGAAAGCCACGAATTAACGCTGGTCGAAGCCCCATCTGAGGTTAAGCCCTTGTCTTTCTACTACCCTCGCCAGATTCGTTTTCATGAGACGGATGGGGCGGGGGTTGTTTATTTTGCCAATGTTTTGACGCTGTGCCATGAAGCCTATGAGGCTTCGCTGGAGGCGGCGGGAATTGAGCTGGCTGAGTTTTTTAGCCCCAGGGGGACGGCTGTACCGGTGGTGCATGGGAGCGTGGATTTTTTGGGGCCTATGCGTTGTGGCGATCGCATCACCATCGCTCTCACCCCAAAGCCCCTTCCCAAAGCTAACAAGCCCCTAAGCGAATTCGAAATCAACTACCGTCTCTTGCGGGGAAGGCTTGCGGAAGCGGATGACTCCGCTGAGCTGATTGCCCAGGCCCAAACCCGCCACTGCTGCATCAATGCCGAAACCCGACGCCGCCAAGCCCTGGCCAAGGGGCTCCAGGCTTGGTTAGAGCAGTGCTCAGCGACTGAGATGACCTAGGCGAGATTGTGGGCTGTGGCATTTATGTGGAATTACAAGATGATCGCCTTAGGATGTTTCACTACGTAGCTATCTTTAGTCTTCTTTTAGACTAGTGTGAGGCCTGCGTAAATTTGACTGAGTTGCGACTCATTATCTGGTTGATGACGTTATTCTGGATTCAACCGAGGCACAGTAGATGCAGCGGAGTCCGATTCTATAGTCAGTTCTATTCCGAATCTATATGGAGCCCGTCAGGGTCGCGTATGCGGCATTAACCTGGCGGGCTCAACTTTTATTCTCAATCTCTCGATGAAAAGTCCCAGCACTGAATGTGAGTGTTGGGACTTTTCTGTCTTCACAGTTAAATCTCAGCCAACGACTATCAAAGCCTCAGGTGAGCGTCAGCAGGGTCTCAGGCAAGCGATGCATTCTAAGGACATCGAAGAACACAGGTTGTTCCAACAACTGTCCTCAGATTATTGGAGTTTGAATCATGACCATTCTTAACCGTGCCGTTTCCGCGATCGCTTTCACGGCGACTCTGTTTGTGACCACTAGTGCGTTTGCCCTGACCCCTTTTCAAGCTGCTTCCCAGGCTTACCGTGGCCAGCTTGACGGCATTGCTGGTTATCAGACCCTGCAAGGCGATATTCGCAGTGGTCAGGTTACGGGTGAGGATATCCTCGAAGCTGCTGGTCTGGAAGTGAATGCTTTTGACGCTAACTTCGTTGAGAGCATTCTGCGTGACAACGACGACTAGAGCAGGCCGTTTTCCAAGTTGGACTCCGTTGGGGATGGGCCCGTATCAACCCTTCCCTTTCTGGAGAAACAGAGACGAATCTTTTCCCATAGCAGGTGGCCTGATGGCTGCCTGCTTTTTGCTGTGCGTCAGCACTGGCTCACGTTTGCCCAGATTAGAGTCGGGTGCTTGAGCTGGAAGGGGCTGAGATTTACCAGCATGATGGCTCGTTATGAAATGAATTCGTTTTGCTGATAAGTCGTTTTGTCAAGTCTGAGATACAAAAGTTATAGTAGATTTGTCTTGATGGTAAATCAATCACGAATTGATTGAAGTCTATGATTCTGCGGGTATTGATTGCTTGGCACCTGTGTTTTTGGGTTTCAAGATGTCCGAACTCGTCAATCTTCTAGGGAGATAGTATGACTAGCAAATTCGATCATCTGCGTGCTTTAGCAGAGCAACTCCCTCAATATGGCGAAGGCCCATTAGATTGGGATTGGAATGCTTTAATGCGCTTCCAGGCTGATCTCGTGCAGATGGGTGTTTTGAGGAATCGTCCGCCAACCAGTAATCACTTGCGAGAGTTGCTTCGGTTGGCCATGGATCAGCCCATGAAGGCTCCGCGGGCAGTTACCGCACGGTGGGCTAAGAGAACTGCGGCGCAACTTCATCAGGAAGTTGCTGACATGACGGCAATGCAACATGCTTCCGTTGCCAGTTGGAATGCGATCGCCCAGAGAGAAGTCGCCTAATTTCTCTGATCACTCTCGTTCACTAGTACCTGACGGCGTAAGTTCTTCGACCAATTCTTTCCCTGCCTCCTTACTGGGTAAGCTCCATACGGGATAGAGAGAGTCTGGATATTTCTGCCAAGCAGTACTAGGTTCTGAGTAGAGCAAGCCCCAGCCATTCCTAAGTGAATGCTGGGGCTTTGATGTTTTTCACAACCTGAGTTCGACAGCCAAACAGCCCACCTCTTTCCCTAGCCCTTACTCCTAAAGGAGCAAGGGAACCGAACGCAAAAGTTAGGCTTTCAGGCTTTGCTTTTCCCCGCTCCTTTAGGAGAGGGGTTAGGGGAGAGGATGTA
>CALIGI010000258.1 GCA_938021205.1 uncultured Pseudanabaenaceae cyanobacterium
CCTCTTTCCCTAGCCCTTACTCCTAAAGGAGCAAGGGAACCGAACGCAAAACCGAGGGTTTTCAACTTGTCTCGGTTCCCCGTGACCTTAGGAGAGGGGCTAGGGGAGAGGATGTATTGCCTCTTGTCGAACTCAGGTTAATTACATTGTCAAAGAGACTCAAGGAAAACAGTGATTCGCAGATGTTAGCTCGTTGTTGTCAGATTCTTTGAGACATTGCACTGGAGAGACGGGAATGGCGAATTCAGTCCAACTGGGTGAGTGACATAAGACACAATCTAAGTATTTCAGCGATCTTTTCTAGTATCAAACAAGCATAGTCAGCTTTGAAATCATGAAAATTATTGAGCGAAATGAGGATTTGTCAGGTATTCGCTATATGTTTACGCCTAATAGTAAAAGGCTTTTTAGAACTCTGTGATGAGCTCATTGCTCTGTTTTCAGAGGCTCCAGGCTAGCCTTGATACTTGAATTCAACATTTCTGTAGGATTGAATAATGGGTTTCATCATCGGTTTTCTTGTGACGCTTGTTGTGACTGCGATCGCA
Organism: uncultured Pseudanabaenaceae cyanobacterium; assembly: GCA_938021205.1. Taxonomy (GTDB): domain Bacteria; phylum Cyanobacteriota; class Cyanobacteriia; order PCC-9006; family JAAUQQ01; genus JAAUQQ01. Next base: position 549 of record CALIGI010000258.1, read on the forward strand.
CTAATCATTATTTCTAAAATCCCTCTGGGAGTAGAAATTGATGGTTTTGATAAAGCACTAGTTTCGGCATTTGTCTTTGGTATTCTGAATGCAATTGCGCACATGATCGACAAGATCATCACCCTAAATGGCCTTTTGACCTGGCTCGTATTCCCAATTGTTTTCTTAATTAATGTGCTTGTGTTTGGCTTGACTGCCAGACTGGTTGAAGGCTTCCGCCTTCGCAGCATTTGGAGTGCAGTGTTTGGCGCGCTATTACTAAGCGTCATCAACTCTATTTTATTTAGGGTGTTGGGTGGCATTTTCCCTGTAGTGGCTAGCTAAGGCACAAGACTTAAATCAGAGCCTTTCATTTGCTCCTTTCCCTGGGAAGGAGAGGTTAGGGACTGCCTAACAAGGCCAACCGAGGTGAGGGCAGCTTACTCTATCGAACTCAGGTGGATTAATAAATCCTCATTCCTAAGCCTCAGCGGTTACTGGCTTGCAAAAGCCCAGACCCAAGAAAAGGGCAGTGGCTGATTAGCCGCTGCCCTTTTCTTGGGTTTAAACCGCTACGCCCTAAGCTCCCTTGGGGACTTCCACCAAGTCCGTCCCTTCCAGGGCAAAGGCCTTATGAATCACTTTCAGCGCCTCTGTCCCTAGAGTCTCATCGACGAGGCAGCTAATTTTAATTTCTGAGGTCGCGATCATCTGGATATTGATCTGGGCAGCGGCTAAAGCTTCAAACATGCGGGCAGCCACCCCCGAGGCGTTGACCATGCCAGCCCCCACGACACTCACCTTGGCTACGGTGGGGGTAATTTCTAGAACGGCACAACCCATCTGTTCCACCAGATCTGCCAGGGCTGTCTGGGCAAGGCCGATATCTCCCTGGGTCACGGTGAAGGCAATATCACGGGTGTCGATGCCATTGACTCGGCGACAGCGCTGGGACTGAATGATCATGTCCACGCTCACCTGGGCTTCAGCCAGCAGGGTAAAAATGCGGGCGGCCATGCCGGGGCGATCTGGCACATGGCGAATGGCGAGCTGGGCTTGCTCTCGATCTAGGGCCACGCCGCGCACGGGAGGCGGTGCTATCTGACCGGCAGGCTTGAGGGGAGCCAGGGAAGAGCTGTGGATCTCGAAGGTTTTACAAAGGGCCGCGATCGCGCGATCGCTCTGGTCTGCATCCACCAGGCAGCTCACCTTCACCTCCGAGGTGGAGATCATTTGGATATTGACCCCGGCATCGGACAGCGACTGGAACATCTGGGCAGCCACGCCGGGGCGACCAATCATGCCTGCACCGGAAATACTGACCTTGGCGATCGCTCCATCGGTGACAATTCCTTCGGCAGGGGGAGCGCTATGGGCAGCATCACACAGAGACTGATAAATCTCCCCAGCAGTGCTCTGGGCTAGCTCCAAGTCCGCCTGTTTGACGGTGAAGGCAATGTCGTTGCTGTTGCCTTCGTTAATGGATTGGATGATCAGGTCCACGGGGAGCTGTTGCTCGGCGATCGCGCCAAACAGGATCGCGGCCACGCCAGGACGATCCGGCACTTGTAATAGACCTACTTTCGCCTGGTTGAGATCCAGCTCCACGCCATCCACGGGTCGAGCAATTTCCATACCCTCCAGGGAGCGAGGGCCAGCAGGGCGGGAGCGCACCCAGGTTCCGGGTTGGTCGGTCCAGCTAGAACGCACCACCAAGGGAATGCCATAGTTACGGGCAATTTCCACCGCACGAGGATGAAGAACACTAGCTCCCAGACTGGCCAGTTCAAGCATTTCGTCACAGGTGACCTCTTCCATCTGGGAGGCATCTGGTACTAGGCGAGGATCGGTGGTGAGAATACCGGGAACATCGGTGCAAATTTCGCAATGGTCCGCCCCTAGGGCAGCAGCGAGTGCCACAGCGGAGGTGTCGGAACCGCCACGGCCTAGGGTCGTAATTTCAAAGGCATCGCTGTCTTCTAACTCGGGATTGCTCATACCTTGAAAGCCCGCAACAACAATGACTTCACCTCGGTCTAGGGCCTGGCGAAGGCGATCGGGCTTGATGGAGAGAATGCGAGCGCGGGTGTGGTGGGCTTCGGTGACGATACCCACCTGGGGACCCGTCATGGAGCGAGCGGGCTGGCCCAGGGCCTGGAGAGCCATGGTCAGCAGGGAAATGGAAACTTGTTCCCCGGTAGACAGGAGCATGTCCATCTCTCGCTGACTAGGATTGTCCGTAATGTCGGCAGCGAGGGCAACAAGGGTATCGGTGCTCTTGCCCATGGCGGAAACAACAACAACGACCTGATTGCCCTGGGCGGCGGTGTTAGCCACACGCTGCGCGACGGTGCGAATTCTGTCTGTTGAGCCGACGGAAGTGCCGCCGTACTTTTGAACCACCAACGCCATGGAAGTCGTCCTTGCCCGTCCTGAGCCTTAAATCTGGGTCTGAGCTGTGGGTTTGCAAATTCGGTCGGATTGCTGGCCCCCTGGGGGCACAAACCGAGGCCGTTGCCCTCAACCTCGCAGCTCGGCTGGGATGCTAAGTGCGGAGTGAGTGAGCTTTAAACCTTATCAGAGCAAGAAAGCTCCTGAACGAGCGAATGAGATGTTGAGGCCGAGTGGGAAGTCACTAAAAGCCTCCCAGGTTGACCCGTTAAGCGGCTTTCCCAGGAGGCTTTTAATCGTCAAATTCCCCGGTAATGGGGACGATCGCAGAGGGCTATTTTTTGCGGCAGAGGTTGCTATCCACTCGGCAGATTTCGCCTTGGATGCGATCGCGCAAAGCCTGGTCTGCCTTTTGGGCCATGAGAATCTCGTTGAAGCGCTCTACGCTCAAACCACTGGATTCCACGATGCGCTTAGACTCATTGCAATAGTTAATGGCGACCCCCCGCACAGCAGGGTCCAGCTCATTAAAACTGTCCCGGTTATCGCAGCGGATGGCAGGTACTGCTCCCATAGCCGTCTGAATTTCCTGGACAGCCTGTTTGCGCTTAGGCTCCATAGCCATGGCAGCTCGCACAAAATTTGCCACATGTTCTGCGGTTACAGGCTTTTTGGACTGGGCCATTGCCTGGGAGGACAAGTCCAGCTGACCTGCTTGCCAACCGGGGGCAACCCCAGACAGCAGCCCAGCGCCTGCCATTACACCGGCTAAAAGCCAGCGAGAAGCAGATTGCCTTCTGGACAGCAAGGAATTACGACGGGTCTGGGAGCTCAAAGAATTCATCATGTTGACATCAGATAGGCAGAAGGAACAACCACACCCTTTTTAAGACTACTCAGGCGGCTTAAGAGTGCCCGGGTAATTTTTCAATTGGTTTTAACTGGGCTCAAGATAGCCCATTCCTCGGCTAAAAAGCCTATGGGTTGAAGACCCACAAGCTTTGGGAGGTCATCGCTCTAGATCAGCGATGGGCTTTAAGTGAGCAAGATCTAATCGAGGAATTTTGCTCAGTATTATGTCGTAGAAGACACATCGCTTGAGAGATTGTAGGACGATGAGGGCTCCCCTATTGTTTCTTCGTCTTTTCTTCGTTTCGGGTCGGGACATGGCAGATGCGATGCGCGACAAAGTTGTGCCCCGACTCAGCTCGGATGTCACCGACGGCCTCGGCAAATTTGGCAAAGCTCAATCACTTTGGTTTGCAGGGTGGCTTCTGCTTCGCGACCGATTTTAATCTCTGACTCCAGGCTGAGCAGAACGGGCATGGCTTGGAGGAGTTGGGGTTGGGAAAGACCGTTGATTTCCTGGCGAAGGAAGTAGATGCGCTTGGGGTTGCCCACTCCGGCAGCCTGGGCGATCGCTTTCTCATCCCGTTCCCCCGCCTCGGTCATCACCCTCACCCACAGCCAGGTGCGGAACTGACCCACCAGGGTGGCCACAATGCGCAAGGCCGGTTCGTTTCGACCCAACAGATCCGCGACCAGTTCCAGGGCCTTGCCGGTATCACCCATGCGAATGGCGCTGGCGAGTTGCAGGCTGCTCTGGGTGCTGGTGGTAATGAGCCCCGCCACGGTTTCTAGATCCAAAGGCTCGGCGTCGGTCTGGCGATCGCTGGGCTGTTCTCCAGTCACCGTGCCGTTACCAAACAAACGCAGCTTCTCCAGCTCGTTGTAGAGCTGGCGGGTGTTGTTACCCACCGCCTCCACCAGAAACTCGCCACTGGCGCGAGTGAGACGCACCCCCACTTCCTTGGCAGCCTGGCGGACTTTATCGGTGATTTGGTCGGTTTTCCAGGGGGGAATAGCGGAGAATTCCTTCACCTCGGCGTACTTTTGCAGCAGCTTTGTGGACTTGAGACGACCGTTGGGCTTTTTCTGACCAGTGATGACAAGAACCGAGCTGTCCAATAATTGGGGTAAGGTTCGCTCTAGCTCCTGGGTGACGACATCGGAGGCCTGCTGGAGGAAGGGAGGCTCCACTAGCCAAATGAAGCGTTGACCCATGCCAAAAGGAGGGGTCATAGCCTGGGTGAGGGCAGCGAGGGCTCCTTCAGGCTGGTCAGCATTAATGCGCTCAAAGTTAAAGCTAGCCCAGTCGGCATTGAGGCTTTTGTCTTTGAGCGCTGTGACGGCCTTAGTGAGGGCGAAGTCGTCATCGCCCCAGAAGAGGTAAAGAACCATGGTAGATAGGGGCAGAGTCGATTGAGCCTGGTTCGATTGAGCCTGGTTCGATTGAGCGTTGTTGGGAAGGAGGATTTAATCAGACCGTATTCAATGCTCGTTCCTACGCCTTAGCTCGATAGCATTTTATTTTGAAGCTACACCCAAGCCTAATTTCAAGGAGGGACAATGGGAGCAGCAGAGACAGGCTATTGAAGAAGGGTCCTGAATTTTTCAGCAGGTCGTGACCTGGTTAGCGATCGCCCAATCATTAAGACCTGGGCGCTATCTCCAAAACTCCAGCGAGTCTCAAAGCTGCTCTGGTGAGAGTAAAATCTTAAGCATACGCTTTCTTAATCTATAGGAGTTCCGGCCACCGCCCCTACAGCCTGCATAGCCCGGTGCGGACAAGCCAGGAATACAGCCAGCTTGGACGATCAATTTCAGCCCTACGTGAATCGAGTTGTTGGTCTAACCCAACAGTCCCACTACGAACAACAGCTACCGATTATCCATTCCTCTCCCAAATATGAACGCAGTGGGAGTGATTGGGCTGCGGTGCCATTTCCAGGCTGCTCTGTCATTGCACCTCCCAGCGGTGAAGACCCCGTTAATCAAGGCTTTTACGAGCAGCTTCATGGAGTTCAGGTCAAGCTAGCGACGGATCTGCCTGAAGACCTTTTTATTCCTCTACCTGCGGCAAGCCTGCATCTAACCCTGGCAGACTTGCTCTGGGCCGAGAACTACAGCCAAGCCCAGTCTATTGAGGGCTTCGAGGCCAAGCTCTCCCAGGAAATGGGTCAAGTCTTCCAGGACATGCCCCAGAGCAACAGTGCCCCGATTCGTTTCCAGGCCGTGGGTTACATGGTCATGGCTCGTGCCCTGGGCATTTGCCTCGTGCCGGAGACGGAGGCCAGCTATGAACGGGTGCGGTTGTTGCGGCGATCGCTCTATCAGCAGCCTGGTCTCTTGGCCCTGGGCATTGAACAGCAGTATCATTTCACGGCCCACATTACCCTGGGCTACTTCGGCGAAGTGGGAGAGGGCCTAGATTTCGAAGCCATCGCCCAACGCCTGGTGGAGCTAAACCAGACCGAAATCACTGCCCTGCCAGAGTTTGTCGTACAGCGAGCTGAGCTACGACAGTTCGATGATATGGCGGCTTACCAGCGTGCTCCTGATTGGCCGGTGTTGGAATTTTAGGAAAAATTCCTAAATCTGTTCTACAAAGAATCGCCTTGTAGGGGGCCGAATTTCCCTGCCCTTTTCTCGGTTGCATGCGAATGGAAGAGAGGGCAGGAGGACTCCGCCCCGACCGTCAATTTAGTTTTGCCTATAGCAACGGCCTCACTTGTTAGGACGTTTGCGCTCCACATCACCGCCCGCCATATCTCGCTCTGAGCGTTTTATAGATGTACTAGGTGATGTGGCCACGGCGATACATTTGCGTTCCTGAATACTGACCTTGATGTTTGGATTGAGATTAATTTGACTGGTTCTGTTTCTGCCCCTCCGCTCCATCCCATCACTGCGGAGAGCTTCGCCATCATTGACCGGGAATTTGGCCCTCATCAGCTAGACCCGGGGGAATATGCGATTATTCGCCGGGTGATTCACACCACGGCGGACTTTGACTATCGCGATCGCCTCCACTTTGGTAAGGGTGCGATCGCCGCAGGCATCACAGCCCTGACTGGGCAGCATCCCATTGTGGTGGACGTAACGATGGTGAACCAGGGGATTCGAGGTCTCGTGGGACAAACCTTTGGCAATCCCATTGCTAGTGCCATCAGTCACCCTGCGGCTTCGGCCTCTGCTCAAGATGCTACGACTGCGGCGGCAGCAGGCCAGACCCGCAGTGCTAGGGGCATGGCGGCCTGTATTGCGGAGCACCCCGAAGCCATTTACGTCATTGGCAATGCGCCAACTGCATTGTTAATGCTGGCAGAGCAGATTCGTCAGGGGAAGGCTCGGCCCGCTTTGGTGATTGCGGCTCCAGTGGGGTTTGTTTCGGTGGTGGAGTCTAAGGGGGCGATCGCAGCCCTGCCAGTGCCCCAGATTCGGGTTGAGGGGCGGAAGGGAGGCTCGACCATTGCGGCGGCGATCGTCAATGCCCTAGTAATGCTGGCCTGCGCTGCTGAGGACTAGCCATTATTTGATGGGCTTCCCCCGATAACCATCGGGTTGAATCACGGTGTCATCCCACTGGCTATTACTGAGATCAACGCCCGTGGATCGAAAGAAGGTGCAGCGGGACAACATCGCCCCGGCAAAGTTAGCACCATGGGCCTCAACCCCAGTGATCGTCGCCCCAGTGAGATTGGCTCCGCTCAAATCAGCCTCTCGTAGGTCAGCACTGTGTAGCATTGCGCCGCTGAGGTCAGCACCACTGAGGTCAGCATGGCGCAGGTTGGCTCGCTGCAGATTGGCTTGGGAGAGGTTCGCCCCAGCGAAGTTGGCCCGGTAGAGCTGGACCCCAGCTAAATCTGCCCCCGTGAGATCTGCTCGGTAGAAGCTAGCTTCATTGAACTGACTGTAGGGAAGGTAGGCATTGCGCAGGTCGCAACCAGAGAAGTCCGCATCGCGCAAAACTGTCTCAAAGAGTGATATTCCTTTCAGATCTAATTTGGAGAAATCTCGTTTTCCGTTGCTATAGCGAAGCAAGAGCTCTTTGCTGCTCAGTTTCTCCATAGAAGACTAATAAAACCTTATGAGTAGGGGTTTCAGATGCGCGACCAGTCAAAGACGGGTTGAGTGATCACAATGTAACGGGATGTTAAGCCTGTTCAACTGAGGCTTAAGGTTTTCTTCTGCTCTATTAAATAAGTTAAAAGTCTTTCCTAGAGGGAGTTTGGCTTTCTAATTGGCTCTATAAGTCAAACTAATTAAGTAGGTGATTTAGCCGGTTGTCAGGAAATTTGAGTCTAAATCGCAATATTTCATTGAGAACATCTCAGCTTGTGGCGTCGAAGGGCATTGTCTTTGGGGATAACCGCCAGGGAGGCATAGGACAAACTTCCCCCCATGGCTTGAACTCCCTGCAATATCAGCGCAGGATAATAGATGTACCAATGGCTTCCCCAGGCATAGCTGCCTTTCGCTGCTGGTCCGCCGATCCAAACAACGCTCTTCCAGGCTTTTAGCCGCGCATCATGACGGACGTTTCCCCTTCCTTAGCGCAGCACTACCACGAACGTACCAAGTACCATCCAGATACCATTGCTCAACAGGGCCGCAGCCTGGATTGGAGCCAGCAGCCCGATGGCTTTAAGACTTACCAAATTGGCGCGACGCTGGACCTCAAGCCCTATATCAATGGAGAACGAGAAGGGGCAGAGGATACTGAGCTTTGGGGAGCTGATCCGCTGCTCCTGGCCCGCTTATCGCAGTTTCTCCTCTGTAGCTATGGCCTCACTCAGAAGATTTCCACGCCTAGTGGAGACCTTTATTTACGGGCCGCTCCTTCGGCGGGGGGACTCTATCCTGCGGAAATTTACCTGATTTCCAGTGGTCGGCAGTCGGGCCGCAAGGGGCTGCCAGCAGGACTCTATAGCTACCAGCCCCAAACCCATAGTTTGGTGCGTTTTTGGGATGAGGACCGTTGGCCCCAACTGCGCGAGGCCTGTTTGTGGCATCCCAATTTGGAGGGCACTCACCTAGCTCTCGTGGTGACGGGGATTTTTGAACGGTCCGCTTGGCGCTATCAGGCGCGGGCCTATCGCCGAATTTGTCTGGATACGGGGCACCTATTAGGGAACTTAGAGCTAGCAGCAGCCATGGTGGATTTATGCCCCCATATGATTGGTGGCTTTGTGGATGAGGCAGTAAATGAGCTGTTGTATTTGGATGGGGAGCTGGAAGGCGCGATCGCCATTGCAGCCCTTGCCGATCGCCTAGACGTCGACCAAAACCTGCCCCACCTGGCCACCTCCCTAGCCTCACCCGCCCAGCGAGAGGTTGAGCCACTGGATGAAGATGCTCTGTTACCGGCCTTGCACCAAGCCAGCCAGATCACAGCAGACTTTGGTGCCACGCTGAACTGGCGAACACTGCCCAAGGGCACAGGCTTTACCTGCGAGCCCAATATTGCCGGGGCAGCTCCCAAGACAGTGGAGCGAGTGGAAGAAGTTGTGGCGGATAAGTACAACTTTCCCTTTTGCGATCGCGTCCCTCTGAAATCCGAACCGATCAACTGGGGCAGCGACCTCTCGGGCTTACGGGAGACGATTCTCCAGCGCCGCTCCACCCGGTCCTACAACGGTGGAGATTTGACGCTGAATGAACTTCAAGCCCTGCTTCACTTCACCTATCAACCCGATGCCTATTTGCTCCAGGGCTTAGACGATGACCCCGATTACTTCGATTTAACCTCCATCGAAACCTTTGTGGCGGTCTCAGGTGTGAAGGGGTTGGATGCGGGTTGCTATTACTACGCGCCCAAGGCCCAGGAGCTACGGCAGATTCGCTTTAAGAACTTCCGACGGGAGCTGCATTACCTTTGCCTCGGTCAAGACCTGGGGCGGGATGCGGCGGCGGTGGTGTTCCACACGGCGGATCTGGGGGCGGCGGTGGAGAAATGGGGCGATCGCGCCTATCGCTATCTCCATTTGGACGCGGGGCATTTAGGCCAGCGCTTGAACCTAGCAGCGATTCGCTTACAGCTCGGTGTCAGCGGCATTGCGGGCTTCTTTGATGACCAGGTGAATGATGTACTGGGCATTCCTGAGGATGAAGCGGTGCTGTATATAACGACATTGGGGCAGCCGCGCGCTCGCTAATACATAGACCTCTCGATGTGGGTCTGTACAATGGGGATCTGTCTACTATTTGGCTCAGTTAGAACTGCATGATGGACGTCCAAGAAATCAAACGCGAAATCAATCTTCTGGCGCAACGCCTGGGCAAAGCCCAGGAGTGTCTTTGACGTTCCTGCCCTAACTGCAAAAATTTCTGACCTAGAGCAAGTTGCCTCCCAGCCCGGCTTTTGGGATGACCCCGCCCAGGCCCAGCCAACGCTGAAAGAGCTGGACGAGCTCAAGTCCAATGTTCAGCAAATGAATGATTGGCAGCAGCAGGTGGATGACACCCAGGCGATCGTCGAGTTGCTAGAACTAGAAGATGATGCCAGCCTTCTCGCAGAAGCAGCACAAACCATCGCTAGCTTGGACAGAGAGCTGGAGCAGTGGGATCTGCGCCAACTGCTCTCCGGTCCCTACGACAAAGAAGGCGCAGTTCTCTCCATCAACGCAGGAGCGGGCGGCACCGATGCCCAGGACTGGACCGAGATGCTCCTGCGCATGTACACCCGCTGGGCGGAGAAGCAGGGTTTTAAAATCACCACCGCAGAAGTCTCCGAGGGAGAAGAGGCGGGGATTAAATCCGTCACCCTGGAAATTGAGGGTCGCTATGCCTTTGGCTATCTCAAGTCCGAAAAAGGCACCCACCGCCTCGTGCGCATTTCCCCTTTCAACGCCAACGGCAAGCGCCAGACCAGCTTTGCAGGGGTTGAGGTCATGCCCATCCTGGACCATGACGTGGAGCTAGACATACCTGACAAAGATTTAGAAATCACCACGACTCGTTCGGGGGGGAAGGGCGGTCAGAACGTCAACAAGGTAGAAACGGCGGTGCGGATCACTCACTTGCCGACGGGATTGGCGGTGCGCTGTACCCAGGAGCGATCGCAGCTGCAAAATAAGGAAAAAGCCCTAGCCCTGCTCAAGGCCAAGCTCCTCGTCATCGCCCAGGAACAGCGCATTCAAGAGATCGCCGAGATTCGTGGTGACATCGTCGAAGCCGCCTGGGGCCAGCAAATCCGTAACTACGTCTTCCATCCCTACCAAATGGTGAAAGATCTGCGGACGGCTGAGGAGACCACTGCGATCGAGGACGTAATGAACGGCGACCTTGATGCCTTTATCCAAAGCTATCTGCGCCAGGAAAACCAAATCACCGCCTAAGACTCATAGCCCAGGACTGTGCCCCCAACCGGGGCGCTATCCTGAAGGCAGACTATCCCCATCGACATCTCCAATCCATGTCTGAAACCACCGAAGCAGCGAACGCCTCTGAGACTCAAACGGAAACGCCAGTCGAATCTGCTGCGGGTCAAGCTCAAGAGCCCCCTGCCAGCTTTGTGAAACTGGCCATGCGCAACATGGTGGCGAAAGGTGCAAAGTCGCTCAAGCACTTCGCTTTAACGTCCATGGGACTGCTTGCAGTCCTAGTGGGCCTGGCTTACCTGACCAAACCCTGAATCTCGCATTTCTTGCTCTCTTGCTGGTGACAGGGCTCTGCCCTATCCACCTCATGGAGCGGCTCCAGCCGCATGTTGTTGGATGCTAAAAACAGGCGGCCGGAGCCGCTGAACAGTCGTTCCAGGCCAAGCCTAGGACCTAGTCAAGAGAGACCAATAGTTTTTTAGCGCCATGACCGTTACAGAAACCGCTTCCAGCTTCACCCTCGACCTTGCTGTCCAAGACAGCGTTGATGGCCCCATTTCCAGCGAGCAATGGGAGTTTTACTTCACCGTCTGGCTGGAGGAAATGGCAAGCGACCTGGCCGAGCTGGCTGGCGATCGCGATACTGACACCGACCGCGCATACGAAATCAGCCTCCTGCTCACCACCGACGAGGAAGTCCAAACCCTCAACCGCGACTACCGCAACAAAGACCAACCCACTGATGTTCTCTCCTTTGCCGCCCTAGAAGTGGACGCTCCTCCTCTCCCCCCCGGCGAACCCATCCCCCTAGGCGACATCATCATCTCCATCGAAACCGCCCAGCGCCAGGCAGAGAGCCAGGGCCACAGCCTGGCTACGGAGCTGAAATGGCTAGCCAGCCATGGATTACTGCATCTACTTGGCTGGGACCATCCTGATGACGCAAGTTTGGCCCGAATGCTGAACCAGCAAGACCAACTCATCAAGGCATCAGAACACGTTATTTAGATGCGCTGATAGCAGCGAATCATCGACTGAAAATCCCTCAAAACCCCGATTCTTTAGATAGCGTTAAGGTGTAAAGTAAGCGCCTGGATGATTCCACGGTGGGCAATTGGATTTTCTATGCCCAAGATCTAGTTGGATAACCAGGCTCAAGTTGACGGTTCTTTGGAGCAGCCTGAGACATTCTCAACGTCGCTGTCGGAAAAATTCAGTGCATCTGGAACCCACCTGCGACGCCATCTACCCCATTATTTCTGGATTTCTTCATGGCTCAGGACACCCAGGCCACCCCTATCCCTGCGACTGAATCGGCTGCCCCTGGATCGCAGCATGTGGCAGAGCCGTTGCAGCGGGGCTATTCCTGGCATGTTGCCTCTAATTTATTTGTCAGCTTTAAGTACGCCTGGGCTGGCATCACCTATGCCTTTACCACCCAGCGCAACTTTAAGATTCACGTTCTGGTTGGAGTGGCGGTTCTATCTGCCGCGGTTTACCTGGGCCTACAGCCGGTTGAAGTCGCGGTTCTAGCGCTCACCGTCGGAGCGGTGATGACGTTAGAGCTGGTCAATACAGCTTTGGAATCCGTTGTGGATCTCACCGTTGGCCACAACTATCACGAGCTGGCCAAGATTGCGAAGGACTGTGCCGCTGGGGCAGTGCTGATTTCTGCGATGGTCTCGGTTGTTGTCGCGGCCTCTCTGCTGCTGCCTCCCCTGTGGCTCATTGTTCAAGCACAGCTTTAGGCGCGATCGC
>CALIGI010000259.1 GCA_938021205.1 uncultured Pseudanabaenaceae cyanobacterium
CTTTGGTCTCCTGGGACACCTGGGCGAAATGGTCCAGGCCTCTGGCATCAGCATTCAGCTCAATCTCGAGGCCTTGCCCCTGCTCACGGGGGCCGCAGAAACCTTAGACCAGCGAATCTTTAGCTCCATGGATCGCCAAAATGCAACGGCCCAGCGCTGGGTGAGCAACTTGGCCGAAGGGGGATTTGGTTTAAGTGCAATGCAACAGCGAATCCTATTTGACCCCCAAACCTCGGGGGGACTGTTGGTTGCTTTGCCCCAGTCACAGGCTGAGGCCTGCATTATAGCGCTCCGATCCCAAGGCTATGGTCACTGCACTCTCATTGGCTATAGTCTTGAGGCCAGCTCTCAGCCGAGCATTCGCTTGGGATAAGCCTTAGCGCAGAGCCGGCTCATAAAGCTGGATAGGCTTAAGCTGCCTGGGCATGCTCGCCTAGGATTTGCGCGAGACCGGGAACCGCAGCGGCAATGTCATTTTTGACGGACTTCCGAAACTTGCCGTAAGCCCCGGTAATGATGCCGTTGCTGGAGCGTTCGATGCGGGCATCGGTCACGCTGAGGATTGTGTCAGCCGTGCGATCGCTCTGCTCGGTCAAGTGAGCCACGGGATCGCCCTTCTCCAATCCTTCAGCCCACATCGGATCTAAGGCAGCCAGGGTCTCGGGCATGATCTTCGTTAGGGCGCTAGGAATATAATCTGCGCCAATGCCTTTAACCACGCCATAGGTGGCTTTCATCGCCATGCCAGAAATGCCTTTCTTGGCAGAAACTTGCTCATCCATGAGCTTGGCGCAATCGGCGGCGACACCGGAGGGATTATGAATCTTTTCGCTGAGGGCCATAGGAATTTATGTAAGCAGTAGCGTTCTTAGCAGTCATTAACCAGGCAAGGGCTGAGTTGACGCTCCTTGCTGGGGTAGAGCTTAACAAAGGGGATCTGCTATCTAGAGCGAATACCCCCGACGTTTCCCAAAACTTCATCTCACTACAAAACATTCCCGTTTTCCCCGACTCCTTACCAAAAATGGGAGGACCAGCTCATTTCTGACAGTCGTAGCCATCGAGTGAGAATGCAAAAAGCCCCCAGCGACCTAAATCACTGGGGGCTTTTTGAGCTCTCCGTAGAGCTTGAGCGTTCCTCCTCTCCTAACCTTCCGGGAGTCTTGCCGTGTTTCGACCCCATCCAATTAGGCGGTTGGAACTTCACTCCTCACCACACAAATACAATATCCGCTGGGTAGGTTAATCCCCAAGGGGGCTGTGCCACTTATTTGGGGTGGCACAATTGCTCATTGCCAAAATAGCTGTCTCTCTGTCTGGATTCTAACCAGTGATAGATGGGCTGTCGTCTAACTCAAGTGCATTGCCCATTGGGCAACGGCTTCGGGAGAACCGTACCAGAGTTTTCCGGGCCGAGGCGAATGCTGTACATTCTCTAAAATCAGATTTGTTGCCCCTTCTAGGTGAGCTGCCTCAATGGGAGTAATGCCATCTCCCCAGGTTTTGCCCTGGCCGCAGGTAATGCTGTAGCTGTTGTAAGCAATGCGAGTACCGAGCCGGGGCTGACCAAATACGGCCTTTCCTGCGACGCAGGTGTAGTCCAGTTCTTCTCGATAGAAGGCATCGGGGTAATGATCATTGACGAAGTTGATGTTGGCTTTAGTCCAGCGTTCCTGGCTAATGTGAGGCGTCCCTAGCGTTACAAGCTTTGCCACTGCGCTACGCCGCCCCCATGGCTGCCCACCATAGGGCTCATCCCCTAGAAACAAGCGGGCAATCCAGCCCCCCGCAGAATGGCCCACGAGGTTGACCTGTTCACAGTCACGCTTCGCTAACACTTGGTCCAATGTCTGCTCTAAACTGCGTAGGATTGGGGTCATGGGCAGACCGCCCAGGGTGGGGAGCCAGTCCCGACGGCGCAGGGGGACAACCGTGGTGGGAAAACCGCGATCGCTCAATAAATTAGCTAATCCCCCATAGGGCGAAGCATTGGCAAAATAACCCGGTAGGATGATGGTCGGTAAACCCATAAAAGCGTCAGCGGCGGCGGGGTGAAATGAAGTTTGATGGCTGACAAAGCGTCAGCCCCCGCAGTGTAGCGAGCAAATTGTTCTGGGGCATGGCCTGGACCCGAATAACAGCATTGGCCAAACCGCCCTAGCCAAGCCGCCATCGCTAAACCAACAGCATTACAAAAAGTAGCGGCAACGAGATCTTTGGTGAGCAAGTCCCTTCAACAGTCCGCTCCAGTTATCCCTTCCTGGGGCAAGCTCTACGGCGTGGGTGCAGGTCCCGGTGACCCAGAGCTGATTACCGTTAAGGGGCTGAATATTTTGCAGCGATCGCCCCTTGTCGCCTTCCCCTCTGGCCGCAACGGCAAGCCTGGCATCGCCCAGCAGATTATCAACACCTGGCTCAAGCCAGACCAGAAAACCCTTGCCCTAGACTTTCCCTACATCCAGGATGACCAAGTCTTGCAACAGGCTTGGGATAAAGCTGCGACCCAAGTCCTGCCCTATTTGCAGCAAGGCCAAGATGTCTGCTTTGTCAGCGAAGGAGATGTCAGCTTCTATAGCACCTTCAGTTACCTGGCCCACAGCGTCCAAAAGTTAAGCTCTGATGCAGCTAAAAATCTGACCTGCTCCGGCAGCACCCCCAGCTATGGACCCGAGATCATCACAATCCCTGGTATTTGCTCCCCCCTCACTGCTGCCGCCATGGCAGGCCATCCCCTCACCCTGCGCCAGCAAAAGTTAGTCGTCCTACCCGCCCTCTATGATGCAGCTGCCCTCACCCAGGCCATGGACTTTGCCGATGTGGTTGTGCTGATGAAAATTGGCCCGGAGTATCAAAAAATTTGGTCCATCCTGAAGCAGAAAAACTGCCTCGAAAAGAGCTACATCGTGGAGCGGGCCAGTTGGTCCCAGCAGCAGATTTATCGGGACTTGGGCGATCGCCCTCAACTCTCTCTGGATTACTTCTCGCTCTGGATTATTCCAGTTACGGAATCCCCGCCTCCCTTCGGCAACCTTAGGGTCTAAGATTGCGTCGTTATTCAATAACCAACGGGATGCATTCATTCGCCCTCGATCTAGCATTGTGATTCACGCCAGGTGTATCCGACCCACCTAGACCGATGGATTTTCCCTAGACTAGGCTAGAGAAGCGAGCTTCTCTAGCCCGAAGCAATAGACATTATTTGCTTCCTTCCTAGCCGCTGCTTTGTGCGGCGACGCTGTTCCCCTGGATTTTTGCACTCCCATGGCTATCGCATCCTCCCCGTTCTCGCCCAAGTCTTTAATGGATCGCTTTCGCAGCCCAGTGTTCATTGCCTCGGCACTGTCCCTTGGGGCTCATGGTGTCTTCTTTGCGGCGATGCCGATGATGTCTGCCAGTGAAGATTTGCAGGACCAGGAAGAATCGGTTCCCGTGGTTGCGCTTTCTATCGAGGAATCCCAGCGCCTGCCCGATGCAGTGCGTAACAATCGCTCCAGTTCACTATTTGGTAATGATGCCTTGATCACCCAGGATGGTGATTCGTTATTGCCCGTGCCTGGCATTCCTCCCTATGGCGATTTAACCGGCTTGGATGGTGGATTTAATGATCCGCTCCAAACTTTACCTCCTCTCTGGGGCAACCCGGTCGATATTTTTCAGGACAGCTTGCCAGCGATTCCTGGCAACACCAGTGTTATTTTTCCAGAGACAAATAATCTTAACAACTTTGGCAGTCAGCCCTTTGATATCCCCCTAGATGGTAGTACCACTTCCACTACTATTGCTGCGAACAGCGCTGCCTTAACTACTCCAGCTGACGTTGCTCCGGTCATTCCCGAGGAGAGCGAGAATACCGCCACTTCAGAAGAGGATGGACCGTTGCTTGACGATAGCGACGAGGTCGCAGGCTCAGGGCTCAAGGCACCGATAGTGGCTTCGGAAGAGGGCACCACTGTTCAAAATGCTTTTGGGGACGAAGAGAAACCAGCCCTACCTGTTAACCCTGACCAGCTTGCGAGCGGCGCACCTGAGACAAGTGATGACTCTGTGGCACCAGAGCCATCGCCAGCATCACAGCAATCTCGCCCCCTAGCTGGTAATGACCCTGCCATAGTGGCCTTGCGAGCAGAACAGCAGCGTCTTCGCGATGGATACAGCAATAATGGTCTCGGTCAAGCGGACTTGGGTCAGGTCGTAGCTGATCTAGGCGAACTTGGGAGCGAACAGGGTCTGACGCTCAAGTCTGCTCAAAGCTTGGTGGTTCAATATCCCGACCCCAGCTTCAAATGCCCGGCGGATGCCCTACCTGCATTGTTTAACCTCGTGATTTTGGCAGATGGCAGCATCAGGGAGCCTGAACTCGTCCAAAGTGCCCAGTATCTTGCCCTGGACACCGCCGCCCAAGAGGCAGCAGCAGGCTTGGCTGCGGAGCTGACAGACCCGGGGCTCTACCAACTCAGTGTTACCTTCCAAGATGAAGCAGGACGTTGCGGCAATCAGGCTGCAGTTTCATGAGGAGTTTTGACAGAATAAGCCCCTATCTTGCTTGTCAGCTCTTGTGTGATCGGTCTAACGGTCTTATTTAATCCTCGTTCCGAAGCATTATTCTTTCGTTGAGCGAATATCGCTTGTCGAGTTCAGCTTAGGACGGTCGTGACCTGCCACAGCTATCCCCTTTGCACATCACAATCTAAGCTCGACCACTGAACTCGTTTCCCTAACTTCTTTGCTCCTTCCTTTCACCCGCCTCAGGGGAGGAAAAAATAAGGTGAAAACGAATATAAAACTAGGTTTTCAACCTATATTCTCTCCTACGCCAGAGATCATGAGAGGCTCTGAATAGGCTGAGTTTGTGGTAACGATCTCAACAGATAGAGGATATCCGGAAAGTCTTGTGCTCCCAATATTTGTCTGTTAGGTGTACTGAATTTTTTCTTCTCCTTACAATATGTGAGATGAAGTATAAAAAAATCTTGATCAGTCAGCCCAGATTGTTTTGAACTTCTATAAGTGCTGCTGGGTCAAGGATCAATGATTTGATGAATCTCTAGATACTGAAAAAGTACAATTGCAGGGCTAAAAAATAACCCATTTCTAGATCTGGCTAGGCTCTGTTTCTGCTCATTGTTTCTAGAATCAAAGTTTGGGATGATACATCTCAAATTACGCATTTCGTGACTATAAAATGACGATTTCTATTTTATATGTGGCGACTCAATTACTTATAGGATAAAGATCCTAGGGCTCGATAAACTTGTTTTTTCTTCGAGCTGTCAAACCTATGACTGTTTTGTTTGAAACAATTAAAGCTTCGGTGAAGTTTTCGTTCGATTGACAAAGAAAGACTCTGATCGCTAACTTTGGCGAGAGTCAATAATCAATCATTTCCTCCAATCGTGAATTGAAGCTACTGCTCTGCGATCGCAGTTTTGTCGAATAGCTGCATCGTTTTTTGAGCGTAACTAATCTGAATTTAAATTCTCTTCAATGCAGCTCCAAGAGGGTAAATGCTTTTCCTGTTGACTTTCCTAGGGCAGTAATCGTTTAAGCTCTTGCCGATCTGTCATCAATGCGAATGACTGCTCTAGTGCGATCGCTCCCAAGCTCATTTCCCATAGCTTCTGTCCGCTGGCTTGAGCCACTTTCTAAATCTTTCCTTGGAGATCTATGGCTGTGTCGCCTCTAGAAACTACATCTGTACTTGGATCGGACTTCGCTGCCAGTTCGTCTTGGCCGGTTACCCATTCTGACTCAGGCTTATCCCTCGGATCTCTGGCACCAACGGCCTTGGATAGCCCCACGGTGGAATTGCCACTGGAATCTGCCAGCCTTATAGCTAGAAACTTAGGATTCGAGTCCAATAGCCTGTTTCGCCAGGCTGATCTCTCGGGTATTCGTCATGTGGATTGGACTCTGGAGCCCGTTGAAGCAGAGGAAGATTCTGCCTTTCAGCGTGAATTTTCTCTCTCTCACTTTCTCTCTTCTGATTTATCCCAGGAGATTGTGGTGGAGCCAACCTACGCCGTTGATTTTGCCCAGGAGCTATTGCAGGACTTGACGTTTGGTTTTGATTCTCTTTCAAGCCTGGGTCACTTAGCCCTGGTGGCTCCAATGGGGGTCGATGCAGCGACAGTTCTGCCTCAAGATGCCTCCTCCGTTGCGGTTATTTCACCTTTGCCTGAGGTTCTACCCTTCGTCTATCCATCACTGGATCCTGCTGAATTCAATGCTTCTAAGGTTAATGCTCCTGAGGTTAATGCTTCTGAGGCTGCTATTCCATTGCCCTCGGGCGTAGCATCTGTGGATGAGGCAGAACCCTCTGCTCCAGCTTTGATCGCATCCCTGTTCTCCTTAGCTCCCGTGATTGCACCGCCGCTGGAGTTAGCTTTTGAGGTCACTTCGGCTGTTCCCCCGGAGGTCGTCCCCGCTGAACAAGCTGGGTTGGAGCAGGCTAATGCCAGCGAGTCTGAGTTTGACTCCTGGTTTGACGATTTAGTGGCTCAGCCCCTGACTGAAGCTTTGCTGGCTCCTGAAGCGATCGCGTCGCAATCTCCTGACGCTAGTTTTTCAGAGATTCAAAATATTGAGTCAAACAGTGGTGAGACCGCCAACCCTGACAGTCTGGGAGCTAATCCTGAGATCACAGCTCCCGCTGAGAGTGATAGGGAGCTGATTGAAGTTTCTCCAAGCGTTGCTGAAGTTACCAGCGTTTCTCCTACACCGCTGTCTCTCGCGGGGCTCTTGAGCGACAGCATCCCGCAGATGATTGAGGGTGACTTTGGGGTTCTCAGTCCGGCAGATGAATTGGACGAGTCCTTTTTAGACTGGGCGATTGATTGGGTCGAGGCTGAGCTGGCTCAGCTTCTACCCCCAGGGACCAATGTGGATATTGATATTGACATCAATGTTGATATCTCTCTGCCCAATCCCGATGCCTTTGGGTCTCCCAAGGTCGTTGAAGCCTGGCTGCAAAATCAATAAGGCTAGTTTCGGCCCAAAATTTGCCTGCTAATGGCAGTCAAGCTTTAGGCCGAAAAGAAAGTTTGAATTCCTGGGCTAGTCGATTGTCAAAATGCCCTGTGCATCATGTTGTACAGAACTTCTTGTCCTATACAAATCGTTCCAGACCTCGAAAAATCAAGTCTTTCTGAACTTGGACCACATACAGACGGAATTCCGATCTGGGGGGTGTTGACAGGGGTTCTCCTGGGGATTCTATCTCTGGCGAGAAAAAGGTTTGAGCGAATAGATGCCATTTGGGAAATTAGGTGATAGAGTGGCCGCAAATCAAGCCAGTTGAAGTTGCAACCCTATCTATAAGGTACGACTTAGCCAATGCCGCAGCCCAATCTCCCATGAAGCATCTTGGGGCCTCGCCGCATTGGAACCACTGAACAAGTCAAGGGCCTTGCAATTTTTTAGCTGCTGGCATAAAACTATGTACCGCTTCACCTGAACCGTCGCCTTGGAGCAAGACCGTGATTAAAACAGACACGCTCAATACGCATAATTTGAAAGCTGAAGTCACTCGCCTTAGTGGTGAGCTTCAGGTGCGTGATCAGCTCGTGCAGCAGCTCTCCCAAGAGCTATTTCGTCTCGTGAAGGGCAACGTGGGCTACGCACCCAGCCCAGAGATGTCGGACCAGCACAAGGCAGAGGTGCAGAAGCTGCGCGACCAGCTCAAAACCTTGGATCAGCAAGTGGCGACTTACCAGGCTGAAGTGGGCGATCGCGACAGTGAAATCTTTGACCTGCGCCAAACCGTTCAGGAACTAACCGACCGCTCCCGCATGTTGGAGCAGGTGGTGCAAGAATTACCCGGTGTGTACCGAGAGAAGTTTGCTGAACGCCTGGGCTCTGTCAAGACACGTGTGGGTGAACTGCAAAAGGAGAACCGCCGTCTCCACGCGGAACTGCAAAGCGTGAGCTATCGCTTAGCCGTGCGCAGCCGTAAGACCAGCACAGGTGGCTTGGATTTGCCTAGTTTTGGCGGCTTTGGCGGCTTTGGAGCCTCAGCTTCTGCCTAAGCATTCGGTTTGATTAACTGCCTGATTCCTGAGATGGATCCATTGAAGGCCAGTTTTAGATTAGCTAGTAGAGTTCAGGTTCAGTCCTGCTCTGCTGGCTTTTTTGTTGATTGAGAAGCATCGGTGCTCAGCCAGGGTGGACGACTCCATGGCATTTCAAAGCAAGGCAACCGAGGCAGCTAGGTCGTTGGCTTTGCGATCGCCCCGGTGTACCTCTCGCAAGTATGAATGCGAACAGTGATACACGTAATAGCTTGCCAGAATCGATCTGCTCTAGGCAGCCCTCTCGTGGTTCAGAAGCTTGTTATATATTTGTAAATAAAGCTTGCAATGTCCGTATTTTCGACCTGGAAGCCTTTGATTTCTCACTTTAACCTGTAGAAACTCAGGGCTCAGCTTCGGTGCTGTTCATTAGCTTGACCGTTCTTTCCTTTGAAACTCCATGGCCCTTGAGGTTCTTTCCCTAGAGTTTGTCCAGCACCTCGCTGAAGAATATGGCTATGGGGCTGTTTTCACGGGGGTTCTGCTGGAGAATACCGGCATGCCCATTCCGGGCGAGACTATTACTCTCGTGGGCGGCTTTCTGGCCGGTAGCGATGACTTGAAGTACAAATGGGTTTTGCTCTCGGTCATTGCTGGGGCGATCACCGGGGATAACTTTGGCTACTGGCTAGGCCGCTGGGGCGGCTGGCCATTGCTGACTCGCGTGGGCAACTGGTTCAATATTCCCGAGGAGCGGCTTGAGCAGGCCCGAGAACAGTTCAGTAATAACGCCATGCAGGCTGTATTTCTGGGGCGCTTTGTCACACTGCTGCGAATTTTTGCTGGACCGCTGGCGGGGATTGCTGAGATGCCCTACGAGAAATTTCTCATGTGCAATGCAGCGGGAGCAGTGGTATGGGCAACGGCGCTGGTTAGCTTGGCTTATTTTGTCGGTCGGCTGGTGTCTTTGGAACAGCTCTTACTGTGGGTTTCCCAGTTTGGGATTTTTGCTCTGGTTGCAGTGGGTGTCTGGGGACTCGCTTATTTGAGGCTCAATCGGGGTCAGACTGAATCTAAAGCTTAGAAGAGTTCTAAGAGGGGGGGAGAAAGGTCTCTAGCTTTAGCAACCTGAATTCGACAAGAGGCAATACATCCTCTCCCCTAACCCCTCTCCTAAAGGAGCGGGGAAAAGCAAAGCCTGAAAGCTTAACTTTTGCGTTCGGTTCCCTTGCTCCTTTAGGAGTAAGGGCTAGGGAAAGAGGTGGGCTGTTTGGCTGTCGAACTCAGGTT
>CALIGI010000260.1 GCA_938021205.1 uncultured Pseudanabaenaceae cyanobacterium
GGTCTCCTCTGCTCACACTCAGGGGTTGTTTGAAAATTCGGCTGAGCATCAGATTTTAAACTCGAATCAACCGGATATCGCTTGAATTCCGTCGATTGATATACTTCAGAGTCATCTGCCACAGCCAGTGTCTTTTTCAAACAATCTCTCAGACAATGTGACAAATACAGGCTAGGAAAAACTCATTAAGCTGAAGAAACCCATCGCTTTAAAATAAAGGAATCGCCCAGTTCCTCTAAAGCCCCCGGAACTGAGCGAATCACCTGCAAGGACAGTTAGCCGCCTGGGATGCATTCGTAACTAAGCAATGCCTAGTGCTAGCGCGCCCCAATTGGCTTTCCTCTTGGCTGTACCAATTGTGCCCAGGATGACAAACTCCTCACCCGGCGCAAACACGCATTTTGCGTGTTTCTCGTGCGAGGCTTTCCGTGGATTCACTTTCACCTCACTGTTCTCTCGAATCTACCCATGTTCGTTTTCTCAGATTATAGACGAGCCTTCACTGCTTAATCGCAACGCCATGAAAACGCCATGAAAAACGAGGCTTAGGAACAAGGATTGGGTTAAATCGCCAAATCTCAAATGCCTTTGCTGACATTTGCTGACATGGCGTTCGATGTAACAACCTCGGGATTAGCTCTGATCTAAGTTTCATTCCTTAGGGATAAGGGCGACTGTAATGGGTTAGCTCAATGAGAGCATCCATAAGAGCCGTGGCGATCGCAGTACCACCGCGGCTTCCTTCTAGGCTAATCCAGGGCGTATTCGTCTTCCGTAGACTAGCCTTGGCAGTCATAGCCAGCCCAGCTCCAGGAGGAACAGCTATGACAAGGGCCGGAGAAATAATCTGTTTCTGAATCAACGCCACCAAACTCTCCAGCGCATGAGCAGATTGGCCAACCACATAAATCCCCTTTGGATACCGCTGGGCAAGGGTGTCCATGCCACTAGCTACTCGAGGGCGCTGGCGCTGGGGCCTGGTAATTGCCTCTAATGCACAATAAACCGGATTAACAAAGCTCCCTTGGATAACCGGCATGAGCGCAACCTGGATAGCAGGCACATCCACCACAATGGTACAGCGGGCCGAAAGTGCAGCAGCCCCTGAGAACAGGACCGAGTTAGAAATTTGTAGTTGGGATGCCAGCGCCGGATCACCCGTGGCATAAACAATACGACGAGCCACTTCATAGAGAGCCGGTGGCGAATCAATCTCCGGTCGGAGACACCGGTCAAGTTCAGCAAGGGCTCGGGCGGTGGCGGGGTGCCAATCCATAGGCCAAAGGGAAATGTGGGAGTAAACAGAAAGGTCACTTTAACCCCTTCCGCCAGTCACGATCAGCAGCAATGCGTCCAGGACGGCTTGATTTTGCTGCGCAGTCTGAAGGGTGAATGGCATCTTGCATGGGGCCTGAGGTCGCATTCATTCTACTGCGACTCATTTCATTCGGGGTTAATTCAGAAGCCTTGCCCCGTAGCGCAAACGCAAGCTTCGGTAGATTTCGCTGCCCTTAAGGGGTAACTACCCCTAGACCATAGATTTGTCAGAAGACAAGACGATTTTGCGTTTAACAAGCTAAATTGTCTGTGCCAGCTCTTCGCCTTCTTTCCGACCTGAGGGAAATCCATCATGGATATATTATCGCCGCTACTCTCGATGGTGTTTATCTCCGCCGCTTATATTGCTGGGTCAGTCAAAATCATTAATGAAGGAGAAGCGGCTCTGGTGGAGCGTTTTGGTCGCTACCAGCGCACCCTTGCTCCTGGACTCAATTTCACCTTGCCCATTGTCGATACCATCGTGATTGACACGACTCGAGAGCAGGTCTTTGACGTCCCCCCTCAGGATGCAGTCACGATGGATGGCGTACCGCTAAAAGCAGATGCCGTTGTGTTTTGGGAAATAAAAGACCTCTATAAGGTTCATTACAACGTTGATGATGTGAAAGAGGCGATTGAAAACTTCGTCTTGACGAATCTACGTACTGCAGTGAGTCAAATGTCTCTGATGGAGGTGTTAGCAGCTCGTTCTGATTTGAACAGCACCTTGCTGACTGAATTGAACTCCGTGACCGATGACTGGGGCGTGAACATTCGCCGGGTGGATGTGAAGGACATTGACCCTAGCGAAAGCGTGGTCAAGAGCATGGAAATGCGTCGCGTGGCTGAGGAGCAAAAAGCAGCCGCAATTCTTGAGGCCCAGGGTAAGAAGCAGGCGGCGATCGAAGAAGCAGAAAGCCGTAAGGTCGCAGCTATCTACGAAGCAGAGGGAATTCGCGAAGCCGTCCAGCGCATTGCTGAGGCGGTTCAATCTGACCCCAATCAGCAATTGGCACTCAAAGAGGTGGTGAAGTATCTGGTGGCCCAGCGTTATGTTGCAGCCAATGAAAAGATTGGCGAGAGCAACAATGCCAAGGTTCTGTTCATGGACCCCCGCAGCCTCACCGATGCCTTGGATGAGCTGGTTGCTGGGGATACTCCAACATTGCCCGGCGGCGGTGCCTAGGCCCTAGCCAAGACGTCCGACGAATCGCTGGAGATTCGCCTCGGCACCTTTATTCGCCTCGGCCCCCTTTAAATATCAAGAACGCCCCCTTGGAGAATTCAACTCTCAGGGGGTGTTTTGGATAATGGGAGAATTCAAGGAGCAGTGGTGATTCAGACATTTGAATTGCTGTCACTGCCTATCACAGCTTCAGGCTCCATTTCACTGGCTTCCATTTCTTGGGGAGGCTGCTCTTCTGGGATTGTCGGCTCACCTTCACCTGCGATGATGCTGCAAACTCGATCTAGCTCCAGATCGCGAAGGTAATCGATCGCCCAATTAGCCTGTCGCTGCAACATGTGGAAAGGATAGGTATGGGCCACCCCCACCACTGAAATACCAGCGGCCTTGGCCGCTTGGATACCCGCAAATGTATCTTCAATCGCCAGACAGTTCTCTGGCTGTAAATCTAAATCTGGATTTGCTTGGTTGAGCTGTTTGACAGCGAGTAGATAGCCATCGGGCTTAGGCTTACTGGTCGTGATGTCGTCGCCGGTTACGATGATTGGAAAATACCGACGGAGGTTGAGACGGTCCAGCACAAGCTCTACTTCACTGCGCAGGGCACCACTGACCACGGCCAGCTTTAGATCAGCCTCGCTGAACTTTTCAATCAGTTCCTCAAGACCGGGATAGCTGGGCAGTTCCTCAATGGCCGCGAGTTTGGCTTTGTAAGCCGTTGATTTATTGGCAAGGAGGCGATCCAAGTCAGCCTCACTCAGGACGCGACCTCGGCGACTGAGAAGCTCCCAGATGCAGGCACGATCGCTTCTCCCCAAGCAAATCTCTGCAAATTCTCCAGGCTGCGATCGCAGATTCTCCCCTAACAGCAGATCAGCAATCAATTCCTCATGGATGGGCTCATCGTTAATGATGACGCCGTTGAAATCAAACAGGATGGCTTTGAGTGTCATAAGCCGATACCGGCAGAAAAGAGAACAGGCGGTCAGAGAAAGCTCTGACCGCCTATTTTAAATGAATTCTCTGCTCAGGGATGACTCAGCAGAGTGAGGAAATTAACCTTTGGACCAGTTCGCCCAATCCTGGGGCTTGAGGAAGGTGTCATACAGCTCAGCCTCAGGGCTGCCGGGCTCAGGCTTGAAGTCATACTCCCAGCGGACCAGGGGAGGCAGAGACATGAGGATGGACTCGGTGCGACCATTGGTCTGGAGACCGAAGATGGTGCCCCGGTCATAAACCAGGTTGAACTCTACATAGCGACCGCGACGGTAGAGCTGGAAGTTGCGCTGAGCTTCGGTGTACTCAGTGTTCTTGCGGCGCTCAACGATGGGCAGGTAGCAGTCGAGAAAGGAGTTACCGCAGGTCTGGATGAAGGCGAAGACGTCTTCCCAGTTACGTTCAACCTTACCGACCTGGTCGCTGTAGGCTGCGGCCTTGCTTTCTAGCATGGGGCCTTTGCAGAGGATACCTTGATCATTTTGGTAGTCGAAGAATATACCGCCGACGCCGCGAGTCTCGTCGCGGTGCTTGAGATAAAAATACTCGTCACACCATTGCTTGAAGGTGTTGTAGTACTCGGGGTGATGCTTGTCGCAGGCCGCCTTCAAGGTCTTGTGGAAGTGGGCTGCGTCTTCAGCAAAGGGGTAGTAAGGCGTGAGGTCAATGCCGCCGCCAAACCACCAAACGGGACCGGCTTCGAAGTAACGGTAGTTGAGGTGAACCGTTGGGATAAAGGGGTTCTCGGGGTGAAGAACCAAGGAGGTACCGGTGGCAAAGAAGTCATGGCCCGCTGCCTCAGGACACTGGTTGAGGATTGAAGGAGGAAGGCTATTGCCCCAAACTTCAGAGAAATTGACGCCGCCTTTTTCTAAGACTTTGCCGTCTTGCATGACGCGGGAGCGACCGCCGCCGCCTTCCTCACGGCTCCAGGCATCCTGGCGGAAGGTCGCGCCACCATCAATGGTCTCAATGCCTTGGCAAATCTGGTCTTGCAGACCCATCATGAATGCCTTGACTCGCTCCCGTGAATCCTTGGGAGGGAGGGACAGCTTGCTCTTGGGAGGTAGAGGTTGGTTCTCACCCTCGGCTTTGCTGGCTTGAGACTTAGGGATAGCAGCAGTCATGAAATGTGTGTTTGATAGAAACAGATTTTCTTAAAACGACCCTAAATATCCTGGATATTGAAGGCCTTCACTCAATCTATCGCTCAGTCGCCCCCTAGTCGCCTAATGGGAGGCTAGCGAAGCCTCGATTGAATTCCTATTATCTGCTTAAGAGTTGGATCTAGGGAAACCAAAGTTGTTGAAAGTTAATATTCTGTTGCAGGGTGAAAGACCTTCGCTATAGGTCTGTTTGGGGCGATCGCCACCGCAGCCAGATAAGATATGAAGATAATTAAAATCTCTTGATTGACCGTCCCATCTGCGGCTTTTCAGCTCGGAACAGAAGTCCTCTGTTTTGGGTCTGTTAAAGCGCTCAGCAGTGTTCTTTGCTAGACGGCTGTTTTTTCTTCATTTTTGACTCCATGCCTGCCACCCTCGACAAGACCGCCATCCTTGATGTGCTGCGCCCTGTGCAAGATCCAGAGCTGCAAAAGAGCCTGGTCGAACTCAACATGATTCGCAATGTGGAGATGGAAGGAGGGCAGGTGAGCTTTACGTTGGTGCTAACTACACCGGCTTGTCCGCTGAAGGAAATGATTGTGGATGACTGCAAAGCTGCGGTCATGAAGCTGCCGGGTGTAACGGATGTCCAGGTGGAAGTCACGGCGGAGACGCCGCAATTCAAAGCCCCAGCGGGAGGCAACGGCTTACCTGAGAAAGAGGGCTTACCCGGTGTTAAAAACATCATCGCGGTAACCAGCGGCAAAGGCGGCGTGGGCAAGAGTACCGTATCCGTCAATATCGCCGTAGCTCTGGCCCAAAGCGGTGCCAAGGTGGGCTTGCTAGATGCAGATATCTATGGCCCCAATACCCCCAATATGATGGGCCTGAACGATGCCAATGTGGCGGTGGAGCAAGGCCCCAACGGCGAGATGCTGGAGCCCCCCTTCAACCATGGAGTCAAGCTGGTCTCCATGGCCTTTTTGATTGACCCAGATCAGCCGGTGATGTGGCGCGGACCCATGCTCAACGGCATTATTCGCAAGTTTCTGTATCAGGTGAATTGGGGCGAGCTGGATTACCTTGTGGTGGATATGCCCCCCGGAACGGGCGATGCCCAGTTGACTCTGGCCCAGGCCGTGCCCATGTCCGGTGCGGTGGTGGTGACGACGCCCCAAACGGTGGCGCTCCACGATGCGCGCCGCGGCTTAAAGATGTTTGAGCAGTTGAATGTGCCGATTCTAGGCATTGCTGAAAACATGAGCTACTTCGTTCCACCGGATATGCCGGAGAAGTCCTATGACATTTTTGGTTCTAAGGGTGGGGAGAATACGGCGAAGGAATTGGGTTTGCCACTGCTAGGCTGCGTGCCGTTAGAAATTCCCGTGCGGGAAGGGGGCGATCGCGGCATCCCCATCGTCCTAGCCGATCCTGAATCTGCCTCTGCCAAAGCCTTGGTCAACATTGCCCAGCAGGTCGCAGCCCGGATTTCTGTCCTGGCCCTCGGCGGAGGTAATTAGGGCTTATGCTGGGTCGCTCCTTCCGTCGCTTTTCTTGGAAAGGCCTGTTCGATCCTCTCAAGGATATGGACTGGTGGCTTGCAGGGGCGGCGATCGCCCTAACGCTCCTCGGTGGCCTGCTCATTCGCAGCACCCAGCTCCATACCAGGGTGATTGGTTTTGAGGTGAGCTGGTTCCAGCACTGGGTCACGGGCGGCGTCGGTTTAGCCATGATGTTTTTGCTGGCCTATGTCCGCTATGACAAGCTTGAACAGTGGCCCTGGATTATCTACATCCTGACCTGTGCTTCCCTATTGTTTGTAAAATTTTCCGGTACTAGCGCCCTGGGAGCCCAAAGCTGGATTTCCATTGGTGGCTTTAATATTCAGCCGTCAGAATTTGCCAAGTTGGGCGTCATCGTAGTTTTGGCAGCGGTGCTTGGGGAAGATGAGGCAGCTACGATTCCCTCGTTAATTCGAGCCCTGGTAATTTTGGTGATTCCCTGGGGGCTGGTGTTTATCCAGCCGGACTTGGGGACATCGCTAGTTTTTGGCGCGATCGCCCTCGGCATGCTCTATTGGGCCAATGCTAAGCCAGGCTGGATCATTTTGATGATGTCCCCCCTGATCTCAGCCATTCTGTTTGGCATCGGCACAGGTAAGGCCTGGTTTTTTATTCCTTGGTTTGCCTGGCTAGTCGGCATGGGAGTCACAGCCTGGCGCAGTTTGCCCTGGCCCCGCATTGGCGCATTCCTAGCCGTGGCAATCAATTCCATTGTCGGCGGACTCGGAACCTGGGCCTGGACCAATGTCCTCAAGCCTCACCAACGAATTCGTCTCATTTCCTTCCTGGATCCGACCCAAGATCCGCTAGGTTCTGGTTACCACTTGATTCAGTCCAGTATTGCCGTAGGCTCCGGGCAACTTTGGGGCACAGGCTTAAATCAGGGCTCCCAGACTCAATTGGAATTTATCCCTGAGCAGCATACGGACTTCATTTTCTCGGCTGTGGGCGAAGAAATGGGCTTTATTGGCGCAATGCTAGTGCTAATGCTGTTTTGGCTAATTTGCTTACGATTGTTGATTATTGCCCAGAATGCAAAGGACAACTTCGGCTCGCTAATTGCCATTGGCGTGCTTTCCATGGTGCTGTTCCAAACCTTTATTAACGTGGGCATGACCATTGGCGTATCCCCTGTGACTGGTATTCCCTTACCTTGGTTGAGCTACGGGAGATCAGCCTTGCTAACAAATTTCATTGGCTTGGGATTAGCCGAATCTGTCGCCAATCATCGCCAGCGTTTCCGGTTCTAGCATTGGAAGCAATTGAATCGTGGATTTCAGCCCCGCACAATCCACAACTTGGCAACCCTAGAACAAATGCGCCATGAGCGGGAATCCCCACTCCAAACCTTCGGCCCCCGCCTAGTCCTACTCCCAGCCAATGGGTATGTTAGGACTGTTGCATCTTGCGCAGGGAGGGACACAACTTGTCGAAGTGGTTATTGCCTTCACTGACCGGTATTATTCAGCGTGCTGAAGCCCAGGCGAGTTCAGCTTTACGGCCTTCTTCAGTTCCTTCAGCCAAGAACAGGCCAGACCTCGTTTCTGAGAAATGCCAGACGGTGTCGTCTCGCTCCAAGAAAAACAACTATTCCCGAGACCGCAAAATCCCCCTCGGTAAAGTAACTGCGTCCAATCACCAGGAGGATGGCAACCATCCCTGGGATTCTATTGATCCCAAATCAGCATCAGGTACCCCTGAAATTGCTCCCGTCCAGGTCGAACAGCAATGGCGTAGCGCGGTCTCCACTCTCCAAGACTTACTCGCTGAGCATATCGACCCAGAACAGCCCCAAACAACCCAAGCAGTTGTCCTTTGCGGCCCCCTGCCCTTGATTAGTCGAGCCGATCTCTACAGCTCCATGGCGACCTGGCTCTTTGTCTCAGATACTCTGGCTTCACCCTGCGGTTTAGCTTTGCAACTACGGGGTAACCAAACTGCATCTGAGATTAAGCCAGCTTGCCTAGTCTCAGTGCCCATTTTGGAACAAGATGCCTTGGCCCAGGAGCAGTTTTGCTTGGTCATCACGGCTGATTTTGGCATCGTCATGAGCCTGGGCGAGGATGATAGGGGAGCCCTCCGTTTTCAGTTTTCCTGTGACCCATCCGTCCTCAAGCTTTGCTGGCAGTCGCTGCTGCT
Organism: uncultured Pseudanabaenaceae cyanobacterium; assembly: GCA_938021205.1. Taxonomy (GTDB): domain Bacteria; phylum Cyanobacteriota; class Cyanobacteriia; order PCC-9006; family JAAUQQ01; genus JAAUQQ01. The sequence goes on from CALIGI010000260.1 coordinate 8,310, forward strand.
GCGGGTGCGCCTCAGCAATGCCCAATATGCTCAACAATTGGATCGCCTCTTCGATCTCTTTGCCCCCCCCGCACCGGACTACCGTTGGATGGCTCGGTTTACTCAGCGCATGATGCAGCATTTTGCCCTGCTGTCTGCGTCAGCAACAGAACAGCGATTAGCCAATCTCGTAGAACGAGTCAAGTCTCCCCTTGAATTGGCGGAAGATGCGGCAGCGGCAACCCATCTGAAAGGACTAGATGTGGAACTACTGAGGGCGATCGCCCATGAAGTTCGCACCCCACTGGCGACCATTCGTACCATGACCCGCCTACTCCTGCGCCGCAAGGACTTGGATGGTAAGGTGACCCAGCGATTAGAGAGCATTGACCAAGAATGCACGGAACAAATTGACCGCTTTGGCCTTATTTTCAAGGCCACGGAACTGGAAACAGCCCCTAGCAAAGGCGACCAGCACCTCGCAGCTATGCCCCTGGCCCAAGTATTTCATGCTGGATTACCCCGCTGGCAGAACCAAGCCCAGCGACGCAATCTCTCTTTGGAACTGAAGCTCCCGGATCAAATGCCCATGGTCGTGAGTGATCCCAACATGTTGGACCAGGCCCTAACGGGCTTGATGGATCGCTTTACCCGTCAGCTCCCGGCCTACAGCCATATACAAGTCGAGGCGACCTTAGCCGGGGATCAGCTTAAGCTCCAGTTTCAGTCCATGCCGGACCCCAAGCGCAAGCATAAACCCACCGAAGCTGCTCCGCCTCCTCTGCGCAAGTCCCTGGGCAAGCTGCTCTCCTTCCAACCTGAAACCGGCAGCATCAGCCTCAACTTAGATGTCACCAAGCATCTGTTCCAGGCTTTGGGTGGCAAGCTTCAGGTCAAAGAGCGCGACCTCAATGGCGAGGTACTGACCGTTTTCTTGCCACTGCAACGGGCTAACTCCGCAGCCTAATGGGCTTCGTCCAGGCCTGTTCTTGAAGTCCTGTTCTTGCAGGCCTACTCCCATCAGCCCCTTACTTGCCATGCGTTTGCTCCTCATGCGTCATGCCCAATGCCATAGCAACCTGGAGGGAAGAATGTTGGGAGCCAGCAACGCAGCGGAATTTGCCCCTCAGAATGAAAATTCGGAAGACGAACTCACCCATCAGGGAAAAGCCCAAGCCCTAGCCTTAGGCACTTGGTTGGCCCAGCATCGTTATCCTCCCACTCACCTGTACAGCAGCCCTTTACGACGGGCTCATCAAACCTGGGAATGGATCCAACAGTCTAATAAGATCGCAGCTAAGTTAGAAATCATCAGCGATCGCAGCCTCATCGAAATCAACCAGGGCATTTTCACAGGGCTCACCTGGCCCGAAGCCCAACAACGCCATCCCCAGCTTTGCAATGCCCTAGAGCAATCGTTGGATTGGCAACCCATTGCCGGGGCAGAATCTCCCTTGGACTGCCGTAGACGAGCCCATTCTATGGTGTCCCACTGGATAGGGCAGCATGATAACGAAGATTGTCTATGGGTCGTGAGCCACGGTGGCTTCCTAGCACATCTGGTGAGCGAGCTACTGGGATGCGATCGCACTTGGGGATGCGCAATTTTACCCACCGGCCTATTCGAATTTGAGTTGGATTTATCTCGCTCGTCCCAAGAACAAGACAATCGTTTTAATACTGCGCTGTGGAAAATTAATCGATTCAATAGTACTGAACATCTTGCAGGCTTAATACCTAGCTAAATCCCTGACTAGAGCATCATAAAACTCAAAACTCTAGTATCAAATTTCCCTACCACAGCGACGACGATCATCCAGTACACAATTAAAAACGGCGAGCTCCAGAGTTCAAATCATAGGTACCCAGCAAAGCCTAAAAGCTATAGCAGAAAACCTTTAACCTAAGGGGACTAGAGTTAAAACGAGGTCTTAGGTCTAAAAATCAAACCCGAATTAGGCCGTTGAGATCTACGATTTCCTCTCTCAAAAAAGCTGTATAAAATAATTAAACCCATCAACTAATTGCGATATTCTCGTCCAAAAAGCAAACCCTATGCAGGGTTATACCCCTCTCTACAAAACATATAAATATGGCAGTTACAGAGTTATTAGAGGCTAGGAGATTTTGAAATTATGGGGTAAATTGGAGGACAGCATCTACATGATATTTAGTCGCCTAGATTCAATTGGTTGATTAACCAACTAGTCCAGTCGGCTATCGGCGAGGGTTTTGCCCTCAGCGCTATTCCAGGCCACTCCTGGAATAGCGCTAGCCGTTGAGTGGGAAAGGGCAGAGCCATTACGCTCTGGTTCATCAGGGGAAAACGGGATTTAACGCAGGCATGGTAATCGCAAGTAATGACGCTCTAGTCGCCCCGAGGATCGATCGTTCTACGATTGGGGGAGACGGCAGTTTGAAATTACCGATTGTGGAGGTCTTTCATTCTGTCCAGGGTGAAGGCCGCTGGGTAGGTCACAGTGCCTATTTTATTCGTCTCGCAGGCTGCAACGTAGGCTGCTCTTGGTGCGACACCAAGGTTTCTTGGAATGAAAAGCAGCATCCACCTCGCTCTGTCTCCTCCCTAGTCGCTGCAGCTTTGGAAGCGAACCCCCATTTTGTCGTCATCACCGGGGGAGAACCCCTGATGCATGATTTAACTGAATTGACTCGCACGTTACGAGCTGCAGGTCTAGCTGTTCATTTAGAGACTTCGGGGGCTTATCCGTTGAGTGGCCGCTTTGACTGGATCACGCTTTCACCGAAGCGAAATAAGCCTCCAGAGCCAAAAATCTACCCTCTAGCCAATGAACTAAAGGTGGTTATTGCGGAACCAGAAGATTTTAGATGGGCAGAGCTTCAGGCCAAATCAGTTCCCGCCACGACCCTCAAAGTGCTTCAACCTGAATGGCATGCGGAACAGAGTAACCAGATCGTTTTAGACTACGTATTACAACAGCCCCAATGGCGTATGAGTCTTCAGACCCATAAATACATTGGTATTCGCTAAAAGCGCGCAGTTTTAATGCAGTCCCCTTTTGATTCCACCGTGTCCTCTTCTGAGACGGTCGAAGTCCCCAATGTTATTTACGCCGCCGCTCGACCTCGGGCAATTGTCTTGCTATCCGGTGGGCTGGATTCTGCCACAGCCGCCGCTCAAGCCCAAGCAGATGGGTTTGAGCTCATTGCCCTGTCCTGTCGCTATGGCCAGCGCCATGCCCGTGAGCTAGCCTCTGCTAAGCAGCTAGCTCAACAGTTGGGATGTCTAGAGCACCATATTGTGGATGTTAATCTCAATTTATGGGGGGGCTCATCCCTTACTGACTTAAATCAAACGCTTCCCCGAACCGGTACTGACGAAGGGGTGATCCCTTCGACCTATGTGCCAGGCCGGAATACGGTGTTCATCGCCTTGGCCCTTTCCTTGGCAGAGGCCAAGCAGGCTCAGGCTATCTACTTGGGTATCAATGCCGTTGACTATTCCGGCTATCCAGACTGCCGACCCGAGTATTTAGCGGCTTACCAAGCCCTAGCAAGTCTGTCATCAAAGGTCGCCCTAGAGGGAGAAGCTCCGGAGCTTCGAGCCCCTTTAGTCAAAGATTCTAAGGTCGATATTGTGAAGCGAGCCTTAGCCCTGGGGGTTCCTATTGGGGACACTTGGTCCTGCTATTCCGGTGAGCTTGAGCCCTGTGGCGAATGCGACTCCTGTCGAATTCGCGATCGCGCCCTCATCGAAGCCGGACAATCCCAGCTTGCAACGCCCCAAGGCCAAGCTCAATACAACAGTGCTTGAAAGCCTGGGTCGGCTCTACTTAAACATTAGACTTCGCGCACAAACATAAATAAAGTTGGACCCAGCTCGTTCCCCAGGGGGAGACTGCTGGGAGCAGCTTAATCAAACAAAGCGGGTGGCGGGAATCGAACCCGCATCATCAGCTTGGAAGGCTGAGGTTTTACCACTAAACTACACCCGCATCTGGGCAGCTTCGTAAGCGAATGATGGCTCAACACAATCATTTTGCCATCCGCTAGATTAACACAATATTGCTCGCTCCTTAAAGAGAATTTTAGGGTGATCGCCCAGCATCGCTGTTGGCAGTCAGAAACAGAGCAAAACTGGAAAATTCTAGGACAATCTCAGCGCTTCCATAGAACTCATTTCATAAGGGTTACGGCCCATATCATCCTTCTGCCAACGATCCCCATCCTGCAGCCTTCTTAGGCTGAGGGGACAAGGCAAAAGGAGAATTAAATATTTCTATCTCAGCAGCATTTTCAGATGCTATTATCACAACCCATATTGCGCTGGTTCGATTTGCATCTCCGCAACTCTAGCCAGATTGGGTATCAGTCAAGGGTGAAGCAGGGGAATATGGAACAGGCATCTGCACCGTTATACACAGCTGCTATCGACAAGCAAGAAATGGCGGTCAAGCAGCAACAGTATTTTTGGAATCTCAAACCTGTAGAGATTTTAGCCTGGGCAAAGAAGCGTCAACCTGAATTGTCACTACTCACGGGCATGACCCTAGCCAGCATCCTCATTTCCGGTGCAGCCATAGCAGTGTTGTTGAATCCCAATCTCGGACAAACCCTGACCTATAAGCCCCTGATTGATGATGAAACCTTGGCTGCCAGCCATCGGATTAGCCTAGGTGAACAACTCCTGGGACAAGTTGCTCGTGTCCTAGAGATTGAAATTATTGAAACCCAAGGCCCAGAAATCGGGCGTCACTCGGCGGCAGCGCCCGCCATGACGATTGTGGCCCAAGCTGATAAAGCAGCCCCCATGCCCGAGGCAGATTTGACCGTCGGGCTGAAGGTCATGGTTGTGGCTGCTGGCGCTGGGCTGGGCTTCACAGGTCTCATGAGGCTCGTTCCCCTCATTCCCTTCAGCGCCCTTGGCCCTCAACGTCGTCAGCCCCTGTCCCAACGACTCAGGCCTTCTAATGGCTCCTCTCAGCCCTTAGCACCGGTATCGAGCCGTTCCTCAGGTCCCAATCAAACTCTGATACCCGGTGCATTAACCTCCCTCGCAGTAACGACCAGTTGGTCCGAAAGGCGCGACGACTACCATGCTAACAACGACCATGCTTCTATGCATCCCCATGCCAGCCCAAGGCGTCGCAGCAGAACCCGCGAGAAACCACAGCAGCATCGCTCTCGTCGCAAAGCTCTACGACGTCACTTTGTTCAAACCACGCAATCAGCCCAGGGCTCAACTGGTGGATTACGGCCCATGGCCTTGGAAACGACAAACGGAGCCGCTCAACCCGATCGTGTTCAGGAGGCAGGAGCCCAGCCAAAACAGCGATCGCAATCGAGCCGTCAACCCGTCAGCTTTGTAACCTTAGACACCTTTTCCAAGGCATCGCTCCCCCCTGGCCAAAGTTCATCGCCCGCTCGACCTACCATGCTCTGGCCCAGTCCAACAACCAAGGAAACTGGAACACCAGCGACTTCTACTCCCACAGCCTTTGATTTTCTGGACGAGCTAGATATTCGGCGACAATATCCCCTAAACAACAAGAATTAAAGACGAGAAAGAGCATCGGTCTGAGTCTCGCCTCTACCAGACCTCAAGCAATCTCCCAACGCCCCCAATCAAGCCTTCACAACTGCCCAGGGCAATCGTGAAGGCCCTGAGCTAAGCTCAGGTTACTCATCCGTTGTAGTCGTACTAAGGGCGCTGAGTGCGAGCCATTCCTCTACTAAAGCCTCGTTCCACAACCATTGAGTCTCTGGATTGAGACCCAGTGTTCGGGGATTAAAGGATTCAAAATCCTCAGCCGCAACAAAGTCATAACCATTGATGGCTGAGTTGAGCAACTCAGCCTGCTTCCCCACCGGCTCTTTCATCGCGAGATTTTGCTGAATCAAAGCCAGACCCGCCTTGGCAGATAAATACAGTCGGCGAGCCTCAGAATCATCCTGCCCTTTTAGCTGTTTTACAGCCTGCTGCCATTGCTCCTGGGCATCATCTAAGTCTCCTTTAGCATAGGCAGCAAACCCTAAGGCGGTTAGATAACGACCATTGCCAGGATCTTTTTTCAGGGCAAAATACCAAGCTCGATAGGAGTTATCAAACTTTTTAGGACCTAGCTCAGACGCAAATTGCTTTTGCCAATGCAAGCGCCCTAATAAAAATTGGATTTCTGGTGCTTCATTCTCTCGCCCCGGAACGTTGAGTGCTGTTTCAGCCCCCTCTAAAACATTGCGATTGAGTAGCTGTTCTGAGAGTAGATTTCCCGCCTCTAAATCACCTGATTGGTATGCATCAATTGCATTTTCCACCAGGCTAGTGGTTTCACGAAAGTCCTTCGGACTACTGGGAGTAGTGTCTTCAAAAGGACTTTGGGCGGAGCGATCGGTAACCCGACCAATCCCCCAACCCGCTCCCCCAATGAGGGCAATGGCAGCAATTCCGCCCAAGGCTAATAGCAGAGGGCGTTTAGAACGGCGAGCCCCAGACTGAGCACCCTTCCATGGGGAAGAGAGTTGACGGTCTCCAGATGCTGTCAAGTCATCGCTATCGCTGAGCGTTAAGGCCGTTGCCAGATCAATCCGACCAGGCCCGTCGTCATCGGATGGAGTATCGCTGCTGAGAGCGCCACGAGAAGGGCGACGACCTGAATCAACCAACGCTAAATCTCCCCCGTTATTACTTAGGTGAGGATTAGGATCTAAGTCAAGGGTTGATGCAGTGCTAGCATCCTCCTCCCAGAGGCTGAGAGTGGCTGGCGCTGCACTATAAAGCCCTGGCACAGCGGCAGGCTCCACAGCCAAATTTCGGGAACCAGATAGTTCATCTGCCTCTACTTCACCATTGGGACGGACCAGGCGTCCTTCAAAATTGGTTTGCAGATATAGAATCGGCAAGGCCCAGTAGAGCTGATTAGAGCCATAACTTGAAATCAACCCCTGGCGAGCACGGCAAAGGCTCACATCCAAGGGATGGCCAAACTTAAGGTTGCGATAGAACAGGCGGCTGAGGTTGAGGGCAACCTGATCAGGGATGCGTTCAGCCATAGCCAAAACACTGGGAATACCTCGATGGATCAAGGCTTCTGCCAGGGTGCGCTCGCCCTTTAGATCAAATTCATCACTGGTGGCAGCTTGGGTTCCCAGGCAAGAGTTAAAGACCGCGAGCTTGATGCCATTGTTCACAAGCAATCCAGCGAGGTCATCTCCATTGAGGCTTTCGGTGAGGCCAGTGTTTGCATTGACCAAGTGAAGCTTCCCTCCGCAGGCACCGGGGCTACTGTGACCGGCAAAGTGGAAGACTTGATAGTGGGCCTGCTCCAACATCTGGGTCAGGGCCTCTCGGCCCGGCTGCTCCAACAGCGTGAGTTCAATGTGAGGGTAATGACTGGGGCGATCGCTACTGCGGTGGCTGCCCAGCTCCTGCTGAAGCTGCATGGCTTCCCGCTTAAGTTCAAGATTAGCTTGATCTGTTGGGGCAGACAGCACCATGAGGATTTGCAGAGCAGGGGGGAGAGGCGGCTCGGTGAGGGTGTGCCGCTGGGCCGGAGCAACGGTGGTAAAGCTGCTGTGGTAACGAGAGAAAACAATATCGGTAGAAGCAGCCAAGGGACGATTAGCAGCATGGAGCACCTCCCAGGGCAGACGCTGGATGCGATCGCCCTTCATTCCCAGGCGCAAACGCAGGGGCTGTTCATGGTTTTGGGCCACTCCCTGGGCCATCACCCAAGCATCTCGAATGGTGCCTTGGAAAAGAGCATCGTAGAGCTCTTGGCCAAGCTGTACCAGTGCAGGCTCTGGCGCGATCGCAGCTCCCGAGCTGGGATTAACACCTGTCAGCGCTCCCTCAGCTTGGAGCGGATTCAAAGTGATGACCTTATAGGTCTCGCCTCCCCCTCCATTGCCATCAGCTAGGGGGACTCCCCCCGAGCTATCCCGATTGACAAATTCAGCCAGGGGCTCGGTAAAGACCTGGCGGGCACGGGCAAGCCAATCGTCCACAGGCCATTGCACCTGCTCTTCAGCTAGGGGCACACCGGGCTCCATCCACTCCACACGAACTAAATATTCGTCAGAACGAACCGGCGTAATTGATAGATGAAACTCCTGCACCATGGCTCAATGCACTCCCCCAGTGGGAAAACGGTAGATAGTCGAGTCTTTGTTCAAAGCATCCTTTGCTGACTACGGATTGGGCCAGGGCGACTCAGGATAATTCTCACCGAAGTTTGGCATTTCTTCAGACTTTCAAAAAGAGGCCCTAGCCCCCATGGAGCATCACCTAATTCCCAAAAAACTCAGAACGTAGCAATGGAGATCAATGGGGCATGGAACAGACCTGCACTTAACATCTTGGCAAAAACTATTCTTTGTAAAATATTTTTCTCGCAAAGTAAGTTCAATTACTTAATAAAATTCTGCAATGTTGGTTGAGAGCAATCGTGGACCCTGCTCCTGTTATCCGGTGAGCTTAGAGTCCATTGGCATCCAGCATCGTGAGCTGGATGCCAACTTAATAGAGACTTAGGACTGGAGCGATCGCCAGCGATCGCGGACTTCCTCAATCTTAAACAAAGACTCAAACTTCAACCCTTCCTGGGCATAGAGTTCCGCCCCTCCTTGCTGGCGATCCACCAAGGCCAAAATGCGGTCCACACCATACCCTGCATCTCTTAGGCGTTCTACGGCTTGGAGCGCAGACTTGCCCGTAGTAACCACATCTTCTAAAACCACCACATTCGTTCCAGGCTCCAGCGTCAGTCCCTCAATGTAAGCCTGGGTACCATGACCCTTCGCAGCCTTACGAATAATCAAAGGTGCAATGCTTTGCCCTTCATATACCCCCACGACACTCACCGCAGTAACCATGGGATCTGCCCCGAGAGTTAGCCCAGCCACAGCATTACAGCCTTCGGGAAGCATCTCCAGCAGAAGACGACCCATGGCAACCGAGCCTTCGGGATGCAAAGTGACTTGTTTCCCATTGACGTAGTAATTGCTACGCTGGCCTGAGGTTAAAACAAAATCCCCTTCGCGATAGGCCAACTCACAAAAAAGATCGAGTAGCTGCTGGCGAAGCATCGTGGAGTCCGTTGTTAGCCATGGGCTGGACGCAGAATTCGTCATCTTGATTGGGATACTAGGTAATAGAGATCGTAGCTTAATGCCTGACCAAAGAATAAGCTAAAATCCGTGACCTGGATGCCGGGTAACCCCTACCAAAGCAATTGAGAGATAGGGTTTCCCACTGCCGACTCCATCGCTCCACAGAACCATAAACTCAATGTTGATGATTGCCTAAATCCATTGTTTGGGAAAGATTTCCCCCACAACAGTGATACTTTGCACTGGGCGAAATAATCTGGCCGCGCTATAAGAGGCTAGTCCAACTATCCTCCTCGAGGCTTTCTTGATGAAACTCCACCTAAAATTACTACTGGGGACTTTAGTCCTTGCTGCCAGCGGCACAATCATTGCTCCTGTAGAGGCTCAGCAACTACCCGACACCGACTCCTGGGGTGCAACCCTGAACAAGGCTTTTAACGATTCTGGCGATATTTTCGACAGCCAAACCACCGTAGGTAACCTGCGCACCATGTTTGGAACGGGCGCAGGCATATTTCGTCGCGGTAACTACCCTGAAATTGCCATTGAGCGAGACTCCAAGCTGATTGAGCAGGTGTATAGAAACATGCTTCAGGATCAGATCGCTAGCGATCCTGAGATTCGCGTGATTGATTTGCCGAATCCTTTTGAAAGTTCTTTACTCGTGGAGCCTTCCATTTTCTCTCGCCAGGCAAACGGCACGGAATTTGTGTATAAGCCGTTCTAGTCTTGGATTAATCTGCGTCTAAGCGGCTTATACGTAAAAGGCGTTAACCCTGATCTAGGGTTAACGCCTTTTACATGCCAAACCTTTCTGCTGAACCTCAAGGTCCTTAAGCAAGGTCAAAAAAATCCAGGGTACAGGAGTTGAACCTGTCTAAGGCGAATTATGAGTTCGCTGCCTCAACCGCTCGGCCAACCCTGGCAATACATTGCACTAGCCCACTGAATTCCTGGGAACTCCAGGCTGCGCTAATTTTCTCCGTATAGCTTATCTCAGTTCCGCAAAACTGGGGCCTTAGACAAGCCAATTTATAAGGTAAGCTTGGGCGGAATATTCATAGAGATTGTTCACTGCAATCTAACCTACAAAGAAGATTAAAGTATTTTCGAAAGTTTAGGTTTCACGCTTGACAGTTCATTCTAAACAAGATGGGCTCGACTAAATTTAGGGCTATGCCCCGCCTTTTTAGCTGAATTGCCATGCCTGCTAAGCCTATGACCTCCAAGCCTATGAGCAAGTCATCTGCAAAATCTGCTCCCGCCCAAACGGTTCGCTTGCGGGCATCGCTCCTGTACACGCTATCCATGCTGTTCTTGATGATCGTAGCAGGCATTATTGGCATGACCCTGGGCAACAGCTTGGGACGGGATGCCCTCAAAGGAGTGACCCAACCAGACTTTGGTCTAAGTAGCCGAACAACGACCCGTGAAGATGAGGATGAGCCAGCGCCGGGCCAAGAAGTCGCATTCATTTCAGAAGCCGAAGTCCTGACTCAAGTCAAGGAGCGATTAGCCAATAACGGAGCAGCCCCTTCCAAGCCCATCGTTCCAGCAGAAGCTGCTGCTGCCATTCAAGAAGACACTGAAGGCGATCGCCCCAATCAAGTGGGCTTCCCCATCGTCAGCAAGGACGGCGGTGTGCTCATGGAAGTGGTAGGCGTCCAACCCGACGGAAGTTCCTTTGTCCTAGACGTCAACCTCCGCAACGAAGGCACCAAGCCCGTCCGCTTTCTCTATAGCTTCTTAGACGTAACAGATGATCAGAACCGTCCTCTAAGTGCCACAGCGGAAGGCTTACCGGGTGAGTTACAGCCCTTGAGTGATACGTTCTCCGGTCGGATTCGGATTCCAAAGGCTTTACTGGAAGGCGTCGATAGTTTAGTTGTTTCCCTCACGGACTATCCTGAGCAAAAAATCCAACTCAAGCTCTCGGGAATTCCCATGGTTACGAACGGCAATTGATTTTTAGCATGGGCCTCGACACCTAGCCCAACGGCTCGACGAAGGACAGTTATTTGGATTTAGCGAAAGAAAGGAGCGGCCCTGGGCAAGGATGCAGAGCTTGTTGACTTGGGGGGATGGATTGCAGCGGCTGGCCATTATTCTAGGCCTGATTTCGCTGAATGCTTTTTTTGTAGCAACAGAATTTGCGGTAGTGTCCGTGCGGCGATCGCGCATGGGTCAACTCGCCACAGCGGGAGATGCCTCGGCGAGAACCGTGCAAAAGCTCCAGCGCCGCATCACCCGACTACTCTCCACGACTCAGCTGGGAATTACCCTCTCCAGTCTGGCCTTAGGCTGGATTGGTGAAAGCACCGTGGGCGAATTAGTCCGCCATATGTTGACTCAATTAGCAACACATCCCAACCTTGGAGGAGAGCTGGCCCAGCGAGAATGGCTGGTCCACAGCCTGTCTCTACCCATTGCTTTTTTAAGCGTCGCCTACCTCCAGATCGTCCTAGGAGAACTTTGCCCCAAGGCCTTGGCCTTGCTATACCCTGAGCAACTCGCTCGTTTGCTCGGCCCCTTTGGCTGGACCATTGCCCGAGTCTTTGCTCCCCTAATTTCGCTGCTAGATTTCTCCACCCGCATCTTTCTACACTTCTGTGGGATTCGCTATCACAGCATTCCTGGCATGGGCCAGGTTACAGCTCAGGAATTACAGTTCATTATCGAAACCGATAGTGAGTCCGGCCTTCAAGCCCAAGAGCGTCAACTGCTCAGCAACGTCTTTGAATTTTCAACGGTTTCCGCAGGAGAAGTTATGGTGCCGCGCGGGAGCGTGGTGACCCTGCCCCACAAAGCTGTATTCGCAGATTTATTAGAAGTCATGGAAGCCAGCGGCCACAGCATTTACCCTGTGATTGCAGATTCCTTGGATGAAGTTTTAGGAGTGGTGGACTTCCGAGCCTTAGCAGAGCCCTTGAGGCAAAATGCCCTGCAATTAAATACCAGCCTAGTGCCCTGGCTTCAGGATGTGCAATTTGTGCCGGAATCCATGGCATTACAAGAACTCCTGGGTCTCATGCAGCAAGCAGATCAAGGCTTTGCCATTGTTGTGGACGAATATGGTGGCACAGCAGGTCTCATTACGCTCATGGACCTCATGGAAGAGGTCTTTGATGGTGCAGCCCATCGTAGTGCCCTCAACGATCCCCGATTCAAACGGTTAGATGAGCAAACCTACCAAATCCAAGCCCAGGTAGAGTTGGAAGAGGTCAACGACTATCTGGATTTAGATTTCCCGCTGTCCGAAACCTACACAACCCTGGGGGGATTTCTTATTCATTTACTCCAGCATGTGCCACAGGTCGGAGAAAGCCGACGATATAAAAATGCTCAGCTGCAGGTGCTATCTGTTGATAGCACAAGGTTGCAATGGATTCAGCTTGCTATCTCGCCCCAGGGAAATACTTCTGTCACAGAAGAGACAAAGGGAATAGAGAACTGAATCTATCCTCAAATGAACCCCAGGCTTAGCCATATATTCTGGACTGTGCAGGATTACCGACTGGTCGTTGGAATTCTTTAGGAATATAGACATCATGTTAATATCTGTGTGATTTCGGGATTCGGTTTTGAAGCGTTGGCGTATCAACAGAAATCACAGGGGCAAGTCGTTTATGACTCAATCTGCTGTGTTTTTCGTAATCATGCGGCAACCGTGGTTGAGGAGTATCGAGGAATAAAACCGCATGTCCCAGAGACAAGCAGCATCTAACGGGCAGCGTCAGCTAGCTGCTCCGGTCCGTATTGGTGTCATCGGGGTTGGCAATATGGGTCAGCACCACACCCGGGTGCTGAGTCTGCTGAAGGATGTTGAGCTCATGGGCGTTTCTGACGTTTCCGTTGAGCGCGGCATTGAAACAGCAGCCAAGTATAGCTGCCGGTTTTTTGAGAATTATCAGGACATGCTGCACCATGTGGATGCAGTTTGTATCGCAGTTCCAACTCGTTACCACTATTCCGTGGGCATGGCTTGCCTAGAGGCCGGAGTCCATGCCTTGCTAGAGAAACCCATCGCAGCGAATATCCGTGAAGCGGAGCTGTTGGTGAATGCAGCGGCAGAGCAGAAATGCCTCTTGCAAGTAGGCCACATTGAGCGGTTTAATCCGGCGTTCCAGGAGTTAGAGAAAGTCCTGCGCACCGAAGAGATTTTGGCCTTAGAAGCCCATCGTATGAGCCCCCATGCGAATCGGGCCAACGATGTATCGGTGGTATTGGACTTAATGATCCACGATATTGACTTGATGCTGGAGCTAGCTCAGTCCAAGGTGATTCACATGACGGCTATCGGCAGTCGTGGGGTTCAATCTGGCAATCTGGACTATGTGACAGCGACGCTGGGTTTTGCCAATGGCATTGTGGCGACGCTGACGGCGAGCAAGGTGACTCACAAAAAGATTCGTCGTATCGCTGCCCATTGCAAGCGATCGTTTACAGAGGCAGATTTTCTGAATAACGAAATCTTGATCCATCGTCAGCTCCAGGGCAATTATCCCCAGGCCTATGGCAAGGTGCTGTATCGGCAGGATGGCTTGATTGAGCGGGTGCATACGCGCAATACAGAACCTCTCCATGCGGAGTTGGAACATTTCGTCAGTTGTGTCCGGGGGGGCGATAATCCTTCGGTGGGTGGTGAGCAGGCCCTGAAAGCGCTGCGGCTGGCAACATCGATTGAAAAGATGGCGCTGAGTGGGGCAGTGATGCAGGAGGAGACGGTGGATGAGGAGATTGCAGCCGTGATTGCAGCAGCGCAGCAGTAGTCTGCCCATTCTCACTGGTCTTGATTACATAAAGAAGCCCGGATACAACGACATGTATCTGGGCTTCTTCTTATGTTGGATTAGGTCAGCAAAGGGAGGAGTCTCGCTGAGCCGGTTTTACAGCTTGTCGGCGATCGCACCACTCACCAATTCATTCCCGCTCACGCTGAGATGAATATGGTCGTAGTAAAGCTCGGTGGGCTCTTTCTGGGCATCAAAGATGGGCAGGAAGTTGATAAAGGTAATGCCTCGCTCGTCTATAAATTCCACTAGGCGCTGACGCTCTTTGATTTCGTAGTCTAGGGGACCTCCTTGGCTGGCTAGCTCCCGCTTGAGGGGGGTCATGGCCATGAGGAATTTGGCATCATTGGCGGCAGCGAAGTCTTGGATATCGGCGATCGCCTGAAGATTGCGGGCAACGCGATCGCCTGCTTCCGTGCGTGACGCTAGAACTGCTGGATCGGGCTTGCCTTTGAAAACATACTTGCCAAGTACTTCTGTGATGGCCAGAGCTGGTGACTGGTCGGGGTAGTTGCGATCTAGACCCACGGGAACGGATGTGGGCTCCACTGCAAAAAGATCATCGGTGTTGATGACGAGGATGATGGTCTCAGAGCCGAAGCTGCCGAAGCGCTGGAGGTAAGCCCGCTCGTTGCGGGGACCCCAGGAGTTGGCGGAGGCATTGAGAGTTTCGTAGCGATCGCCAGGGTTACGCTGTTCCATGACCTGGGTCAACAGGCTGGAGAGGATATTGGGTTGATCGGTCCACCAGCCGCCGTTGACGATGGAATCGCCGATGAGGAAGAGGCGATGCTGGCCATCGATGGGGGTGGGGGTGAAGCCTCCGGCTCGCATGGAGAATTGGTTAATGCGGATGCGATTGCCGAAGCGCGTTGTGGTTTGGTTGGGCTTGAGCAGGTAACCGATTTCGTCATCGCCGATGTAAAGAGGCGGGTTACCGAAGCCAAAATAGCGGCGTAGGGCAATTTCGGTGATGAGGAAGAAGCCGAGGGCTAGACTGGCGCAGAGAAGTAGAAGTTTCACCATAGGGCATCAAGCATCGAAAAGGTTAGGCCACTGGGAGAACAAACGACCGTTTGTCCTGTTCAGGCTGAGCCTGGTGGTTAGATGCCCTGAAATTTTGCAGTGGTAGAGATGTCGCGGGTCACATCACTTAGGTAAGTCTAGTTTCGACATGTCAGGCAGTGATATGCTTCGCAAGCGTCCTAACGAGTTAGGCCGTTGCTAGTTCTATGATGCCCATGTCCCATAGCTGCTCCTCCATGGTTCTGAGTCTGTTGGTGTGGCGATGCCAAAATAAATGTGCCGATCGCGGCGTGAGATTTGCATAGGCCCAATTTATAATCTTGGTCCTGATGAATGCAGTCATGCTCAACTTAGATACATTGCTGCTGAGTGATGAGCCGTTTTATCAGCTCTGTCAGGGTAATCAGGATCAGCAGTTTGAGATGACGGCAGCGGGAAAATTATCGTAGCCTCTTTGTTTTCATAACAGAGGCCACACTGTTAAAACAGTCTCCAACAGCTCTAACTCAAAAAATTCAGAAATCGGCATCGAGGATCGTCTTAAGTCTGAAGAGAAAAAATGGATGGCAGTAGAGGTAGCACTGTCCCATTAGAGAGTGATAAAAGCTTGTCATTGTATTGAGGAGGTTTAGAGGCATGCCCTTAATAATCTCTAGAATGCTTACCACGCAAACTTTTTAAGAGTCTATTACTCCTTAAGAAGGCAGCGCCGTAGCAAGAGGAAGGCAATACGGTTTAGAGCTAGCTTGTGAGTTGTATGAATCATCTGGTGAGTCTGAGTTTGGGGGCAGGAAGCTGTCAACTAGGGTTTCAAACCGTAACCGTCCAACTGTGGAGCGATCTCACGGCTTTGCCCGTGAAATTTTCTGGGAGCCTACCCCCTGCACCAGAACTGATTGAACTCTACGATCGCTGGCAGGCTCTATATCAAGCTTTGCATCATCGGCTGGACCTGTCAGGGAATGAAGCTTCTCCCAATCGTTCCCTCACAAGCGATCTCTCCAAGATTCAGTTTGCCCCCCAAGGCATCAACAATATTTCTGAAGCTGAATTTGAGCGGGTTAACCAAAATCTTCAAATCGCTTTAAATACTTGGTTACAATCCGAAGACTTTTTTTCCATTGACCAGCGCCTGCGACTCCGTCTAGACCCTTCGGCCAGTATCCAATTCATTGTTGAAACAGATGATCGTCTTCTGCGTCACTTGCCCTGGCATCTTTGGAATCTGTTGGAATATTGCGCCCAGGCAGAAGTGGCCTTTAGCGCCCAAGAATATGAACAGGCACCGATCGCGTTTCCCGTTACAACCCAGCCCCCTCGCAAAAGCGTTCGGGTCTTGGCAATCTTGGGCAATAGTCACGGCATTGACATCCAGAAAGATCGAGCGCTCTTGGAACAGCTCCCCCAGGTGGAATCCGTCTTCCTATCCGAACCAAGCCGTTCTGAATTGAACCAGTCTCTCTGGGATTCTCAGGGCTGGGATATTGTCTTTTTTGCTGGGCATAGTACGAGCCATCACAATACGGGTCGGCTTTTTATTAATCCCACCGAAAGCATTACAGTTGAACAATTACGCCATGCATTGAAAGCCGCGATCGCCCAAGGGTTAAAACTTGCCATCTTCAATTCCTGCGATGGACTAGGACTAGCCCAAGCCCTGGAGTCTCTAAATCTTCCCCAATTGATTGTGATGCGCGAGCCGGTGCCCGATCGCGTCGCTCACGTCTTTCTGCAAAATTTTTTGCAGGCCCTAGCCCAAGGAATTGCCTTTTATCCAGCCCTACGCCGTGCCCGAGAACAATTGCAAGGGATCGAAGGAGAATATCCAGGGGCAAGTTGGCTACCGACCCTCTGTCAAAATCCAGCTGCGCCTTCCTTTTCCTGGCCCGACTTGGCAGGGACTGCGGAAACCTTGGAGGCTCAACGGAGGATTGGAGATCAACAGCAGACAGGTCAACAGCAGACAGGTCAACAGCAGACCAAGGCATTAGCCTTAGCAACCAATCCCTATCAGGGACTCGCTGCATTTTGTGAAGCGGATAGCGATCGCTACTTTGGGCGAGATCGCGAAGTTCAAACTCTCTGGGAGCAGTTTCAACAGCTCTACAAAAGCCCCAACACCACTCGGTTGATACCGATCTATGGACCATCGGGGTCTGGCAAATCATCTCTAGCCCGAGCAGGACTTCTGGGCAAACTCCAGCAGCAAACTCAACGTAAACAGTCTCTCTATCAAATCATTACCTTTGTGCCTGGTATGCAACCATTACATGCGTTGGCCAAGGCTTTAGCGCAAGTTTTGACAGAGGATGCTGCACCAGTACGCAAAATCCGCGAGTTTAGCGAAGAACTCACCGTGGCGGACAATGCAGGGAACTACGATGGACTCCAACGCATTGCCCAACTCCTACCGAAGATCGAAACCCATCCCTTGGTCATCCTGATTGACCAATGTGAGGAAATTTACTCTCTATGTGAGGATGGAACAGAACGGGATATTTTAATTGGAAACTTGTTGTACGCGGCACAGCATCGTTCTCAACAAGTCTCTGTCATTATTACGTTTCGCAGCGACTTTCTCGGTGAGACCCATCAGCATCCATCCTTGAATCGACTGTTTGCGCAGCAGGGAGTTTTGGTCCCTGCCATGGATAAAGAGAATCTGAGGGAAGCGATCGCTCGGCCCGCCCAGCAGGCGGGTTATCCGTTGGACGATGCCACAATCAACCTGCTCATTGAGCAAACAGAAGGGCGTGATGGTGCATTGCCGCTGTTGCAATTTGCCCTCACTCAAATTTGGGAAGGATTCTCGCAAAACATTCCATCTGCTCAGATGCTGCAAGACATCGGAGGTGTCGGCGGAGCATTGGCAGGAGAAGCCCAGCGAATTTATAACGAGTTGCCAAAAGAAGAGCAAGACATCGCTAGACGCTTGTTTTTAGGATTGGTACAACTGGGAGAAGGCACAAGGGATACGCGGCGACGCACAACGTTAGATGAGTTGATTGCGGTGCAGGATGATACAGGACAGGTTAGGCAAGTTATCAATCAATTTTCGGCACCGGGGGTCCGGCTGATTACCCTTGCCATCGCCGGAGATTCCGAAACAATTGAGGTTACTCATGAGGCCTTATTTGACCATTGGCAACAGCTTAACCATTGGGTAGAGGCAGGACGAGACGATTTACGATTTCAGCGGCGACTGGATGAGGCTGCTAAGGATTGGTCAACCCATAGACGGCCAGATGGATTGCTGTGGCGTAAGCCCAATCTAGACCTACTGCGCAGCTACCATCAGCGGTGCCAAACAGATATGACACCGCTGCAAGTTGACTTCTTTTCAGAATCACAACGATCTGAAAACCAACAGAAGATTTTTAATCGCATTGCGATCGGTATGCTGCTTTTACTAACCACTGCCATGACCGGGTTTGGCATGGCAGCAAGCCGCAACGCAGCAGAAGCAAAGCGTGCCAAACAAATTGCCCAAGCTAGACAATTTATTGTCCAGTCAGAGCAACTCACGGATCAATCTGGCATATCTACCCAGCAGCTCGGTGCTTTACTGGCTGTTCAGGCTGTGAAGATATTCCAGACGATTGAGATGGAACGACCCATTGAAATTGACCATGCGCTTTATAAGAGCTTGCTTGTCCCCCGAATGGTTGTAGAGTCATCGGATTCGGCTTGGATGAGTCATGTTGCCATTAGCCCTGATGGTCAGCAGTTGGCCACGGCTAGTAATGAGAAACAAGTCAAAGTTTGGGAGATTCCATCTCGAAAAATGTTGGCGGAATTTCCCCATGATGCATCTATCAATGGCGTCGTGTTCCATCCCAACAGTAGTCAGATTGCAACCGCCAGTGAGGATGGTATTGCAAGGGTATGGGATATTCAAAGCCAAAAGCATCTCGCTAAACTGCCCCATGGTGGAGCAGTCAATGGTGTTGCATTTCATCCTGATGGCACTCAGGTCGCAACCGCCAGTGGCAACAACATGGCACAGATTTGGGATCTCCAAGCCCAGAAAGTTGTAACATCTTTTCCCCACGAGACATCGGTTCAACAGGTCCTGTTTAGCCCTGATGCCTCTCGAATCGCAACTGTGAGTGTGAATCGCCCTGTGCAAATTTGGGCCGTCGACAGGCAAAGCATTTTATTTTCTTTACCCCATGCTGCTTCGGTCAACGCGATCGCCTTCAATTCCGATGGTTCCCAATTGGTTAGTGCTAGTGCGGATGGTATGACTCGGCTTTGGGACCTTCAAACCCAAACCATACTGGCTGAACTTTCTAGCGATGGCTCTGCCTCTAGCGTCGCCTTCAGCCCTGATGACAAAACAGTCGCAATCTCCAGCAGTGAAGGCACAACAGGGGTTTGGGATATCCAAAGTAACCGTCTATTGTCAGATCTTCCCCATGACACCTGGGTCAATCAACTTACCTTTAGCCCAGATGGTCAACAGGTAGCAACGGCAAGCTCCGATGGAACAACACAGTTGTGGAACATCGCAGCATGGCAAGCGATCGATGTTTTACCGCATCAAGCATCAGTCTCTGCAATTGCCCTTAGCCCAGATGGCAAAAAACTTGCAACGGCAGGAACAGACGGAATGGGACGAATTTGGGATTTAGAAACAGGCCAAGTCTCCCAGGTTCAACCCCATCGTGAAAACATTTGGGGTCTTGCATTTAGTCCCGATGGTCGTAAAGTGGCGACAGCAAGCACGGATGGAACGGCCAAAATCTGGGAGATCGATAAGGGGAAAGTCCTAGCCAGCTTTAATCATCAAGGTGGGGTTTTTGATGTGGACTTTAGCCCAGATGGCACAGAAGTAGTAACAGGTGCTGCGGATGGAACAGCCAGAATTTGGGATATCCAAACAGGAGAAATTGTCACGACTTACAGCCACCAAGGTCCCATTTTCTCGGTTGAATTTAGCCCAGATGGTCAACAGGTTGCATCTGGTGGGTCCGAAGATGCAGCCAAGATTTGGGATAGTCAGACGGGAAAGTTACTGATCAAATTTCCCCAGAATACTTCAACTATTCACGTTGGCTTTAATTCAGATGGTTCTCAACTAGCAACAGCAGGAGATGACTATATCGCTCGCATCTGGAATACGACCACAGAGGAGATTGTCCATCAGTTTCGTCACGAAGATACCGTTTTAGGGGTTTCTTTCAGCTCTGATGATACGAAACTTGCCACTGCGAGTGATGATGGTACAGCAGGGATCTGGGATCTCAAAACAGGTCAGCGATTAACCTCATTGCCCCATGAAGGCCAAGTCATTAAAGCTGTTTTTAGCTTAGATGGTTCCCAGGTGATTACAGGAAGCTTCGACAAAATGGCACGCATTTGGTCATACCAATCTTCTGCAAAGTTGGCTGATACTGTTTGTCAGCGGATAGGGCAAAATTTCAGCGCAAGGAATTGGAAACGTTATCTCGATTTACCCCTCAGTGAGTATGAGTTGAGCTGTAAGAACTTACCTGTTCATTCATCGGTGCTATTGGAAGTCAAGCGCTTAGCAATAGAAGGAGAGCGCAAAGAGGCTCTCAAAATTTATCGCCAATTGTTACAGATCGCGCCTGACACAGATTTAGATCCCTCCACTCGCGAGGTTGAGCAAGATCCTGTGTCACTCATAAAAGGATTAGTCAACGCCGAACCAGAGCAAGAGACCTAAACAGAATCAGTGCTGATCAAATGGATAGCCTAAACAGCAAAATGTATTTCTCAAACAACCTCTAAGAAAGCTACTATAGACATCCCCAAAATCCGTAGGCTACCCCATCCCGTTCTCAAACTGAGCTTGCTACTGTAGGCGTTGATTGTTTCTCTCCCGCTTCTGGCTCTGCGACGGCTAGGTCCTCTTCACTGTGATAACCCGATTCAATCAGGAAACGGAAGGCTTTGGCGATCGCCTCTGCACATTCCGTCGGGGGCATTTGATAGAAGGCCCCCCAGGCATGGGCTTTGTGACTGCTGTAGCTATCGCGATGCTGCTCATGCTCATCCAGCCAGGCAATGCGCACAGCATGGCCGACTAGGACATCGAGAACGAGGTAATCTTCGATCTTGAGCTCGGGGTTGCGTTGGGCGATCGCAGCCAATTCCAATAGCGCCTCAATGTTCATTTGCCGATATTCCGGGGCCTGAATTTTATTGAGCAAATGCTCAATGCGCAGGGCAAAATTGGTCTCGCCGGGGGTCATTTCCAGCACGAGGGGATAGCTGTCGAGGCGATTGCGTCGCTCCAGCTTGTCGCCAATCACCACGCCCTTGCATTGGTTGAGCAACTGCCAAACGCTCTTGTAAAAATCCTTGGGCACGAGGTTGAGGGAGCCTTCGAGCTGACGGCGCTGACGCCAATCACGATTCGCATTTTCACTTTCAGGACTGTGTCCTTCAAAAGTGTCTTGGGCAATGACAAACTCGATGGATTGGGCAGCCTGGCCAATGTGCAATGATTCTTGCTGTTGCAACACTTGGTTCAGGTCATCGTAGCCTTCCAAAACAGCCAGCAGCATCATCTTGATTTCGAAGGGGCTCTGCTGCATCAGGGCTTCATAGGCTTCATCCTGGGTCAGCTTTTGCTCCTTGGCAATTTGGCTGGTGAGCAGCAAGATCAGGTAGCCGACGCGCAGAGTCAGGAAACCTTTGAAGCGTTCAGGATCAGCATGGAGGAGGACGCCGAGGTGAAGCAAGATTTCCTGGGTGAGGACGCGATCGCGAATGTCCTCGCGACAGAACTCTTGGAGCTTGGCTTTTAGCTCAGGATTAGACAGGGGCTGAGTGATCAGAGAAGCTTCGCTGTAGGCCTTGCCCACAGCAATTTGCTTGCGACGCACCAAGATATCCGTCACCGCATCAGAAAGGCCAATATCGACCTTCTCCAACAAGGCCGCAGCGCGGCGCACCAAGGCCCAGAGTCTTAGCTGGCTGGCCTTTTCATAGACTTCATGAATTAGCTCCTCTACCGTCAGGGGACTCTGACCTGAGACTAAGGGGGTCAGGAAATTGAGTCCATTGGAGGCACGGAGGGTTTGAAGGAGCTCAATTTGCTCATACAGGTTTTCCGATTGGTGCAGGAGTTTGAAGATGCTTTCCTGCTCGGTTTGAACCTCTAGGTCAAATTCCTGCTGATTGCTGAGGGGCTGGTTGTGCTCCAGGTTGAGTTTCAGCGCAGCTTCGCGAATGCTGGAGGCTGCGGAGCCAAAGGGCGTAAAGGCAAATGCCCCAGGATCGTCGATGCGCTCGCTGCCTGCGGTGAGCATGAGCTGTTGCAGGGGACCCACTTTAACCGGTACGCCATCGCAGCGGCCATGGTTAAGCTCCTGCATCAGAGTCAGCAGGGCATCGCGGCCGTTTTCCACCATGGCGCGGGTGATGCGCAGGGTGAGGAGAGGCTTGCCCAGTTCTCGCCAGTTACGGTGCAGATAGGCGATTTCGCTTTTGATTTGGGCGACGAGGAAGGGTTCGTCCAGGGTGAGATAGAACTGCTCTAAATCGAGGAAGGCGGGCAGAAAGACCACGGCTTCACCGCGAATGCGGAACAGGCGAGAGGTGGTGAGGCTACGCAGACGGCGCAGGGGACGGCCGGTGAGCTTGAGCTGTTCGTTGGCACCGATATGCTGGTAAAGCTTGGACAGTTCCTGGGCTTCGTAGAGTTGGATGGGGCTGAGCTGCTCCAGGGTTTGGGTAGCAACGCCGCAGGATTCCAATTCCGCTTGCAAGACCGCATCTTCAGCCACAAGGGCGATTTGCACAGTGGGTTGGCGCAGTTTACCTAGATGGGTGTGGCGACCCAGGGGGTCAATATCACCAGGAGCCAGGAGGCCATCGTCCATCATCTGGCCGAGGTAATAGAGGCTCTGGGCCCAAACGAGGGGAACGTTTTCGTTAGGGAGGCGAGCTTGGCTGCCTGGCTTCTCTTTCTCAGCTTCCACTTGACTGGCGGGGACATAGTAAATCTCGGGCAGGAGGGCAATACCCTCTAGCTTGACTTCGACAAATTCCAGACGGCTGCGGTAATCGGCAACAAACTCGCGATCGCCCCTAAACAACCCATCTAGCATCAAATAGGTATAGAACAGCGGCCATTCACATTCGATATGCTCGAACTGCTGAAGCTCCCAGGGGTCGTAATGGAGGCGATCGTGGGCTTCCAACACAGTTTGGTGACCATCCCGCAGAAAGCGCTTGCAGCCGTAGCGGCCTTGGAGCTTGGAGATGATTTCGTTACGGGTGCGATCGGCGAGGGCACTATCCTCAATGGCGAAGGCCGGGAAACCAATGACGCTGAGGGTGGCTGCATCCACTTCTTTGGAGCTGGACTCCCTGGGCAGCAGAGACTTGAGCGTGGCGCGAGCACGGGCAATTTCGTCGGGCAGGACATGAATGACCGAAGCTTGACCGCCGTGAATGCCAAAGAGATTGAAGCCATTCAACGCTTCCAAGGCAGCTTTAGCCATGCCCACAGAGCTGGCATTCAGTTCTGCGTTGCCATGGTTGATCTTGTTGCCTCGCTCCCAGATGCCGTAGTCCGGTGTGCGGTAGGTGCGGCCAATGTAATAGACCAGGTTTTGGACAAAGTTGACCTCGTCCATGGTGTAAACGATGGACAGCCCTGAAGCAGTCATCTCCGCCAGCATTAG
Organism: uncultured Pseudanabaenaceae cyanobacterium; assembly: GCA_938021205.1. GTDB lineage: Bacteria > Cyanobacteriota > Cyanobacteriia > PCC-9006 > JAAUQQ01 > JAAUQQ01. Next base: position 31,855 of record CALIGI010000260.1, read on the forward strand.
CAGGAATAGAGAAGTGGCATCGAGCTGGAGATGGCCCCATTCATCGTCGCCAACCACAGGATCTCCCGTGGGGGTTTGGTACTTAGCATGGAGGGCATCGAGGGGATGCTGGGTCTCTTTAAATTTCTCGACCTTGGGGGCCTGCTTCATCATGGCAAACAGCAGGCCACGCATCAGCTTAATGACGCTGTGCTCTAGCTCGAAGGTGCGGCCTGGGTCTAGGTCAGATTTGCGATAGGCGATCGCCAGGCCCCACACAGCCAAGATGCTATAAACGTTATCTCTCACCCAGGCATCGGTGTAGTCGCCGTGGGTAGTGATGGCGGTACTAGCAGGCAACAGGCCGCTGATGGGGTTTTGGCGGCTGAGGATGACGGTTTTGATCGGGTGGTAGTAGCTATCCAGGTGCTGGCGAATATCGTCGAAGTTGCGTCGTGAGGGACTGGAAGGGGAGGGGTAGCTGCTGACCATGGATTCCGAGGTTTCCGTCAAAAAGAGCGTGCTGTCTAACCCGCTTATGTTGCCCAGGTAGATTCGTTGGGGCTCAAGGGCAAATAAGTCGGATTTCAGATTTTCTTAATTATTTCACATGGCTTTGTTGAATCTATGGGGTCTCCTCCCTAATTCAGCCTAGCCTCGCATTATCGTTTCCCATAATCTGACATACCAGCTACCAATTGTGCTGGCTTGAATTGCGCTAAGGGACCTCCAAGGATTTAATCATCCTCTTTCAGCCGATGAACCTTGCACTGCTGAGCCATATCTGATGAGTTCGACAGAGCAAAGCTGCCCTCACCTCGGTTGGCCTGAATCAGACCAACCCCTAGCCCCTCTCCCTGGGGAGAGGGGAACATGAAAGGCTCTGGAAACAGCTTGCTTGCGTTCGGTTCCCCTTCTCTCTTAGGAGAAGGGGTTAGGGGATGAGGTCGGTTTGTCGACTGCCGAACTCAGGTTAGCAATGGCAAGATTTCAGGATGGTTTAAAAATAGGAAGTCCCTAA
>CALIGI010000261.1 GCA_938021205.1 uncultured Pseudanabaenaceae cyanobacterium
CCACGACCCCAATGCCCCAGACTGGGCCTTGGAAAATATTGCCTTCACCCTAGAACCCGGCCAACGCCTCGGCCTTGTGGGCGAATCGGGCTGCGGCAAGAGCACCCTGGGCCGCGCCATCCTCAAGCTGCTGCCTGAGGGTAGTCGCGTGGAGGGCAAGCTTCAGGTAGCGGATTACGCTATCCCCAACCTGGATGACAAGCAGCTACGCAAGTTTCGTGGTGAGGCAGTGGGCCTGATTTTCCAGGACCCCATGACTCGGCTGGATCCGCTGATGACCATTGGTGACCACTGCGTTGAGACGCTGCAATCCCATCGCCCTGAGATGACGAAGCGCCAGGCCAGGTCGCGATCGCTGGAATGCCTGGCCGCAGTAAACATCCCCGCCGATCGCTGGAAGCAATATCCCCATGAATTCAGCGGCGGCATGCGGCAGCGCGTGGCGATCGCCCTGGCCCTCCTGCTCAACCCCAAACTCATCGTCGCCGACGAACCCACAACCAGCCTGGACGTTACCGTTTCTGCTCAAATCCTCGACGAACTCACCCGCCTCTGTACCGAGCGCAACATGGGCCTGGTAATGATTTCCCATGACTTGGCATTGGTGGGGGAATATTGCGATCGCATCGCCGTGATGTACCAGGGCAAGCTGGTCGAACTGGGCGAAACCGATAGCCTGATCTCCAACCCTCAACACCCCTACACCCAGTCCCTACTCAACTCTGCCCTGCTGCTACAAAAGAACGCAGTAAAAGACGCGGATAGCATCCAAGGAGATGCCAAGCCAATCCTGCGCCTGGATACCGTCAAACAACACTTCACCCTGGGCAGCAATCCCCTCGAAAAGCTATTTGGCCAGGCATTGGGCAAGGGCAAAGACAACAGCATCAAAGCCGTGGATGGCATCACGTTCGATATACAACCGGGCGAAACCGTCGGCCTCGTCGGTGAATCGGGCTGCGGCAAAAGCACCCTGTCGCGCACCATCCTGCAACTGCTCAAGCCCACCTCAGGCCGAGTCGAATTCCTGGGCGAAAACATCGCCGCCCTGTCCAAACCGGCCATGCGAAAACGGCGTCGCGACATCCAAATGATCTTCCAAGATCCCAACGCCTGCCTCAACCCGCTAATGACAATCGGCCAGAGCATCGCCGACCCACTGCTGATTCACAAGCTGGCCGCCAGCCCAGCGGAAGCCAAGCAAAAAGTGGCAATGATGATGGAGCGGGTTGGTCTTACCCCACCCGAGAATTTTGCAGATCGTTTTCCCAGTCAGCTTTCCGGTGGTCAGCAACAGCGCGTCGCCATTGCCCGCGCCCTGATCACCCGCCCCAAGCTCGTCATCTGCGATGAGCCCGTGAGCATGCTCGATGCCACGGTCCAGGCTCAGGTATTGGAGCTGATGCTGGAACTCAAGCGGGAGTTTGAGCTGACCTACTTGTTCATTACCCATGACCTCTGGGTGGCGCGGTTCTTTTGCGATCGCATCGCGGTCATGAATGGCGGCAAAATCGTCGAGATTGGCCCCACCCAAAAGCTCTTCGATGCCCCCGAGCATTCCTATACGAAAGAACTACTGGGTGCTGCGCCACTTCTAGCGAAACAGGCATAAGCAAAAGCCTGGGGAGGTCGCTGCTTGCTATGGTTGCAGTCATATCTAACATTGCATTAAGTCATGACTGAATCATCATTCCATCATCAATATTTGTCCCAACAAGTCCTCCTAGAACAGTTTTCAAGAGGTAAAAGCGTTACCGTAGCTACAACAACTGCTTAACATTTTTGCTGCAAAGCAAGCCGTTTTGCCCGTCGCTGGTTAATATATCCGCAAATTATTGGATACCCAGCGCGAATCGATGGTGAGCATGGAACTCAAGACAATGACCTGTAGCCTCAGCGTGGCCATAGCTGGCTTGAAAAACAGCCAAGGCCAAGTACGCTTCAGCTTATTTAATAGCGCCGAAGGGTTTCCTGGCAGCGGAGAGAGAGCGATCGCCAAGGGCAGCACCAGCGCCGCAGATTCCCCCCCCATCTTTACCTTCGAAAATCTTCAACCCGGCCTCTATGCCGTAGCGGTGTTTCACGACATCAATGGTGACGGTGTGCTCAATCGCGGCCTCATGGGCATTCCTCGGGAGGGCTTTGGCTTCTCCAACAATCCCCAAATCCTGATGGGCGCACCCAGCTTCAAACGCGCTGCCCTTGTCGTCGAATCAGCCAGTCTCGACATCTGTATTCAGCTGAAGTATTTCTAAAGTCTCCAGCCAGGAGCCTCATCACTACTTGACTTGCATATCATTACCAACGCTTGAAGGGAAAATCCCATCTCTTTCCAAGAGCCTATGAGCATGGGGGAGCCAACCGCACCAGTTGTTGGCTCCAGAAGTCTGGTTTCGATAGTTCATGCCCCTGTTTCTTTTCTCTCAAGGCAGTGACAGGCTCCCGCTTCAGCTTTCTGCCCATCGGTAAAGAGGCGGCGTGGTTTTTTCGTCATTTGAACATTCTCCTTCATTTCAACTCATGAAGAATGTCCACTGTTTTTGGGGAGGGTCATAGGCCAACTTAAAACAGCCTAAACACTCAAACCTAGATAGCAATTTTCACAGATATGGAGGGAGATTCCCCGCTCAATCTAAACAAGGCTCTGCCTAAAAACACAAGGCTCTCATCCTAGCCCAGAGACATTAATCCCCAGCCACAAAAGCAGTCATCGCCCAGTTACCCGTTTTATCTTTCTGAAAAATAGCGCGGTACCCCAGAGAGCTATAGGCATAGCGGCTCGAAACAAAGCCCTTGCGCCCATCAGGTAGGCTCACAAACTTCCATCCCTCGGCCGTCTCCGAGGCTTGATACCAAGCCGCCAACTGAGCATCCTCAGACTCCGACAGTGATTCGTTCCAGGGCAAGGTGGCAGCTTGCAAAATGCTATTGGATAATCGCGCCAAAACAGGACTACTGGTACTGGGTAGCTGGCGCACCGCCACATCAGCCCCATCCACATAGACCGTCATGTAGGGGTCAATCTCAGGATGGTATGCATCGACTACAAAGGAAGCTGGACAAGCCCAGTAGTCAGAATCAGGGGCATTACCATCTGGCGCACAATCTCCTCCAATGGAGCGTTCCAGCTCTTGCCACAGGGCTGCATTAGGTTCCGCCAAGCGCTTCTCCAGGGTCATACCAGCACCGAAGGAAAGATTGATATGCTCGTCAGCAACCTGGCGTAGGAAGTCGGCATCGCGATCGCGTACTGCGACACGAAGCTTTGCCCGGAAGCGATCAAAGTCACTGCCCGGTGTAATTTCGTCCCGAATAACAACAGACTGGGGCTGATAAGGCTGAGCTGGTTCAGCCTGGGCCTGGCGGGCCAAACGCCGGATGACCTCGGGCAAGGGAGCAGGAGTGGAGGCTGTGGGCGCGGGAGTTCGAGGAGCAGGGGCTATCGGAGCCGGAGCGACTGGAGAGGGCACGGGCTGAGTTGCAGCGATGGTTTCAGTCGATTGTACTTTTTCGCCATCAGATGCTGATACAACTTCCTCTAAAGATGGGTTTGACGCGATTTCGCTGGAAGCTCGTGAAGCGATCGCGGCAGAGGAATGGGTCGCCAGCTCTCCAGAATTTCCAGATCGACTCATCCCGACCCCAGCCCCACAAGCCGCTGCCAGGGTTGCTGCACAGGCAATCAAGATTGGCATTCTTTTCATGGGAGGGCTCCTTTGGGGAAAGCGAGGCAGATCGCCAGGGCTGTGGGTTACTTCTATCTCCAAGACGGGCCAAAGAATTTCCTGGTGATCTCCTAGATCAGGGACCAGTTTATCAATTGGCTGAGACACTTGTGCCGTCTAGCCCTCCCCCGCGAGAGCTCCACTCGACTCACCCAGGGCTGTCATCCGCTACTCTTTAAGAGCGTCGATTTTACAGGGCAGTTAGGGCTCAACAGTGGCTATGGCAAACGAGATGGGGCTTAAAGTACAACCGACTTTGGATGCATTGGTAATTGGGGTGGGTCCTGCGGGGCTGATTATTGCCGCGGAACTGTGCGATCGCGGCCTTAATGTTGCCAACCTAGCTCCCACAAAGACTACCGCCCCCTGGCCCAACACCTACGGTATCTGGGTTGATGAGCTGGAAAGCCTAAACTTGCCCACAGAGTTGCTAGAGCATCACTGGCGCAATTGCATTTCCTACTTTGGCCCCAGTGCCACCCAGCACCAGCGAGACTACGGCCTGTTCGATAAAGCAAAATTCCAGAACTATCTGCTCCAACGCTGCGCCACTGCCACCTGGCATCAGGGCAAAGCCCAGAGCATTGAGCATTCGGATAACCATTCCGTCGTCAAAACCGACGGTGGCACTGAGCTAACAGCCCGCATTGTCATTGATGCCAGCGGCCATTTCCCCGCCCTGTCCCAGCGCCCTAAAAAGTCTAATGTTGCCTACCAAGCGGCCTACGGCGTTGTGGGTAAGTTCTCCAAGCCCCCAGTGGAGTCAGGGCAGTTTGTACTGATGGACTTCCGCGCTGAGCATTTGACCGATGCAGAGCGGAAGCAGCCCCCCACTTTTTCCTATGAAATGGACCTGGGCAATGGCATTCACTTTGTGGAAGAGACTTCCTTAGCTTATGCCCCCGCCATTGAATTCGATGTGCTTAAGAGGCGCATGGAGAAACGACTGGCAGCGCGAGGCATTGAAATATTGGAAGAGCAACACATTGAGCATTGCTTATTTCCGATGAATTTGGCTCTACCCGATCGCAGTCAATCCCTCGTCGCCTTTGGCGGTGCCTCCAGCATGGTCCACCCAGCTTCGGGCTATATGGTGGGTGCAATGTTGCGGCGCGGGCCGGAGCTAGGAGCAGCGATCGCCAAAGCCCTGCAAAACAGCGAGGCTTCTCCCCAAGCGATCGCTCGTCAAGGTTGGGATGCATTGTGGAACCGCGATCGCCTACGCAAGCATTACCTCTACCTCTTTGGCCTCAATGCCTTGATGGGCTTCGAAGAAGAGCGGCTCAACAATCATTTCTCGACGTTCTTCAGCCTGCCAAAATCAGACTGGTCTGGCTTCTTAGCCGACACTTTAACCACTCAAGAACTGGTCGGAGCCATGGTAGGCATGTTTGGCAAAGCACCCAATGACGTGCGCTGGGGATTGATGCGATCGGTGGGGGGCCATGGCGACCTACTTTGGCAAGCAGTTGCAGCTTGACCTTCCGGCTCACTTTGCTGATGTCAACGCAAAAGCTCCTGCACTGTCGCAGGAGCTTTGCTCTTTTTCCCTCGGATTGAGCTGGAAAAGAGAGTGGGTTAGCGATAAATCAAATAATCACTGGCCACATACCCCACCACACCATCTGGGGTTTGAACCTGAGTCCAGCGGCCCACTTCATCCAAATAGATCAAGGAACCACCATGGGGAACGGCCCGAATCACACCTGCTTCTGTGGTGGGGCCTGAGCGAAGATTGAGCGAATCACCATCCATGGTCTGAATTTGCAAATCATAGTAATCCCCATACTCCTCGCCGTAGTCATTGTTGTCGTTAGAACGAGGGGCCGGAGCTGGTGCCGGGGCAGCTTTGGCTGGCACAGAACCCGCTGCACGATAGCCATTGGGGTCAATCAGGTAGGCCGCAGCAACCCAGCCGCGAACGCCCGCACCAGACACTTCAAACCACTCACCACTGCGATCGCTGATATGCATTAGCACCTGTGAGCCTTGGGGCAAAGAACCTATCACCTGAGACTGAGTGCTGTTGGTGGAGCGGACATTCAGCGCAGTGCCATCGTTGGTGCTCACAAAGAAAGTATTAGCATTCACCTGGAGCGCGGCAGGCGCGGCGGCAACGGGAGCCGGGGAAACAGCAGCGGGGGCAACTGCGGCAGGGGCAATTGCGGCAGGAGCAATTGCGGCAGGGGCAATTGCGCCGGGGACGGCAGCCACCGGAACAGCGGCTTGAACAGGAGCTGCAGGTGCAGCAACTGGAGCCGCAGCAGGCTGGGCAGTTGCGGGGGCGGCAATAGCAGCGGCCTGAGCTTCTTGGGGCTGATTGTTGTCGGCGGTGCTGTTAAAGCAACCGGTTTGGAAGAGACCGACAGCAGCGACTAAAGCGAGCGTAGAAATTCTTTTCATGGAAAGGGTTGAGTTAGCTGTGAAGAGTAGAGCGTCATGGGCTTGGCGTCTGTATAGGGATTCAAACCAGTAAATGTAGATCTCGCACATTCCCTAAGAAAATAATTTTTAGTACCTTTTTAGATCGAAAAAGACAAAAAAAACAAGACTTACCACAGACATAAGACTTATATTTCATCAGTCTCTCTTTAGAAAAATTCGAGGCCATTGGGCTAGATTTCTAGTTACAAAATGAATATTACTTTCAAGATAAAACCCATTTAGGCTACGCATTTCCACCCGCATTTTGTTCAACTTCAGAAAATCATTCTTTCACCAGTGGAGTTATTCCATAGGCAGTCAACCTCGGAATTTTCGCCCAGGTTAGAGCTCTCATATGACCTCATATCTCATATGAATTATTTATGCTTCCGCAAGGGATTGAAGAGCGTTATTACTTATGTTCAGTCAGCGTAATTTGAAAGCTTTATTTTTAGGATCTTTAGGATTGCTCTGTGCGATCGCCTTCAATGCCTGCACCCCAAACCAAGCCAGCCAAAATCCTTCCTTAGAGAACCAAGCTGTGGCTATGGTTCAGCCTCCCATGACTGGCACAGAAATTAACGAGCGACTACGCTCCATCTTGCCTCCCCTAGACAAATCAGAGGTCGCTGAAGCGAACGCACAAACCTGGACCGAACCAGCCAGCGCTAGCAGCTCCCCGAGCAAAACCAGTCTCGCCAATCCAGAGCCCGTCCCCATCTCCCAAACAGTTACCCCAGTCCCCAGAACACCAGCCCCAGTCACCTCGGTCTTAGCGGTACCAGCTCCAGTTGTCCAGACAACCTCAATCTATCAATCTCAAGCGATTGCCTCGCAAGCTTCCGGAAAAATCGCCTTTAACAGCGGTGGCTCCACCAATACCCAGTACGGCCACTACCCCTACGCCGAGGCTTTCCGTGAGAACCTAACCGTGGCAGGCTACTACGGCTCCCGCCCTGAGCAACTCCACAAGGATGCAGCCCAAGCTTTCAAGCAAATGCAGGCTGCTGCTGCTCAAGATGGTGTGCAGCTCATGGCCGTATCCGGCTTCCGCGATGTGGGAATCCAAAGCGAACTCTTTTCAGCTCAAACTGCTCGCCAAGGCTCACCTGCATTGGCAGCTCGCATCAGCGCACCGCCCGGCCACAGCGAACATCACACGGGGTTTGCGATCGACGTGGGTGATGAGGGCTATCCTGAAACCGATATTGAAGTCACCTTTGAACAGACTCCAGCATTCAACTGGATGGCTCAAAATGCAGCATCCTATGGATTTGAGCTTTCTTTCCCCCGCAATAACAACCAAGGGGTGAACTATGAACCTTGGCATTGGCGATTTGTTGGCAGCACAACGTCAAGGCAAATATTTGCTCAGGCTCGCTAATCTAAATCCAAATCACATCATCCACAACAGGCTGTTGGCTGACGCCTTGCGACTCAGCGAGGGGCTCTCGGTGGGGAAGCTCGTGCCAGCAACTCACCTTGGCCATAGCAGATAATCCCTGCCAATTACCGGGGATGCTCTTGTTGTGGCTATCGCGGAATCGACCCTTGTGCATTTGCATCACAACCTTAGCGAGGAAGGTTGCAATGCCTTGAAGATGAGCATAGTTTTTTTGCAAGCAGCTAAGACGAACGTCGACCTCGGCAGAAATTTGTTTTGCAGCAATCATAGCCATGGGCATTGCCGGGGGAGGAGTCAATTTCCGTGAGGTCAATGCGATCGCCAAATTCCTGACGCAGCCATCTAAATCGCGCCGCCGGGCAAGTGGAATCTCCAGTAAACCGAACACCTAAGGGCTGACATCCTGAGGCTGCTCGCTATTTCGCGACTTCCAATTCCTGCGGGGTAACCCCAAGGTTCGTTTCTGTTGGGGCAGCAACGCGATCGGTAACGAGGGCTGACACATCACCGGCGTCAGCACCGAATCATCCACCATCAGCGACAAGACAAAGCCCCCAGTCAAACACATGCCAATCACACCCACTCCCGGCCCTCGCAGCGAGCTTTCGCTTCACGGCACAGCGCCTTGAGCCAGGTCGTCACTGGACTGGAACGATTCGACGCCAGCATCGCAAACTCACGGCTCAAACAAAGCTGTACCGCATTGCGCAGCATTCTTTTCACAGATAGCGGCCCATTGGCCTCGCCAAATAGCAACGGCATATAAGCCGTAAAACCCTCGTGGGCAATACGCCGCACCAGGGCGATACATTCCGGCATCATCCCAGGCAGCTCATGCATCAAGACGACAGCAGGTCCAGTTCCCTTAAAAAAACGAGCTTGGTCTTGCCATCCACAGTGAAATCAAAACTCTGAAAGTCGGGGATAGAGTCCATAAAGTTGCTTTAGCAATATTCTCTAATCGGATATTGTCCGGAAGTGAGCCAGGGACGCACATCACAATCTGTGCGCCCCCAAGGAACGAAGACCTAAGAGCGGCTTGTAACCTCTAACAGGTGATAACCAAACTGAGTTTTCACCGGGCCTTGGACTGTATTGAGGTCAGCGCTAAAGACCACCTCATCAAATTCCTTGACCATCTGGCCAGGACCAAAGGAGCCGAGAGCGCCACCGCTACGACCGGAAGGGCAAGAAGAATGCTCCTTCGCCACTTCTGCAAAGTCCTTGCCACCCGCAATTTCCTGCTTGAGCTGTTCGCACTGCTCTTCGGTTTTCACCAAGATATGTCTTGCCGTTGCCTTTGCCATGATGGCTCCTGCTTTTGTCTAGTCAAACAGCGGAGAATACTCCGCGTCATCCATCCTAAGGGATACCAGTAACGATCATTTAGCTACAATCCCGCAAAGCTTTACCAAGCCTAGGCCTCATGCTCTAGGCATAATCGTCCGCGAGCTAAACCGATAGCGCAGGCAAGGTCACCGTAAAGGTTGTACCCTGCTGCTTTTGACTCACGACCTGAATGTGCCCCTGATGCTGCTCCACGATCGCCCAGGCGATCGCCAACCCCAAGCCCGACCCCGCCTCCTCTCGCCGACTGCGGGCCGGGTCCACGCGATAAAACCGCTCAAACAAATGAGCCAAATCTTCCGTTGGAATCCCAATACCGGTATCTTCTACTCGCACCACAATCAAAGGCATGACTCTGCCAGCCTCACTGGCTTGGGAAATGTGTACCTGCACCTGCCCTTCAGGTGGCGTGTACTGGATGGCGTTGCTAATCAAATTGGTAAACAGCCGGGTGAGCTGATCGCGATCGCCCTCCACTTCAAAAACCTCTAATTCTCCCACTTCTCCCCCCGCCTCGCTCCCAGGCTCATCAAACTCCAACAGCAACTCTACCGGCTTCTTCAACGCCTGGCTCAACTGCTCCTCCACCACCTCCGTAAGCACCTCATCCAAAGCTACCGTCTCCACAGCGGGCATCACCATGCCACTGTCCTGGCGAGCCAAGAACAACAAATCATCCACCAACCGCCCTAAGCGCCGCGTCAAACGCTCCACCACCAGAAGTTGCTGGGACTGCGCAGCAGGATCGTCATCAGGAGCAACCAAGGCGGCCTGAACATTGGTTTGGATCATGGCAATGGGATTGCGCAGCTCATGGGAGGCATCGGCGGTGAACTGCTTTAGCCTGCCGTAGGAAGCAACAACAGGTTGCATCGCCAACCCAGACAAAAACCAGCCAATCGTACCCACCGCTGCAATCACCAGCCCCGTCCAACCCACTAAATCCAGCAACAGCTTCCGCGTCGGCGTTGAGACCTCAAACCAGGGATGACTAACTCGCAAATAACCCAGGGTTTGGCGACCACTCTGAACTCGGTCTGTTAGCTGACGCAGGATCACCGGCTCACCATAGCGCTGCTCCTCCACTGTGACGGTTTCGCCCTTTTTCTGGTTCGCTTTTTCTGGCTTGATCGGTCGTGTAAGAGGTCCATCAAAGGTCGTCCACAGCAGTTCCCCTTTAGGGCTAAACCACTCAATATCGATGCGATCGTCATCGCCATCCATTTCGTTATTGCGAAAGCTCGCTTCCACATTGACATGCTGGGAAACCTGGCCACTAACAGTCCAGATCAAGCCGTCCACATCAGGCTCAATCACCAGCGATCGTTCCACCACTTCCACAATATGACTGAGGGTATCGTCTACCCGCTCAATCAACGTGCTGCGAGCATAGAAATAAAAGCCACTGGCAAACAGCAACAGCAACACCGCCGTCACAGTGGTGTACCACAGAGCTAAACGACGGCGGCTAGCTTGGAACATTAAAACAGTCTCGTTTCGTCAGCAACATCCAATCCATGGCCCTGAGATTGTTCGCCTAGCTGGAACGACTGCCACGGGCTTGAAAAACCAGCCGCTTAACCTCCTGTTGCCCCACCAACCAGCAATACAGCATCAAATTCATCAGCCCAATTAACTTCGTACCATCCTCAAACAGCGCAAACCGGCCAGGCTGATGCTTTTCATTACCAAAAACATCAGACATCGCCGAGATCAAGAACATTCCCACCATAATCAACAACAGTGGATAGGGCGTATCCCTGGCGATGCGACGACGAAACAACCAGGCATAAGCTGTAATCACTGTCATATACAGGCCATACATGAATACCTTGGGCACCCCTAAGCCGTACTTCATAACCAGGCTAATGCGCTGCACATCATCCAGCAGCAGCATCGCAATCACCCCCGCAGTAGCCAAGAAGAACCAGTCATAGCGACGATCTAACGATCGCATCAGCCCAAAGCAAAACAGACAAATGGCCAGGGCAATACACCAAATCACCTCAGAGAAATTGGTGAAAAAAGCTTGATAGAAAGGCCCGCCACTATAGGGATCCTTGAATAGCACTGCAAAGCGGTAGCTCTTGCCACTGGCCTGCGCAAACCATCCCAATGCGCCCAAGACCCCCAGCGTTAATCCATTGATCCAAATAAATCCAGGGCGAGTCACCCAAAACCGCAGCGAATTAAACCAACCCTGGGGTTGAAGCTCCATGGAATAGCCCTCACAATAGACAAAAAGGAGCCTGAGCCCCACAACAAAGAAAGACCTAATCCACAGAACAACAGTGCCCTCTAGGAGATTTCGGGCAAGATTTTGAGCCACCTGACGGATAGGCAAGCATCCAAATACCAGATTACCCTTCACCTACTATGACGTCTGCTGACAATTCCGTGCAAATGATCACACTGGGTCCTAGTGGCCCTACGGTGCCTGCTTTGGGGATAGGCACCTGGGCTTGGGGGGACAAGCTGTTCTGGGGCTATGGCGACCAGTATGGCGAAGCGGAGTTGGAGAAAGCCTTTGCAAGGGCGATCGCCCAGGGCATCACCTTCTTCGACACTGCCGAAATCTATGGCTTCGGCGAATCCGAACGCCTCATCGGTCGTTTCCTCAAGCAACACCAGCAGCAACATCCTGATCAGCCAGTCCAAATTGCAACAAAATATTTTCCCCTGCCCTGGCGCTTCAGCCCCAGCGCCGTCTCCGAAGCACTCACCGCCAGCCTCACCCGCTTGGGCGTCACCTCAGTCGATCTCTACCAAGTCCATTGGCCCTTCGACTTTCTCCTGGGTCAGCCCAAGCTCATGCAAGCGCTGGCAGCAGAAGTGAAGCGAGGCCGCATTCAGTCCATCGGCGTGAGCAATTACAACACAGAACAAATGCGCACCGCTCATAAGCAGCTCGCAGATCTGGGCATCCCCCTAGCCGTCAACCAAATGCAGTATTCGCTGCTGTCTCGCAAGATTGAGACCAATGGCGTTATGGCAGCAGCGAAAGAATTGGGAATCACAATCTTGGCCTACAGCCCGCTAGCCCAAGGGCTACTGACAGGCAAGTACAGTGCTGAAACCTATGAGCCCCCTGTGGGTGCGCGCCGTCTCGATCCCAAATTTGGCAAGCAAGGATTAGAGAAGCTAGCGCCGCTATTTAACCAGCTGAAAGAGATTGGCGATCGCCACAGCAAAACACCGGCCCAAGTCGCCCTCAACTGGGTCATTAACCAGGGAGCCTTGCCCATCCCCGGTGCCAAGAACGCCAAGCAAGCAGAGCAAAATTCTGGAGCCCTCGGCTGGTCGCTACCAGCCACAGAGGTTGAAGCCCTTTCTAGCGCATCCAGCGCAGCGCAGTAACCCAATCCCACTAAAAGCGTTTCCCAAAGGAAATGAAATTTCAGAAGCTGTCCCTGTAGCTCTCCTTGGGAACAGCCCATCTGCATTTTTAGCTCTCCTCGCGATGCTAAGGCTGTTTCTTCCTTACAGCTTTAGACATCACAGCAGCTTCTATGAAACGCCTTTCCCTCGGTCTAGCGATCGCTTCTACCCTAGTCGCCGCCCTCGGCAGCCAGCCCAGCCAAGCCAGCGACTGCGTCAACTATTGGACCAACCCCAACACAGGCCAACAAGAATGCCTGGGCAAAGAACTTCAGATCGTTCAGCCCCCCCAAGCACCTCAATCAGTCTCCCCGTCAGTGCCCACGGCTAGAACCACTTCACCCAGACCAGCAATAACATCCGGCACGAGCAAAAGTGCTCCCGGAACGTTTGACTTTCTTAATATGTCTACTCCCGAAACCATGATGGAGGTATTTCTCAAGGTCTTTGAGGAAGTCCACCTAGATGGTTCTACTACAGGGCTAGTTGAGCATCTTAAGGACTATTGCACGTCTGACAGCGGCAGCATTCGTTTGTACCCTAAAGAAGGTTTCTATATTCGTCGAAGTGCCACTGGCGATCGCTACGGCAACTGTCTCGTTACCGTAGACGTTACGACTCAAGAAATCAATAGCGAAAAAGTCGCAGCCCGCTGTCAATTTTCCCCCGCGAGCATTGCCTACTTGACTGATGAACTAGCCAATACAGAGTTCCATTCTTCTGACAATAACCACCAGGGCAGCCTCTATGGCATTGATATTGAGCGGAGCAGCACCATCTTCGAAAAGGAATGCCGAATAGCAAAGCCTTCCCAGGCTCCCAGCCCCATCCAATCGTCAGCACCCACCGCTAGAACCACGCCCCCGAGCCAAACAAGCCCTTCCGGTAACATCAATTTTGAAACAAATGACTTTGACTTCTCCAACCTCACCGGACTAGAAACCGCCATGGCAGGCATACTCAAAGGCGTCTTAGAAATTCGCACCCTGGAAGGCTCAGCTACAGGACTGGTCGATCACCTCAAGGGCTGCGAGCCCTACCGCTACAGCGTTACGCTGGCGTTAATGCCGGAAATGGTGATTTCTCAAGATGTGATCGGCGATCGCAGTGGCAACTGTGCCCTCAACATCAGCGTTACCGACCCAGACCTGCAGGACGAAAAGCTCGTGCGTCGCTGCCAGTTTTCACCCGCTAGTATTGTCACCTTGACTGATGAACTGGCCTATGAAGAAGCCAGAGCGTTTGATAGCAGTGATTGGGATGCCATCAACACAATCGATTCTGAACGGAACGATTCCATTTTCGCAAAGGAATGCCAGCAGCTTTCGTAAACCAGCCCAAACTTAAATAGGCACAATCAAAACGCCCCTATCCATGACTCATAGGTCTATCGCTAGGGGCGTTTTACTGCAAATCTGTAGGCTTAATTAACGGTCAACCGAGCCCATGATGACGTCAATGCTACCGAGAATAGCCATGATATCTGCCACCTTCACGCCGCGCAGCAGCTCTGGCAGGATTTGCAGATTGTTGAAATCTGGAGCACGAATCTTCCAGCGCCAGGGGAACATCTCATTGTTGCCCTGGATATAGATTCCCAGCTCACCCTTGCCACTTTCCAAGCGAACGTAATGCTCGCCCTCAGGAATTTTGAAGGTGGGAGGCACCTTCTTGGCAACGTACTGATAGTCCTTACCATTCCACTCAGACTTTTTACCTTCAGCCATGCGCTTGGCTTCGAGGTTCTCGAAGGGGCCACCAGGCAAGCCTTTGAGGGCTTGGCGAATGATCTTCACCGATTCCCGCATCTCCGCGATGCGCACGCGGTAGCGAGCAAAGCAGTCGCCTTCGGTGGCGGTGGGCACTTCCCAATCAAAGTCGTCGTAACACTCGTAGTGGTCAACCTTGCGCAGATCCCACTTAACGCCCGTCGCTCGTAGCATGGGGCCAGAAAGGCTCCAGTTGATAGCTTCTTCTTTGGTAAAGCCACCCACGCCTTCCACACGGCGACGGAAAATGGGGTTATTGGTGATCAGCTTCTCGTATTCATCCACCTTGGGGTCGAAGTAGTCACAGAAGTCTTCGCACTTATCGACCCAGCCATAGGGCAGGTCCGCAGCAACGCCACCGACGCGGAAATAGTTGTTATTGATTAAGCGCTGACCCGTTGCGGCTTCCCACAGGTCATAGATGATTTCGCGCTCGCGGAAGATGTAGAAGAACGGGGTCGTTGCACCCACGTCTGCCATGAAGGGGCCAAGCCAGAGCAGATGGTTGGCGATGCGGTTGAGTTCCAGCATGATCACGCGGATATAGCTGGCACGCTTGGGCACGGCGATATTGGCCAGTTGCTCCGGTGCGTTGACCGTGATGGCTTCGTTGAACATGCCCGCCGCATAGTCCCAGCGGCTAACGTAGGGGACGTACATGACCGTGGTGCGGCTTTCAGCGATTTTCTCCATGCCGCGATGGAGGTAGCCGATGACAGGCTCGCAGTCGATGACGTTCTCACCGTCCAAGGTCACGATCAACCGCAACACCCCGTGCATGGAGGGATGGTGAGGCCCCATGTTGAGGACCATGGGTTCGGTTCTGGTTTCCAGTTGGGCCATGGGGCGGCGTCTCTTTCACATCAAAGCTTACGTAGCTTATAGCTTATCGGAATTGGGCGGTCGCCGCAGCCAGTCTTTTGACAACACTTCAGCAGCTTGGAGGAATAGACGCGGCTGTAGAAACGCCACTGCCTCAGTTTCGAGCCTTAATCTCCTGAGCAAAGAAAAGAGTCAACTCAAGACACAAAGCAGCGCTAAGGATTCATCCGTCATTGACTTAGCGCTTAGTATAGGCATATAAATCTATCTATTTGTGCAAAATACTTTAAGATCGTTGCAGGATTACGATTCAAGTACTTGGCCCTTAAATTGACGACCTAGACGAGCGGGGTCGTCGTCGTTGGGCAGCCACCGAAGCCATCGCCTTGGGGCGAGGCGGCATTACAGCAGTCGCCACTCGGGCAGCAACGGCAACCGCAGTCGAATTACGGGAATTAGAACTGCAGCGACTGGCAAACAAAGCTGGATTGACCATTGAGGTGTGCCATATCCTCCTAGAACCAGCAAATAGAACAAGATTGAGCATCGTCTGTTCTGTCACATCACTCGCCAGTGGCGAGTGATGCCACTGGAGATCGATTAAATTGAGCACAATTTGCTCGGTTCAACTCGGACCGAGAAAGGTCTTGAAGTTCACTGCTCTCTCGAGAGTAAAATCCATAAGACTGGATACAAAGTGACTGACGAAGAAATGAGTACTATCCGCATCAAGCGCGACGCATTTCACGGTAAATGGAATTACGAGATTCGGCCAAGCTTGTCAGTCATGTCAGCGGTAACTTAATTTTCAAACGAGTCCTTAGAGACAGAATCATTCAAGAAGTTGATTGCTTTGAATCGCAATATGGTGCTTGAAAACCTTGACAAAACATTCCGAGAGCAAACAGATCTAATATCAATGTTTGAGCTGTACTCTCGTTGGACATAGTCTTTTGACGCTTTTTCTTATCTAAAGTGATGCCTTTTTCTCGTTTTCTCTGAGAGGGGATGCTTCATTCTCAAACTATTTCAAACAGACTCAAGTTGTATGTGCTA
>CALIGI010000262.1 GCA_938021205.1 uncultured Pseudanabaenaceae cyanobacterium
CAGCCGTTTTTGGAGAAGGGGGATAATTGCTGGTTCTTTTTTGCGGGCCATGGTGGGCAGCATCAGAATCAGGATTTTTTGATGCCCCAAGATGCCAGTCCTCGGACTGTGGAGCGGACTGCGATTGCGGTGAATTACATCCGGGAGCGGCTCTGTCGCTGTGGGGCAGACAATGTGATTTTGCTTTTGGATGCTTGCCGGACGCAGGGGGCGCGGGATGGCGGCGGCATGGGCGTTGAGACGCAGCCGGGAATTATTACGGTGTCGTCCTGTGGGCCGACGGAGAAGTCTTGGGAGATTGAGGCGTTGGGCCATGGGGCCTTTACCTATGCGCTGTTGGAGGCGTTGCGGCTGAGTGGGGAGCGGAATTGCGCGACGGTGGAGCGGTTGGGGCAGTATTTACGCGATCGGGTGCCGCAGTTGTGTGGGCAGCATGGTAAGTCGCCGGAGCAGCGGCCCAGGATTGGGGCGGATCCGGCGGAGAAGTTGCATTTTATTTTACAGCCGAGTCGAGCGACGTTGGCGGATATTGCGTTGATGAAGGAGGATGCCTATGAGGCGGAGGTGGGCGGCAATCTGGAGCTGGCAGAGCAGATTTGGATTCGGGTGATTGTGGTGGCCCAGGGGCGGGATATGAAGGCGCTGCGGGCGTTGCAGCGGATTGAGAAACTGCGAGCAGAGGATTGCTTTCAGCAGCGCCAGACGCAGGCTGTGTACGAAGGAAAAACCACCATAGCCGAAGACACATATATTATCGCCCAGACATCCGTACCAGATCCGCACGTTCCTCAAGGTTCTGTGCAAGAGACGAGACAAAATTCGTTTGAAATAAACCTAAAAACTTTTAATTTTGAGGTCGCGACGATTAGTCAAATCACCAATAGTCTCGTATGGGAATCGAAAGAAGCAGAATATTTTGAAGAGGATCTAGGTGATGGGATAATGCTAAAGATGACAAAAGTCCCATCTGGAAGTTTCTTCATGAATGAACAACTTGGAGAAGCTGAGACATTCTTGAGTTACCTGAATCTACTTTCGATTCAACAGTCAAATGAATGCAAAGTTTCAGAATTTTTCTTAAGTAGCTTCACCGTGACCCAAGCTCAGTACAAAGCCATCATGGAGACTAATCCTTCGCGTTTTCATCATGATTCGGATCCTCTTCCTATAGAGCAAATAAGCTGGAAAGAGGCTGTGCTCTTTTGTGAAAAGTTATCAGAGAGAACAAAGCATCTTTATCGACTACCTAAAGAGCTGGAATGGGAGTATGCATGTCGTGCTGGTACAAAAACACTATTCCATTGTGGAGACACCCTTAGCACTGAGCTAGCGAACTATAACGCCTCACAACCTGGCAAAGCCCAAATTCCATTAAAGACGAGCAAGGTTGGAAGTTTCTCTCCTAATGCTTTTGGACTATATGATATGCATGGCAATGTTTGGGAATGGTGTGCCGACAGTTGGTCAGCCAAAGGTCAGAGTTTACATGTCATACGTGGTGGTTCTTGGTTTAATGATGCGATGCAATGTCGCTCTGGATTCCGTTTCCATTGCAGTATCAATAGCCGAGAGCCATTCGTTGGATTTCGTGTTGCTTGCACTATTCCGAAAAGGCCTTACGAATCCATCCCATAGATATTCCTTCGTTTGAGATATGGGGGACTGCTTTCGCAGCGCGAAAGAGCCCAGGCTGAATCTTTGGAGAAGTGCATTTTGCTGCGCAGAAATGCACCCTACGCGCATCCTCACATTTGATTCTCTCTTGGCGCATAGCGCCTTCATTTCCTTCTGTTTCCTAGGCTGAGCCTAGGAAACAGCTGTTTGAGGCTCCTGCCTCCTATCTTTTAGGGAACTATAACGGGGCATGCTTTCGCGACAAGAGCCAAGGCTGAATCTCTGGAGAAGATGCGTTTTGCTGCGCAGAAACGCATCCTACGCAAACCATTTATGCGAATTGGGGGACTTTTAATTCAAATCCGGGTAATACGCTGTTGCCTTTCAATAATGTGGGTAATGCAACTATTTCCTTCTCCTGCCCTAATCGATAAATTTCTACTTCCTGGGCTTGGGGATTAAACATCCAGCCCAGCCGCACCCCACTATTCAGATACTCCTGCATTTTGTCTTGAAGCACCTTCAAGCTATCGGTTCGAGACCGCAACTCAATCACAAAATCCGGGGCCAGCGGCGGAAATTTGACCTGCTCTTCCCTAGTCAGGGCATTCCAACGCGACAGCTCCACCCAAGCTGCATCCGGCGAGCGATTCGCTCCATTGGGCAACCGAAAAACCGTCGAAGAGCTAAAGACCTTGCCTAGCTTGGCCTTACGATTCCAAATATTGAGGTCAGTAATAAAATCCGCTTCTTGGGACCCACTCTCTCCACCAACCGGGGGCATAACAATCAAAACTCCATTGGCAGAACGCTCAACCCGCATCTCTGGATTAGTCACACAGAGCTGATAGAACTGCTCATCACTGAGCTGCACTGCATTAACATCAAGCATGAGCGGAAGCGAAAGCGTCGTCATGGGTCACTTCTGCCAGAGCGATGCTTCCATGATAGTTCACACTCAGTTATTGACGCTCCCGCACCCACTGCCGAAAATCAATCTCAGCCTCCACCTCATCCTGCTTCGCCGCCGCCAAAAACTGATAAAGATCCACCTTCTCAATCAACGGAAAAGTCGGGCTCACCTCCAGCTCCTGATACAGCCCATCCTCCAGACCATAGATACGCAACTCACTGCCATCAAACCGCCAGAACTCCGCCCCCCCCATCGCCGCATACAGCGTATTCTTATCCAAATCACTGTGGCTAATATCCACCTCCACCACTAAATCTGGCGGTGGGTCTTGGCTCAGATCTACAGTTCTACCTGCAACAGCAGCATAATTCTGAATGTAATAGCCATTGTCAGGCTGCGCCCCTCGATCCAAATCTTCTCGGTCCAGTGTTGTCGAGCCCATCGTCTTCATCCGCAAGCCCAGCTCCACCACCAGAATACGAATGAACAGCTCAATCATCCGCGCTGAGAACTTATGGACTTCAAGGGGCTGCACAAGTTCTAAGGAGCCGCGATCATAGGTGAGCCGAGCAACAGAGCGCTCTTCCAAGGCTTGGCGAATTTTCTGGTAAGCCTGCCAATCCAGGTTATGGAACGTCACCCGCTTCTCACCCGTAAGCGGCGTAATCAATTTGGGTGTGCTGATGACCATAGTCGGGAATGACCTCGCAATATCACCTTAAGCCTCTGCCCCACGATAACCTCAAATACAACGTGAGTTCGACGCATTGATGCTTGGCCTTGCTCTGCTGCTGTGAGCTAAAGTTCACAGCTCAAAGCTCAAGTCCGTTAAAACGGACTAAACAGCCGACTGAAATGGGTTTCAGCCCGCTTTAGCGGGCTTTAGCTCTTAGCCTGGGGATAAATCCCCAGGGTGCTAGACCAGTGTTTTGGCAAGCTGTCGAACTCAGGTTCAAATACAAGAAACCCGGTGTTTTAAAAACACCGGGTTTCTGAAGTGCTCATCAGCAGACGTTAGATTAACGAATCAGGCCTAAACCGACTCCGCCGCCACCAAATTCGCCGCCAACCGCTTAAAGCTCAAGCGCTCATTCTCCACATCGACGAAGATGGTGTCGCCAGGGCTGTATTCACCCCGCAGAATGGACTTAGCGATCGCAGTCTCCAATTCCCGCTGAATCGCCCGCTTCAAAGGCCGCGCCCCATAGACCGGGTCAAAGCCCACCTCAGCGACAAAGTCCAAGGCAGAATCACTCAGCTTCAGCGCCAGCTTCTTGTCATCCAAGCGCTTAGCTAATCGCTTCACCTGAATCTTGACAATCTCCCGCAGTTCCTCACGCTTGAGGCCATGGAAAATAATCGTGTCGTCAATGCGGTTCAAGAACTCAGGGCGGAAGTGGCCGCGCATGGCCTCCATCACCCGACTGCGCATTTCCTCATACTGATCCTCACCGGCCACATCGAGGATGTGCTGGGAACCGATGTTCGAGGTCATGATAATGATCGTATTGGTGAAGTCCACCGTGTGACCCTGGGAGTCGGTCACGCGACCGTCATCCAATACCTGGAGCATGACATTAAACACGTCGGGGTGAGCCTTCTCAATCTCATCAAACAGAATGACGCTATAGGGACGACGGCGCACCGCTTCAGTCAACTGACCGCCTTCGTCATAGCCCACATAGCCCGGAGGCGCACCAATTAGGCGAGCAACGGCATGCTTCTCCATGTACTCCGACATATCGATGCGCACCATGGCCTCTTCGGTGTCGAACATAAAGCCAGCCAAAGCCTTCGCCAGTTCGGTCTTGCCGACGCCCGTGGGACCGAGGAAGATAAAGCTGGCAATGGGGCGATTGGGATCGGACAGGCCCGCACGGGAGCGCTGAATTGCATCTGCAACTGATGTCACGGCCTCGTCCTGCCCAATAACTCGCTGGTGCAGTTGGCTTTCTAGGGCGAGGAGCTTCTCCATTTCGGAAGCAACTAACTTACTGACTGGAATGCCAGTCCATTTCGAAATGATCTCGGCAATATCTGCTTCCACGACTTCTTCTCGTAGCAGCGTATTGCCGCTGGTTTGGGCGCTGCTGAGCTTAGATTCGGCGACCTGGAGCTTGCCTTGGAGGGCATTGAGGGTGCCGTACTTGAGTTCCGCCGCCCGGTTGAGATCATAGTTACGCTCGGCCTGCTGCACCTCGATATTGACTCGATCAATATCCTCTTTAATACCTTGCAGCTCGGTGATGATGCCCTTCTCAGAATCCCACTGGGCGGTGAGGCCGGTCTGCTGTTCCTTGAGGTTGGCCATCTCCCGCTCCAAGCGTTCGAGGCGTTCGAGGGAAATAGTGTCGGTTTCCTTTTGCAGGGACAGGCGCTCCATTTCCAGCTGGAGAATCTTGCGATCCACTTCGTCCAGTTCCTGGGGCTTGGAGGTGATTTCCATCTTGAGGCGAGCCGCTGCTTCGTCCATCAGATCGATCGCCTTATCAGGCAAGAATCGATCGCTGATGTACCTTGTCGAAAGCACTGCTGATGCAACTAGAGCATTGTCAGAAATCTTGACGCCATGGTGGACTTCGTAGCGATCGCGCAGACCTCGCAAAATCGAGATCGTATCCTCAACCGTTGGCTGATCAACAAAGACTTGCTGAAAGCGTCGTTCCAGAGCTGCATCCTTCTCAATGTACTTACGGTACTCATCTAGCGTCGTCGCACCAATACAGCGCAGCTCCCCCCGAGCCAACATCGGCTTGAGCAGGTTACTGGCATCCATGGAACCTTGGCTGGCACCGGCACCGACCACCGTGTGAATCTCGTCGATAAAGAGAATGATTTTGCCTTCAGATTCCGTGACTTCCTTCAGCACAGCCTTAAGGCGTTCTTCAAATTCCCCTCGGAACTTAGCACCGGCAATCAGGGCACCCATATCCAAAGAAATCAGCGTACGGTCCTTGAGGGATTGGGGCACGTCACCATTAATAATGCGCTGGGCTAGGCCTTCGGCGATCGCGGTCTTACCCACACCCGGCTCACCAATCAGCACCGGATTATTCTTGGTCCGCCGCGACAAAATCTGAATCGTGCGGCGAATCTCATCATCGCGACCAATCACAGGGTCCAGCTTGCCCTGCTTGGCCCAATCCGTCAGGTCACGACCATACTTCTCTAGGGATTCGTACTTCACTTCGGGATTGCGATCGGTCACTTTGTGATTCCCCCTGATTTGCACAATGGTTTCTTTCAGGCTGTCTTCGGTGAGATTGAAGGTCTTGAAAAGATTCTTACCGAAGCGTCCATCCTTCGCAAAGGCCAGCAGTTCATGCTCAATGGAAATATAGTCATCGCCAAAGTCCTTACGGGCAACCTCCGCCTGATCTAGCAAGCCACTAAAGGAGCGACCCAGATAAAGCTCACCACTACCGCCAGAGACCTGAGGCTGCTTTTTGATGAACTGATCTGTGTGGTTCGTTAAACGCTGTAGGTCCAGCTCTAGCTTGTTAAACACGCTGGTTGCCAGACCATTCTGCTCTAGCAATGACTTAAACAGATGCTCACTTTCCAAATGCTGCTGCTTCGCCTGCTGAGCAACATTGGACGCAGACTGAATGGCCTCGAAGGCCTTTTCTGTGAACTTTTCAGGATTATTAGGTTGCATAGAGTCAGTCCACCAGGAACGCTTGGGACCATTGTAGGAAGGGAGCCCGCATTACAAGGGTCGGTCTTCTCACCCATGAGATAGGTATTTAATACCGGATCGCCACACCTCTGCTACTGAAGCAGCAAAATTTCCCCGGCAAAGCCCCCTGGGCTGGGCTACCTGTGTTGCAAACTTATGCAGCGATCGCCCAGAGGGTACTCAGTGAGAGACAATAGCAATAATTTAAGAAATCTCACGCTCGAATACTTTAATTAAAGAAAGGACGCGTAACCATGGCAGAGTCCCGCAAAGATCAAATCATGGCGCACTTGAGTGCTAGCACCAGCGCGAATCTCGAGGTTCCCGAGATCGCTCAAAATCCTGGTTGGCTTGCACCTCAAGCCATGTGCGATGACAAGACCTATAGTCGCCGTATGGAGCATGTTGCCCGTAGCCTCGGCAATTTCTACAACACAAGTCCCACCTCTGCTCAAATCATTGAGCACATCAATATGACAACGGCTAATTAAGGGAAGGCCCACGCCGCTCTTACTTAGATAAAGCATTACAAAGACTGGACCTGTCATAGACAAGTCCAGTCTTTCGTTTATGGATCTAAATTGAATAGAACCCGACCCATGGAAGCTAGAAGCATTGATTCATGAGGCTGAGTGCTCCTCCAAACCAATCATGTACTTGCGCCATTCCTGGTTATTGCCACTGCTCAAATGGCGCACCACCTCGAAGTGCAAACTGCTATGGGGTTTTCTTGGCATCACGCTTAGGGGCATTTCTGCTTCCCTCGGGGTGCGATTGCCTTTTCTGACATTGCAGCGCACACAGGCCGTGGTCATATTGTCCCAAACTTCCTTGCCGCCGCGCGATCGCGGAATAACATGATCTAGGGTCAAGCCTTCACCGGTATAGCCACAGTATTGGCAAGTGTGATTATCTCGGTGGAGAACATTGCGCCGGGTGAGGGGGATTTCTTTGTAGGGGATCTGGATGTAGTTGCGCAGGCGAATGACCGAAGGCAGCGGGAAATCAGCACGGAGCATCTTTCCGTTGTACTCGACCTGCTCTGCTTTTTCTTTAATCAGCAGGACAACCGCACGCCTCCAACTGGCGATGTTCAACGGTTCATAGGATGCGTTGAGCACCAAAACTCTATTCATAGGACGCTAGGGTTGAGCATCGGAGAGCTATCCCAGTAATGTCACTGTCACTGAATTAATGCCGATGCTAGCACAGGTTTTTGGGCTCCCTTGTGAGTTACGCCACGACCGCAATCTGATGTTGCAGAAGCTGTTGTAAAGGTTCATAGGAGAGCCCCCCAGCCATCGTTCAGACACCTCACGATTCTGGGTCTACCGTTGCTGCTCCTGGGCCAGACGATTAAACTGAGCCCTGAAGTGGGGGCAATTTTGTCCCCCCGTTATTGACCCCAGCTTGCGATCGCGAAGGGAGATTAATCCATGACAGGACAGCGATTGGAGTCTCTATCAGCAATGACGGAAGCAGAGCCCCAGGCCGATGGCTCCATTGCCCTCAGTAGTTCAGAGATTTTATCCTCAGTCCCCAGCGACAACCTAGGACGCCATTCGGCCCGACTAAGCCCAGACAAAGGAAACAGCGAGAACTACCACCAGCGTCTCCAGCAGGAGCGAGCTTGGGTGGAAGTAGACCTGGATGCGATCGCCCACAATGTCCGCGAACTCCTGTCCCTACTCCAGCCCGGCACAGCACTCATGGCTGTGGTCAAAGCCGATGCCTACGGCCATGGAGCCGTCACCGTCGCCCAAACAGCGTTAGCAGCCGGAGCTACCTGGCTGGGCGTAGCCACAGTGATAGAAGGCATTGAGCTACGCCAAGCCGGTATTTCGGACCCCATTCTGTTATTAGGGGCAGCTCAGTCGGCGTTGGAGGTGGAAGCCCTCGCCCAATGGCAAATCCAGCCCACCCTCAGCAGCACCTCACAGCTTCAAATGTTTGCTGCGGCCATCCAGGGCAAGGCTTGGCAGGCCTTGGATGAGACTCCCCTGCCGATTCATATCATTCTTGAGACCGGCATGGGCCGCCTTGGAATTCCCTGGCAAATGGCTAGCGATTTTGTCTCCCAGGTCCAGGCCATCCCTCGCCTCACCATCGCCAGCGTTTACTCCCACCTCGCCACCGCCGATGACCCCGACCCCACGGTCATGCGGCAACAGCAGCAGAACTATGAAGCGGCGATCGCAGCCCTACAGGCCCAAGGCTTAACGCCCCCCCGCCTACACCTCGCCAACTCCGCCGCCATCCTCCTCCAAGACCCCAGCCTGCAATACGACATGGTACGAGCAGGCCTAGCCATCTACGGTCTCTATCCTGAGCCCCATTTGCAGGCCCAAGCTGAACTCCGCCCTGCCCTTCAAATCCGCGCCCGCATTACCCAAGTTAAGACCGTGGCCGCTGGAAGCGGCATCAGCTACGGCCATCGTTTTATTGCTCCCAAGGAGATGACCATCGCCGTCGTGGGCATTGGCTATGCCGACGGGGTGCCTCGCAATCTCTCAACTCGCTTGGAAGTCATGTCTCGGGGCCAACGCTTACCCCAACTGGGCTCAATCACCATG
Source organism: uncultured Pseudanabaenaceae cyanobacterium (assembly GCA_938021205.1). GTDB lineage: Bacteria > Cyanobacteriota > Cyanobacteriia > PCC-9006 > JAAUQQ01 > JAAUQQ01. The sequence continues at coordinate 8,780 of CALIGI010000262.1, forward strand.
GACCAGATAATGGTGGATGTTTCTGAGGTTGCAGAGATTGAACCGGGGGCGATCGTCACCCTGCTCGGCAGTTCCACCGGAGCCCAAGGCACCCAGCACATTGGGGCGGATGACTGGGCCAGAATGCTGGGGACCATTTCTTGGGAGGTACTGTGTGGCTTTAAACATCGCCTGCCTCGAGTAAGTCTCCTGGGCGGAAGCCATGAAAAGCCTTAGTGGCTTTGGACTTGAAAGGACTCTAAAAAAGTCATCCAAGGAGAATGTTGAAGGTGCGGATTTGTTTGCTACAATGTCGTAGCTCATGGAGAGGTGGCTGAGCGGTTGAAAGCGGCTCCCTGCTAAGGAGTTATGGGGTGTAAACTTCATCGGGGGTTCGAATCCCCCCCTCTCCGTATTTGAAAAGTCCCGGCTGAACTAGGTTTCAGCCGGGACTTTTTGATTTCAGAATTGGTTGGGCAGAGGCTACAACCTCAAATGAATGAGGATGATAGTTAGACTATTGGGCTTCGAATGCTAGGGCTGACATGGCATGCCATGTCACTACGGGGGGATCGGGTCTTGTTAGGTTTTCGTACCTACGAAAACTGGTAGTGCTTGTTCACATCAGCCAGAATTTTCCAGGTGCAGCTCATCCCGGCAGGGAACGTCACGAAATCTCCCTTGCCCATCTTCACGGGCTCCCCCCCATCGGGAGTCACCACAACATCCCCCTCCAAGAAATAGCAAGTCTCCTTTGAATCATAGGACCAAGGAAATTCTGAAGCTTCCTTACTCCAGGTAGGCCAACTCAAAACGCCAAGGCTTTCTAAATGGGCCGGGTCAGGATTAGATTCCACTGTGATCGTCAACCGGGTCGTACTCATGACAAGACATTCCATAGCAATACAGCCCGTATTTTGGCATCCTCCCGGTCCGTTCCCCTCCCCCTGCAAACCTGCCTCCGCGCTAGGATAGCCATGGAAGAATTGCCCTAGGAGCGAGACCGCAATGTTTTTGGATGAGCTATCCCCCCTGTTCAACGAGCTAATGCAAAGCCCAGTGGCATTTATGGGCGGTTTAGCCTCGGGGCTGCTACGCCTCAACTTGGACCAAGACCCCGTGAAAAGCTGGCTGGAAAAGCAAGGCGCTACTGTAGACAGCAACCATGACGACAACAATAGCTCTGGTGGCAGCAGCGGCCCGACCTCCATTTCAATTGACTAAGGGAAGTTCCAGAAATAAAACATCCCAACCTTAATCTGATAGCGCTAGGAATACCTCCCCGGAACGCCTGGGGATCAATCCCCAGACTAAGAGCGAAAGCCTACTAAAGTGGGCTGAAATCCAATAGCTTAGGGCTGTTCAGTCCGTTTTAACGGACTTGAGCTTTGAGCTGTGAACTTTAGCTCACAGCAGCCAGACGAAGCCAAACTGGCAAGGGGTGAATGCAGAGCTGTTCATAGAACTGTCTTACTTCAGATGCTTTATTC
>CALIGI010000263.1 GCA_938021205.1 uncultured Pseudanabaenaceae cyanobacterium
GCCTAGCGCTGGTTCTTTGGTTTGAGCCCCCTTTCAGCAACCCTTACCTTTTGACTATGAAACGGCGACAGTTCTTTTTGGCGGCCAGTGCTGGTGTGGCAGCGATCGCAGGCAGCAGTCTCATCCCTCAGCTAGGGAAAGCCAGTGCTCAGTCTGCTGCTGAAAATGGCCTCAGCATTAAGTACCTGGGCCACAGCTGCTTCGTGTTTGCAGGGGACGGCCAAGAGGTAATGGTCAATCCATTCCGCAAGATTGGCTGCACGGCGGGTTACGCTGCGCCCCAAGTGGATGTGGATCTGGTGATGATCAGCAGCCGCCTATTTGACGAGGGCTACGTGGAAGGGCTCCAAGGCGATCCCCGAATCCTGTTCCAGCCTGGCGTTTATGACCTGGGTAGCCAACAGATTCAAGGCATCCGAACGGACCACGATCGCCTGCGCGGTCGTCGTTTTGGCGTTAACGTTGCCTGGAGCTGGATTCAGGGTGGCGTCAAAGTTCTACACCTAGGCGGCGCAGCAGCTCCCATTACGGTGGAGCAAAAGATTTTGATGGGCACGCCTGATGTTTTGGTCGTCCCTGTGTCGGGCGGTCCAAAGGCTTATACACCGGAAGAAGCCATAACAGCTATCAATACGCTCAATCCCAAGATTGTCATCCCCACCCAGTACCGCACAGCAGCTTCCGACGAAGCGACCTGCCCCGTTGAAGAGCTAGATGCATTCTTGGCAGCGGTAGGCGGCATGCAAGTGAAGCAGGGCGGCAATCAGATCAGCCTGAGCTCTGGCAACTTGCCCCAGTCTGGCCCTGTGATTCAAGTCATGAATTACGCCTAGAGAACAGAAACAAATCTGCCCAGACCTGGGAGTGACGGGAGGTGCTGTAAGGGCAAAGCATTCCGCAAACATGGCGAGATCCAATCAGATAGATCTCACCGGAATGCTTTGCCCTCAATGTGAAAACGCCACCAATTGCAATTTGAGCTACGTGCAATGGCGATCGCCTCTACAAACCGGGAAAAGCATTTCCCCTACATCCATTCATTGGTCTGCGTATTCTGCTGAACTCTACGACCGGATAACTAATTGCGATCGCCCCAGCTATCCATGGCTTCCTTCCGCCGAGTATTCAAAATCATCTCCATCGAGATGATGCCATCCTCATAGAAATTGATCGGTAGCTCCTCCACATCTGGCCGAGGCTCCTGGGCCACTGCTTCCAGAAAATTGGTAATTTCCAACATTCGCTCCGTCGCATCACTGCCCAAAGTCGCCAGCTCTTCAACCTTGGCTAACACCTCATCAGCCCGCGAAGCCTTAATATGCTCGCCTTCCAGCAACTTCTCGACAGGCTTGTAGCCCAGGGGCTGCTCCACCTCACTAGGGCTAAAGAAATGATTGACCAAGTGCATCTTGGTGGCCTTGGCAATATCGCGAGGGATATGGCGATCGAAAAAGGGGATGGCCTGGAGCAGGCGATCAAATGAAAAGACAGTTAGCGTTACACCATTCTCTGAAACCTGAAACTGTCCCAGTGTCACCGGGCGTTCCTCTGGGGTGAGCTGACGGTGGATACGCTCAAAACGCAGCCGCTCTGCCTCCGCCTCAAATTGCCATAGCCATTGGCCCTTACGATTGCCCGGCACCATGCAATCCAACTGCTGGAAGCAGGTTGTCAAAGCACTGACCTCACTTTTGAGTTCGCCCAAAAACAGATAGTAAGCTCGGGCGGGTTGATAGGGTTCACCAGTGACCAACGTGAGCCAGGGAGGAGCCATAGAAATCAGGTTTTGCAGCAGTCCCTATCTTAGAGGGCGATGCTGGATTGCTCTGTGGACTTGGCGGAATAGCGCCTCAAAAATTGCAGATTGAAGTGGGAATGGGTGGCTTTAGCCAGGACTCTTAAGCCACTGTCGCGATTCGTAGAGAAAATTAGGAATTGCCCAAGGATGTCTTCCACCTCCGCGACAGCGTAGAGCCAATAGGCGATCCCCGCGATGACCGACCGGCAAGACTTTAGAGGATTTGATCGCGATCGCCAAATCCCTCGAAAGTTTAAGGTCTTCTTCCTATGTTTCAGAGATAAGCGAGCTAGGCTAAGCGTAAATCTTACGAAATTAAGTCGCTGCGCTAAATCACTCGATTCAGCTCGCTGTACCCACCGCTATCCCCCTCCCTACAGAATCTGTTTATGAGCACCCAAAGCTTTGGCGTCATCGGCCTCGCCGTCATGGGCGAGAACCTAGCCCTCAACGTAGAACGCAACGGTTTTCCCATTGCCGTCTACAACCGCTCCCCCGAGAAGACCAAAAAATTCATGGCCGAGCGTGCCCAGGGCAAGAACGCTAAGGCAGCCTATTCCCTTGAGGAATTTGTCGGTCTTCTAGAACGTCCCCGCCGCATCCTCGTCATGGTCAAGGCCGGTGGTCCCGTCGATGCGGTGATCGAGCAGCTCAAGCCCCTGCTGGACAAAGATGACATGATCATCGACGGCGGCAACTCCCTCTATACCGATACCGAGCGCCGCGTTAAGGAATTAGAACCCACTGGCCTGCGCTTCATCGGCATGGGCGTCAGCGGTGGCGAAGAAGGCGCCCTCAACGGCCCCAGCCTCATGCCCGGTGGCACCAAGGCGGCCTACGACTCCATTGAGCCCATTGTCAAAAAGATTGCGGCCCAGGTGGACGACGGCCCCTGCGTGACCTACGTTGGCCCCGGTGGCGCAGGCCACTACGTCAAGATGGTCCACAACGGCATTGAGTATGGCGACATGCAGCTTATTGCTGAGGCTTACGACCTGCTTAAGAACGTTGGTGGCTTGGACCACAAGCAGCTCCACGAAGTGTTCTCTAGTTGGAACAAGACCGAGGAACTGGACTCCTTCTTGGTGGAAATCACCGCCGACATCTTTACGAAGATGGACGATGACACCGGCAAGGCATTGGTCGAGGTGATTCTGGACGCAGCTGGCCAAAAGGGCACCGGCATGTGGACTGCGGTTAACGCGCTGGAAATGGGCGTGACGATTCCCACCATCGGCGCGGCGGTCTCGGCCCGCGTCCTGTCTTCGCTTAAGACGGAGCGTGTTGCAGCAGCTCAAGAGCTGAGCGGCCCCACGCCTGAACTGTTCGGCGACACCCAGGCCTTGATCGACATGGTGCGCGACGCCATGTACTGCTC
>CALIGI010000264.1 GCA_938021205.1 uncultured Pseudanabaenaceae cyanobacterium
GCCTTGGGCGGAGGTACCTGATGCGAAATATGCCGAGCCGGAGAGCAGTCGTGCAGAAGCCTTAGCGCGAGTGCTGAAGCATCGGGAGAATATCGTTCGGGTGAATCCAGTTGATGACGCAACCATTGATGAGGCGTTGCGCTGTGGGTTAACCAAGTTGATGACAGGAGAGAGCGTTCAGCCTCCCGCAGGGTCTGAGGTTGGGTTAAGGTATTTGCGCGATCGCATCAATGTCCCCCGCGACATGAGCATCTACGCCGCCAAGCGATTGCGTCAGGCACTGGAAGATACCGCTGCAATGGTCAGCGACAAGCAAGGCCCAGCCATCCCTATCCGCAACCGCTACGACCAGAATCCTCAGGAATTTAGAGCAGTGTAATTCAAAATTTTTGAGTATTAGGAGAACGAGCCCTTGGGTTTAAGACGAATTAAAGGTATGCCTCCGCTCGAAAGGAAACTTCGATACCTACTGCACGACCTCTGTGTTGATTGGGGCTTTTGTCTGCCGCCTGCTGACACAGATCGAATAGCTCAATCACCACAAATTTCGGCGCATATATTTGCGATTGAGGTGATGAGGGCCGAAGGCTTTGGTGGAAGCGAAGGCAGCGAATGGGCTACCAAAATCGAAATGTGATTCATCGAACACTTTGAGACTGATAAGCTTTGCGTAGCTCAGGAAAAGTGAAGTCTAGCTTGCTACCGAAATACTCCTCAAGCTACATGGCATCCAAGAAGCGCATCCAAGAAGCGCAACCATGACCCCCCGAAGAGACAGAAAATCACTTAGGGCTTGCTGGCAAACAGGCCCGTCATTGGGCTAAACAGGCAGCCCAAAAGGAAGCACAGCTTAGTACAGCGAGCCTCTTCCGAAATGGACAGCATCGAACAACGAATCATGATCTTGCACTTTTCCAAAACCTATGCCAGACTACATACATGTAGATAGGCCATCAAAGCCGTGGGCGATACAAAGTCAAAAATATTGGATGTCGCGGAGCAATTAATCCAAACGAAAGGATTCAATGGCTTTAGCTATCTTGATTTAGCAGATGCCATTGGCATCAAAAACTCAAGCATCCATTACCACTTCAAGGCCAAAGCTGACCTCGCTTTAGCCCTTGTGGAACGCCTTCACGAGAGTCATCTCGTTGCCTTCGAGGCGTTTGACCAAAACCTCGACACCCCACAACAGCGTGTGCAAGCCTTAGCCGACTACTTTCAAACCTATATTCAGGACGAAAAGTTCTGCATGTGTGGAATGATGGCGGCAGAGTTGCAGTCCGTTAGTCCAGCCGTGAGAAGTCGCTTGATTGCCTATTTCAAGGATCTTCGAGCCTGGCTAACGAAGCAGTTTGTGGCCATGGGAGAGGAGGATGCCCAGGAGCAGGCACTCCGCTTTGTCAGCACTGCAGAAGGCTCTTTGTTACTTGCAAGACTTGAGGGTGATCCTCAAATCGTTGCCCAGGCACTGAAGGCGTTCATTCCAGACTGATATTTTTTTTGGCTCAACAATCTACATACATGTAGGTCAGCTAAAATCTACGTCGTTCATTTCACCCTTCAAATCCAAGGAGACCCGAATCATGTCAATCACCACAACATCCAAAACCACTCAGGATGAAGCCAATAGCTTTGCAGAGTACAAAGCTGTTGAAGCCGCTTTGCAACCTTATATTGAGTCGGCAAAAACAGGCGACGGTGCACTTTGCCGGACAGCCTTTTATGACCATGCTCATATCGTTGGTTCTGTGAACGGCACTTTCTATGATTTAGATGCTGATACGTTCAAGGGCGCAGTCAGTGAAACAGGGGCCTCTCCAGACGTGCAGTACCATATTTCCTGGATTGATATTTCTGGGCCAGCTGCCACCGCCAGGGTTGAATTTATAAATTGGGCTGGTTTCCGCTACACCGATTTCTTCATCCTCTACAAGCAGGATGGCCAATGGAAAATCAGCGGCAAGGTCTACGATTCCCATACTCAAAACTAATCATATTGCTGAGGGAATTGTTAATCCGATGACTGGAAACTGTAGAGATGTCTTCTGTACTCAGATAAAACCTGGTGCTGAATGATGGAGAGACATCACAATTCAGCTGACTTTTTTTTGACTCAGTTGTCGACATACATGTAGGTCAGTGATAGTTGTAGCCCACTGAAACCTGACCTCAAAATGTCCCGCACCTTGAAGAGGGGGAATTAACAATTCAGCCATTGTTCGATCCCTATTTTCAATCTTCTGAGCTGATCGCTGCTCAGCATATGACGCCACTATTTCTCAATTTGGAGACTTCAAAATGACTGTAACTGCAACCGCGCCTGCTATCCGTCTTGTTCCTGGAAATATCGTTCCTGCCCTAACCATTGATACGCTGTCAGGGAGTGATTGGAATCTGGCCAATCAAACCCCTCGTAACTACACCATGGTGGTCTTTTATCGTGGATTGCACTGCCCCCTTTGTGCTGAGTATTTAAAGCAGTTGAGCAGTAAGCTATCCCAGCTTCACGGTCTTGGTATTGAAGTCATCGCTATCAGTGGTGACACCCGTGAGAAAGCCGCAAACTCTGCTGAAACTTGGGGGCTCAAGGATTTGACCGTTGGCTATGGCTTAACCCGCGAAGCCATGCGTCAGTGGGGGCTTTACGTTTCCAAAGGGGCCTTTGAAAGTGAGCCAACTTACTTCAACGAACCCGGACTATTCTTGGTTCAACCTGACGGAACACTCTTCTTTGCTAGTGCCAATAATGCCCCCTATGGCCGCACAGATTTAGATGCCTTGCTCGAAGGGATGGAGTTTGTTCTAAACCACAACTACCCCATGCGTGGCACCGAAGTTTAAGAGACCGAAAACGATTCCCAAATAAACACAATACAACAGAGAAAATCTATGCCTTTTGTAAACGTCCGCACTGCCAAAGGAATGTTGAGCCAGGGTCAGAAACAAGAGCTTCAAGAGCGTCTGAATGACTTAATGGTTGAGATCGAAGGTGATGGTGACCCAGCAATGCGAGAAAATATCTGGATTTTGATTGAAGAGACCCAGCCTGAGGACTGGAGCATAGGAGGTGTCTCGCTGACGCCAGAAATTATCCAGGAAATCAAAAGCAAGCAGCTTCTCAGGAAAAAGAACAAATCCTAGATCGCAAGCTTAAGGATGGGCTTTCGCAAAGTATGGGGTAGTCCTTCTACCCCTCGGAATTCATGTTGAAACAAGGAGATGAGTTATGGCAACGATGCAAGCCGTTGTGTTGAAGGGTTTTGGTGGTCCTGAAATGTTTGAGATTCAGCAGATTCCCAAACCAACTCCCAAAGTAAATCAGGTCTTGGTACAGGTTCATGCAGCCTCTATCAATCCTATTGATTATCAAACCCGCCGAGGTGACTATCAAGACTACATGCAACTTCCAGCCATTATTGGGGTTGATGTTTCTGGGGTGGTTGAGGCTGTTGGAGAAGCGGTCACCGCCTTTAAGCCAGGAGATGAAGTCTATTATGCACCCAGGATTTTCGAAGATGCGGGTAGCTACGCTCAATACAATGTTGTGGATGAGAGCATTGTTGCCATTAAGCCCAAGACTCTATCCCATACCGAAGCCGCTTGTTTTCCGATCGCAGGGGGAACGGTCTGGGAATGCCTGGTTACTCGGGCCAATTTACAGGTGGGTGAATCGGTTTTAATTCATGCGGGGGCGGGGGGCGTTGGCTCTTTAGCCATCCAATTAGCAAAAGCGATGGGCGCATACGTTTTCACAACCTGTAGCCCTAGAAATCATGACTTGGTGAAGCAACTGGGCGCAGATCGCGTGATTGACTATAAAACTGAAGACTATGTCGAAGTCATTCAGCGAGAAACAGACAATCAAGGCGTTGATGTGGTGTTTGATACGATTGGCGGCAAGACCATTCAACAGAGTTTAGAGATCCTTCGCTCGTTTGGTCGATTGGTGAGCATCGTTGATATTGACACACCACAATCTTTGCTAGCCGCTTGGGATCGCAACCTTAGCATTCACTTTGTGTTTAACCCCATCAATGCCGCCAAGCTAGATTCCCTCAGGCCGCTGATTGAGCGCGGCCAGCTAAAGCCGGTGATTGACTCAGTGATGCCTTGGCAGGATGCGAGTCAAGCTATCCAGCGATTGGAGCAAGGTGGAGTTGCAGGCAAGATCGTGCTGGATTTTGCTGACTAGAGCTGAGCTATTTTTTGCCTTGCTGCTCTACATAAAAGTAGGTCATTTTTGAGTGATAGGCCGCTAAAAGTTGAGTTTGAATGCTGACTTTTAAGGTTGGGGAATATCTTAAAAGACTGGGAACCGATCAAATATTTTGATCGTTAAAGTGATGTCTTTGACAGGCAAGAAGACTCACTCGATACGTATTTCTACAGACATTTCCCACATTTAGGAAATCAAACCAGAGAATGAAATGAACCAGAATATTGAAAGCAAGGTTGTTGTTATTACCGGAGCCAGTAGTGGCATCGGAGAATCAACCGCTCGTCATTTAGCCTCGTTGGGCGCGAAGGTCGTGCTGGGAGCAAGGCGCACGGAGCAATTGGAAAGCATCAGCCAAGAGATTCGCGACAGTGGGAGGCAGGTTGAGTTTCTGACTACAGATGTGACGGTTGCTAGCGATTTAAAGGCACTCGTTGAGAAGGCGATCGCAGCTTTCGGCCAATTAGACGTCATTATCAACAACGCTGGACTGATGGCGATCGCGCCCATGTCAGAGACAAAAACTGACGAATGGGATCGCATGATTGATATCAACATCAAGGGTGTCTTATACGGGATTGCAGCGGCCTTACCCATCTTTGAGAAACAGGGCAGTGGCCACTTTATCAATATCTCATCCGTCGCTGGGGTGAAGGTCTGGAGCCCTGGGGGCACCGTTTACAGCGGCACTAAATTTGCCGTGCGGGCCATTTCTGATGGATTAAGGCATGAAGTGGGCGGCAAAATCAGAACCACAACGATTGAGCCCGGCGCTGTGGAATCTGAGCTAAAAGACGGGAGTTCCCATCAGGAAAGCTTAGCGGGTTTGGATGAGTACTATCAGGCGACTGCAATCCCATCTGATTCGGTTGCCCGTGCGATCGCCTATGCCATTGAGCAACCCACCGATGTCGATATCAATGAAATTGTTTTACGCCCAACCATCCAGGACTTCTAAGATTATGACAACTCCAATTCCTGCAAATGTTCTACCCACAAGAATTCTCTATACGATGCTCCGTGTGAGCAATCTTGAAGATTCAATCGCCTTTTACCAGGAAATGTTAGGCATGTCCGAGCTGGGACGTGAAACATTCTCGGAGGCTAAATTTACAGCTGTCTTTATGGGGTATGGCGATCGCGCAACCAACCCTGTTCTAGAGCTGACCTATAACTGGGGCAACAACACCTATGAACATGGCACTCGCTATGGCAATCTCTCCCTCGCCGTTGATGATGTCTATGCATTAGAAGCGCATCTTAAAGAAAGAGGCGTGAAAATTTTGCGCCCTGCGGGAGAGGTGCCAATGGTCTCAACCGAAACAGGCGAAAGGCACACCTTGGCCTTTATTGCAGACCCCGATGGTTATCGAATCGAGCTAATGCAAACAGGGAAGAACATCTCCAAAACGACTCAAAGTTAGTTTTGCTAGCGATTGGGGCTGCACATCTGAGTTTGGCAAGGCTCCAACAATCTTAGGAATACAGATCAAGGCGATCCCTGATCTCGAAGCTCAGAGAATTCTTGGACAGGCTGTTCAGTCTGTTTCAACAGACTTGAGCTTTGAGTTGTGAGCCTGGCTGCTGTGCTCTAAACCTCACGGCAGCAGTGCCAAGCCCTGCATTAGCAATGCTTCGCGTTAAACTAGTGCCAGGATCTAGCTCTCTCAACCATGGGGAATTTTAGATGGTCAATGCAGCACAAACCATAGAACGTGCTCCCGCCGATGACGGCAATGCTCTCCAGCTTCCCTTTGTCACGCTCCAGAATGTGACTTGGCAGACCTATCAAGCGCTGTTAGCGGATATGGGAGAGCATCGCTCTGCCCGGCTGGCCTATGACCATGGCACCCTCGAAATCAAGATGCCTTCAAAATTGCATGAGTTGCTCAATCGCTTGTTGGAGCGCATCATCGTTACGCTGACGGAAGAACTGGATATGGACGTTCTTTCGTTTGGCTCAACAACCTTTGACAATGAGGAATTGAAGCAAGGCGTTGAGCCAGATTCTTGCTTTTATATTCAGAATGCCAGCCGAGTTAATCCAGAAGATGACTTTCCGCCTAAGGATTTTCCTCCAGACTTAGTCGTAAAAGTAGACATCACCAGCTCATCCAAGTCTCGACTGAATATTTGTCGAGTGATGGGAGTAGCAGAGGTTTGGCGTTACCAGCGTAATCAGTTGGTTGTTTTACAGTTGCAAGAAGGTGAATATGTTGAGTGTGAAAGTAGTTCAGTTTTCCCAATGCTTCCGGTCGATATCTTGAAAGGATTCCTGAACAAAGGAAAGCGCTCTAGCAACCACAACCGTTTGATTAGAGAGCTACGGTCTTGGGTACAAGAGTCAGAGAAGTAAAGCTGAATCTAATCTCGATATTTTCCAGAGCACTATTAATTCAGATATCTAGAGTTATCGAAAATGATGTATCTTAGCGAATCCCTATGAAACGACGTATGCTGCTTATCGGACTTTGCTTCTTGATTGGCTGCTACAACACTCCAAAGAGAAATTTGCCCAAATCAAAATCGAACATGACACTTGAACAACAACTTGAATCTCTTGCCAAACTTGGCTTTAGACTCAACGAAGGCATTACCATTCACGATCTTCTTTATTCCTGGGATCGTGAGAAGTACGAGAATGAACCATTTCAGATTCTCTTGTTCATGCTCGGCTCAGAAGTAGAGCGTGAACCATGGGGGCGAAATATCTGCGATAGGGCATGGAATTTCGACCTTGAATGCATCGAAGGTCATGGCTCATACGTGAAAATTGTCGAGAATCTTGGCCGCGTTGCAGGCATTCCTTATTTGATTACGGATATCGAGGATTCTGTCGTGCTTGAGAGCGGTAAGGCGTGGCTTAAATACAAGATTGACGGAAAGCAGCGCGACTATACCATTGCGGTTGATGATGATTGGGCTGATCCTGAAACAATCAGTGCAGTGATGAAAGATATCGAACGAGATGGGAAACAATTTTATGCCAAAGAAAATGGCCAAGCATCAATTTGGTTCTACCTCGACAAAGATACTGCGAGTAAACTCCATCAGTTGACTGGAATTGAATTGAGCAAAAACCAGCCGTAACAGCGCAGAAAGGCAATATTTAGATTCAATGTATTCAAGCTACCTTAAATTCTGCAAGTTTAAAGACATGGGTCTTCGAAAACAGGCAAATCAAATGGCAGAGAAAACTGTCACTGAATACAATGCGAATCCAGAAATCGAATTTATCTTTGAAATCTGTGCATCAGTAACCCATAAATTAAACCATCATCTATGGACTGGAATTGTATTGCCTTATCTACAAGAAGAGGTTCCCCATAACCCAGCAGCAGTAAAATGTCTAATTCAAACAATTCAAAACTTATATTCAAGCAAGGAAGCTCATAGTAATTTTGACTGGGTAACAGAGGGAGAACTCCTTGAATGTTATTTAAGAATGTGCCCAGAAGATGAATGGGCTATATCTAAGGCAATAGAGCAGCGATCAAGATGGTTAGCATATACGATTCATGAGTGGCCATTAGGTGTCTTGTATGGAAATAATGGAGCCACTATTGAGCAGTGCAACGAGATTATTGAAGCAGTTAGTCAGCTTAGGCTTCTTGACAAGGAATCAAGCTATGAGCTGCTTTGCAAAGATATTGAAGACAAAACAATTCAGTATCAAGAGCAACTGCAACGCTACAAGGCTTCAACACAATCCGAAGAAACTTGAGAAATAGAGTTGCATACCCCAATGCCTCACCTCAATAGCCTGCTGCAACTGCCTTCAAAATAGCCATCGGCCCGATCGCCTTCAACCTCTCCAACTGCACCTCATCCCGCACAAACATCGACCCCGCAAACCCCAACGAATTCACCGAAACCCCCTCAAACTCCTCCATCCGCCGAGCCACCAGCAACATCCACCGCCGCGTCACCAGCAAATTATAAGCTCCCCCCTCATCTCTCAAACCCAGCAGTTCCTGATACAACTCATATAAAACCTCAGCATCAGGCTTAGTCCAGTCCAGCCCCCCCAGCGACACCGCCCCATGGACAAAGGGAAACCCGCTCAACTGCTCCACCCGACCAGAATCCGTCAACGCCTCCAACACAACAGTCACCGGCAACTGCGCCTCCCCCGCCACCATCGGCAGCGGCACCAACTGCAAATGCCTATGCCGTTGACTCGCCCCCGCCACTCGCCCGCCGTTGTAAAACGCCAAACCATCAATCTCCCCCAGCGTCATCGCCAGCGCCTCAAAATCAGCCTGCGTCAACAAGCTTTCTTGGTCTTCAAATTCCCGCGTCACCATCAGCAAATGATGGTCCACCACATTGAACTTATTCAGCAACACCAAATGAGTTGATGATAAATCCGTGACAAATAGCTCCTGCTCATAGGGCAAAAACGGATTAAATTCCCCATCTTTGGCCTTAGGCTTCGACTGTTTGCGCTGCTGACGAGCCTGCTCCTTGCGCGCCAAGCTATCCACCCGCCGCACCAGGAAGGAAATACCGTGATCTTCAACAC
>CALIGI010000265.1 GCA_938021205.1 uncultured Pseudanabaenaceae cyanobacterium
CTCCACCGCCAGTCGCCCACACAACACCAGAAACGCTCGCCCATCCCCAATCTCCCCCAACGCCCTCGCCCCAAAGCACCGCGTCGCCGAATTCTCACTCCACAACGCCATCATCAACTGCGGCACCGCCCCAGCCCCCACCGCCACCAACACCGCCCCATAAGCCGTCCGCAACCGCCAATACTCATCCACCATCTCCACCGAACCATCCTCAACATCCTCATCCCGCAACCCATCCAGTAACGCAATCAGCCGCGCCACCTCCACCGACCCACACAGCCTCCCCAACTCAGCCACCTCAACCCCAGGCAAACCCTCCCAAGCACAGCCCCTTTGAACCTCCGCCAGCAAAGAATCAAACGATCGCGTCAACCCAAATAGCACTTCCAACATCTCCCCAAACTCCTAAATAATAAACAACGACCCAGGCATAAGCCCTAGCCATACAGACCCCTTCCCCCTTCCCAACCCCTCCCAGCTCCGCCTCGGCAAAGACAAAAAGCAGCCAGAGAAAAATCTGTTATGCCGCGAACTCCCCAAGAGCATGGCGCAATCCTAACCACCACTCCCCATCCATCCTGCATAAGCGACCTTATGAATCACCTTATGCCCAGCAAACTCATGCGCCACCTCCCCACCAAACCGACCTCATCCCCTAACCCCTTCTCCTAAGAGAGAAGGGGAACCGAACCACCAACCAGCCCCAAACCTACCCCCCAATCCTTCGACTGCAAAGCAGCAAACCCAACAAACAAACCAAACCCAGATCAACAACGCCAACCAACAATCCAAAAGGCCGCCCAACCAGTCCCCACCCACTCCGACACCGTTGTAGCAGTGGGTAATCCATTGGGGGAGACTTTGTCCCCCATTGGCGGGAGTTTTAGGGCTGGCCCTCATAGATTTGCGCCTTGCCTCATAGGATTTGCGCCTTGCCTCTTCCCTCAAGACTTACCGCTCCCCCAATCACCAACCCTACATCTCATCCACCTCCGGCAACCCAACCCCACGACCCCCATCTCCAGCAACATCTCCACCCCCCGATCCCCCCCCGCACCATCTGCCCAAACTGCCCCATCAACTCACCCAACTTGCCATCCTCCACCAGCGAATTAATCAACGCCAACCCACTCGTCGACAACAGCAACTTATTAATATCCCCAGCACCACTGCCACCAGCACCACTCGCCCCAGGGAACGAATACACCCGCGCATCCCCAATCACCCCAGGCTGAGGTGCCAACGCCTGCAAAATAGCTGGCAACTTCTCCGACAACTCCGGCCAAATCTGCGTCACCACATCCGCCGTCAAATTCGCATTACTAATCGCATTCCTCGCCACCACCTTGGCATTAATACCCTCAGCCTCCGCCAACGCCTTATCCCGCTCAGCATCCGCCAGCGTCCGCAAAGCCTCAGCCTCCAAATCAGCCGCCTGACGAGCAATCTCCGCCTGCCGACGACGACGAAACACCTCAATCTCCACCACATTATTCTTAGAAATACGCTGCTTCTCCGCCTCCTGCTCCGCTTCAATCGCCACCAACTGCTGCTCCCGCTGAGCCTGCTCTACAGCGGTTGCAGTCACAACGGCTTCCTCAGCCTGGGCACGCTCGGCTTCGGCTGCAAAGCGATCGCGTTCCCGCTCCGCAATAGCGATCGCCGCATCCTGCTGCGCCACCTTCGAAGCCCGCTCCGCCTCCGCCAACTCCACATGGGACTCAAACATCGCGGCCTCCACAGACTTCTGCCGCTCCACTTCAGCCACTTCAGCTTCCTGCTGCTGAATCGCCTGGGCCACCTTCAGCGCCTTATTTCGCTCCTCTAGATCAATATCTGCATCCACCTGGTTTTGTTGCACACTCAATTTTCGCTGAATCTCAGCCTCTTCAATGATCCGCTGACGCTGAATCTCAGCCGCCTCAGACTCCTGACGCTGAAGCGCCTGGGCCACCTTCAGTGCCTTCTGGCGTTCTTCTAGATCAATATCCGCCTCAATTTGACTCTGCTGAACACTGAACTTACGGCGAATCTCCTCCTCTTCCACCGCCTTCTCCTGCAAAATACGGGTCTGCTCCGCAGCAGCATGTTCCCGCGCTTGAGCCTCTTGAATCTCACGCTTGCGCTGAGCCCGCAGGGCATCCAGCTCCAGCTTTTGGTCAAGGCGTGCTTCTTCTTTGTTCTTACTGATTGTCAGGGTCTGACGTTCCGCATCTAGCTCCTGGGATTCAATCTTCACTTGCGTCGTCAACTCCACCTCACGCTTCTGCTGAATCGAGCGCTGAATCGTCTCCGTCCGCAGCCGTACCCCCTGGGCGTCAAAGAAATTATCGGGGTCGTAGCTATCACTCTCCTCAATCTCAGAGATGGCAATATTATTCAGCGTCAGCCCCACCTTCTTCAGGTCCTGCTCCATCAGATTCAGCACCTCCTGAGCAAAACCCAGCTTATCCGAATCAATCTCCGTCAACCGCTTCGTCTTCGCCGCTGCTCGAATGGCATCATCCGCCCGCTTTTCCAGGGCATTCTTGATATTTGTCGGCGAAATCGTCCCCTCACTGGAAAGCCGAGCCGCCGCCGTCAACACATCATCCTCTGACGCACTAATACACACATAAAACGTCACCCGCATATTCGCCCGCAGGTAATCCTGGGTCCGCACCGCCAGCTTATCCGTCCGCACCACATCAATGGAAATCTCCCGCAGCGGCACCCGCGTCAGCTCATGAAACCCCGGCAACACAATACAGCCACCATTAAGAATCACCATCTTGCGCTTCACAAACACGCCCCCCGTCCGCACAAAGGCCTCATTATTCGGGGTAATGGTATAAACCCGCGTGTAGCCCCAAATGCTCATCAGCAACAGCATGATCAGCGTAATGACCATACCTGGAAAAATCAGGGCAGGGCCTGCAATACCGCTGGGCTGGCCGAGACTGGGCTGGCCAATGGCTAGGGGCTGAACAACTCCCTGAGTCGCCATCGGTTGTAAGACCAACGGATTTGAATAAGCCTGGGCGACAAGCTGAGTTTCCGCGATGCCTTCAGAGACTTGAGAGGCGATCGCGCCCGCATCCGCCACCATCTCTGCTTCCCCCTCTGCCTGCACTGCATCAATATCTCTTTGCGGCGTTGCCTCAGTGGGTAGCGTAGATAGTTGAGGTAAGGTTTGGATAAAAGTTAGCCAAAACATCTAAGAACTCCTTTAGA
This sequence comes from uncultured Pseudanabaenaceae cyanobacterium, assembly GCA_938021205.1. GTDB lineage: Bacteria > Cyanobacteriota > Cyanobacteriia > PCC-9006 > JAAUQQ01 > JAAUQQ01. Next base: position 3,214 of record CALIGI010000265.1, read on the forward strand.
TAAACTCAAACGAATTACGGAAAATGGTTTTAGACGAAATGTAAATCAGCAATTTAGGGCGGCTCAGCCTCTCTGTGAGCATTTAGCCAAACCTCATAGTCAGCACTGTTCATTACCACAGCCAAATAGCCCCGCTCCAAACGCTCAATCACTAACACCTCATCCCCTCGCACCGCAGGAACCGCAGCCCAGTCAGGCAAGCAGGCACTCACCGTCACCAGATTGCGCGAAGCATCCAAAACATCCACCTGACCAATTTGTTGTGTCCGCACCGAAGGCAGCTTCGCCGAGGAGACTCGGCCTAGGCAGCCCACCATGCGATCGTCACTGGCATTTTCTCCAAACGACGCAAATATTTTGCCAATAGGTCGGGAGAGAGCACTACCTGTTGCAAGAGCGATCGCAAGCGATCCCCCCAACACCGCCCCACCCACAAACCCCACCGGCACCACCCAAAACAGCTCACCCACCAGGACATTGAGCATCCAGCCCACCATCCCCCAAGTGCTCAGATCAATCGCCAGCAACAACAACAGCGGTGCTCGCCCAATCCCCAACCAACCCAACACCTGCCCCAAACTGAACTCAGCATCCCCATCCAGCTCCGTATCAAACTCTGACTCCACCGACCAAGCCGCAACATCAACCTCCAAATCCAGATCAGCATCGATATCAATATCCAAATCGACATCGACATCGACATCGACATCGACATCAACATCCAGATCATCCTCACCGCCCCCCGTCCCAATCACCAGCAGAAAAAGCAACACACCTGCCGCTAAAAAGATCCAATAAGGGAGATTCGCAAGACTGAACAGCATGATCCATCCTCAGAGCAGGAATTACAAAACCAGAGATTGAATAGCGCCATGGCCACATCACTTCAGAGATCTATCGACTATCAAAACGAGATAGATCAATCCGTGACGTAGATAGCAAGCAATTCAACTCGCCTACGAACCGAAGAAGAAATAGCCTTCAGCCACCGCCGCCAAGCCAGAACGAGACACTACAACTGACTATCGTCACTCAGCTAAAAATTATGCATATTGAGAAAATGAGTCACTCTCTCTCGAAGTACCTATTGAGCCAGAGGTCGTGAGAATGAACAACGTTTCGCTGAAGCGATAGTAATCAAATTCCCCCTTGGATTCTGCATAAGTGACCTTATAAATCGCCTTATGCCCAAGCCACCTAAAGGCACCCAATATATCTACAGCAACATCAAAACTTAGGCTACTGTCCATAGATACAACCAGCCCCAAACAAATTCCTGTCCTTTTCCAGTAAATTTGCGGACGACCACCATCCACATCAAAAACGTCCAATACAAAACAGCAACCCAACACACACCATCCCCACTCCAACAGCGTTATAGCAGGGGGTAATCCATTGGGGGAGACTGTGTCTCCCATTGGCAGGCCCAGAAACAACATCGGGTGGCTGGCCCCATAGATTTGCGCCTTGCCTCAAAGGCTGCCGAATTTACCTCTATAGTGCAAAAGCCCCAGCCCAGCGCCCCTCCCATGCTAACCGGCATCATCCTAACCCTCCTCGTCGGCCACCTCAGCGGCCAACTCGCCACCCGCTGTAAAGCCCCCGCCCTCATCGGCATGATCCTCACCGGCATCCTCATCGGGCCCCAACTCCTCAACCTCCTCCCCAACGAAATCCTCACCCAAGCCGACAGCTTCCGCACCTTCGCAGTCATGGTCATCCTCATGAAAGCCGGCCTGGGATTAGACCGCGACAAACTCAAGCAACAAAGCACCGTCGCCCTCCGCCTCGGCTTCCTCCCCGGCCTCTGCGAAACAGTTGTCGTCGCAATAGTCGCCATCCCCCTCCTCAGCTTCACCCTCCCCACCGCCCTGCTGTTAGGTTGTATTTTGGGGGCCGAATCCCCCGCCGTCATCGTCCCCGGTATGTTGAGACTAAAAGCCCAAGGCTGGGGCGTCACCAAAGGCATCGCCGACGCCATCCTCACCGGCAGCGCCCTCTCCGACGTGTTGCTGCTACTACTCTTCAGCCTCCTCGTCGCCTACCTCGCCCCCACAACGGGTACATCTTGGGCCGACAGCATCCCTTTCCTCACTGCCCTCAACTCCCCTTTACTCCTCCCCCTCCAAGTAATTCTCCAAATTGGCCTAGGCAGCGCCCTCGGGTGGCTCACCGCAAAGTTGCTCCCCCAACTCCTAGTCAAACAACGCTGGTCCTCCAACGCCCTCCAATCCACACTCATCACCGCAGGCATCGCCCTCGCCCTCGTCGTCGGCTCCAAACACATCCCCCTCTACTCCGGCTACCTCGCCACCATGGCCACAGGCTACTTCCTTGTCGGCCAAGACGCCCCCCTCGCCCGCCAACTGCGCCAAGGCTTCAACAGCCTCTGGAGCATCGCCCAAATCTTCCTCTTCGTCCTCCTCGGAGCCAGCATCCGCCTCGACGTCCTCGAACAAAGCCTTTTGGTCGGAGTCCTAATCCTCGCCGTCGGAACCCTTCTAGGCCGAAGCATCGGCTGGTTTCTCGCCACCGCAGGCAGCAACTGGACCGCCAAAGAACGCCTCTTCCTCCTCCCTGGCAACTCCGCCAAAGCCACCGTTCAAGCCGCCGTCGGGGCCATCCCCCTCGCCCTCGGCATCCCCGGCGGCGACCAAATTCTCGCCATCTCCGCCCTCTCCATCCTCATCACCGCCCCCCTCGGAGCCTGGGCCATTCCCTTCTTCGCTCCACGGTTACTGCAACGGGGCGAAGTTGACCCCACCAAAGTCACCACCGAAAAATCCGTTACGCTGCTGGCTGCGATCGATAGTTCCGATCAAGCTGCCACCATCCTTCGCAAAACCGCCGAACTCGCCCGCCGTGCCGACGCCCAAGGAACCTGCAAAGTCATCGTCCTCCACGTCCCCGACAACAACGACCCCGCCACCGCCAAACAGTTGCGACAGCAATCATCCCAGCTCCTAGCCGACATCCGCCACCGCTTCATCCTCGTTAATGGCCCCATCCCCGAAGCCATCCTCACGACTGCCCAAATCCACCAGGCCGACGAAATTATCCTCGGCAAACGCAGCCACCAAGGCTTGGAGCAACTTCTGATTGGTTCTGTTTCTCAGACTGTCCTTAGCGCTAGTCCTATCCCTGTCATCGTCGTGGACAACTAACTCCCCAAGACTGCGAACCGCAATCCCTCAGCCACCATTAACCCACCCAAATACAGCATCACCACAATCACAAAAGCCATGAAGCCAATGCAAAACCAATAGGTGGATGGCGATCGCTGCCTTTCAATACGAGAGACTTTGTAACTCCTTCGCCCCCTGGCTTCTAAAACACCCGTGCGTAGGGCCTTGAGAAGATAGCGAATAGTCAAAACCGCTAGAGCGATTATCCAGACTCCAACAAGCAATAGAATGACCATAGCGGTTTCAAAAGCTGATGCTTTAGCATACCCAGCCTGTCTCTACTGCCTTAGATTTCGCCTCGTCAAATCCTGATTCCACCTCGCGCCCAGCCCCTCTACCATGACCAACCAAACGATCCATCTTCCCAAAATGGGCTGCGGCACCTGGGCCTGGGGCAACCGCATCCTCTGGGACTACGACGAAAGCATGGATGCCGAACTCCAGCAGGTCTTCAACCGCTGTGTCCAAGCTGGCGTCACCCTCTTCGACACCGGCGACTCCTACGGCACCGGCAAACTCAGCGGCCAAAGCGAGAAGTTGCTCGGCCAATTCAGCCAAGCCTACTCCGGCGCGTTTGGTGACAAAAACAATGCAGACAAAATCTGCCTCGCCACCAAACTCGCCCCCTACCCCTGGCGACTCACCCGCCAATCCATGCTCAACGCCGCCAACGCCTCCACAGAACGGCTCGGCCACATCGACCTCGTCCAACTCCACTGGTCCACCGCCAACTACAACCCCTGGCAAGAAGCCCCCCTCCTCGATGCCCTCGCAGATTTGTATGAGCAAGGCATCGTCAAAGGCATCGGCCTCTCCAACTTCGGCGGCAAACGCCTACGCAAAATCTACCCCCGCTTCAAAGAACGAGGCATCCCCATCAAAACCCTCCAGGTTCAATACTCCCTCCTCTCCACTGCACCCGTAACCGAATACGGCGTCAAAGAAGCCTGCGACGAATTCGACATCCAAATGATTGCCTACAGCCCCCTCTGCCTCGGCATCCTCACTGGCAAATACTCCGTTGCCAAAGGCATCTTGCCAAAGGGTCTCCTACGCAAACGGTTGACCAAGCAACTCCTCCCCGGTGCAAAAGAACTCCTCGCCACCCTAGCAGCCCTCGCCCAGCTCCACAGCAAAACCCTCGCCCAAGTCGCCATCAACTGGTGCATCGCCAAAGGTACCCTACCCATCCCCGGTGCCAAAACCTTGGCGCAAGCCGAGCAAAACATCGGAGCCCTAGGCTGGCAGCTCAGCGACAGCGAAGTGACCGAACTCGACAAAGCCGCCCAACGCGTAGATAACGTCATGGTTCAGAACATTTTCCAGACGCGTTGATGAACCCCAGCGCGGCAATTCTTGGCTGGGGTGTCTATGCTCATAGATATGACTTAGATATCACTCAGTCAAACTGAAGCGCTAGGAAATAGACATGGATGCAATCAGGGCAATTCTGCCAACGCTTGAGCTGGCAGCTTTATGCCTAGGCTGTTTCGTTTGGCTACGCAGTAGAGCCAATCCATACCCAGTGGCAGTGGCGATCGCCCTTGCGATCATTTCCGGCCTCGGCTTACTCTCCCTCCTTTTCCAAGTCGGCTTTTTGCTGGGCAGACCCGAGCTGCTGCCCGCCTTCGAAATAGCCCTATTACTCGCTCTGCTCTGGCTCAACCGTAAGCATTGGCAACAGCTCGCTGAGATCCCCCGAAGTATCATGGCGGCTTGGCAACTCATGCCAGGGGCCTTGACGGTGTTAGCGATCGCCCTGTTCTACCTTTTCCTCCAGGCCTACCTGCTTCCCCCCAGCAGTTGGGATTCCTTGACCTACCATCTTCCCCGCGTGTTGCTATGGGAGCAAAACCGTAGCCTATTCCTAGAGACCTATGCCATCTCCCCCCAGGCTGCTTTTCCAGTCGGCTCAGATATTCTCTACCATCTGTTTTTGCGATTTCACCTGGACTACGGTCTCGGGCTATTTAGCTGGCTATCCTATATCGTGATTTTATGGGGTACGTATGGTCTCGCCAGGCCTAGGGTCAGTCAGACCATTGCCATCACCACCGCTATTGTCTTCGTTTGCTTACCTGAAATTGTTTACCAGGCAACTGGTACGAAGAATGACATTATCGTTGCAGCAGTCGCATTAGGCTCCATACTGTGGGGCGATCGCTGGTTACATCTACCCGCTTTCGAATCCCTTGTCGGCTTGGGGTTAACCCTCTGCTTTGGCGTTGCTGTCAAAACCTCCTTCGTCCTATTTGCCTTCTTCTTTGTCTTAGTTTGGCTGGCATTAGTCATCCAGAAAGGGCTCACGATGACATTGATAGAGTCCTTACTTCGCCATTGGCGAGCTGTACTCCTCTGCTTATTCCCCGCCCTCGTTCTGCTACAAGTCTGGCTCTTTGCCTATAACCATCAGCAATTTGGTGCCTGGCTGGGGCCACCCATCTTTGCCCTCAAGAATCAAAATAATGATGGCCTCCTGGGAGCCATTGCCAACTTAACCCGCTACGGCTTCCAATCCATCCATCTACTAGACCCCTTGAATCAACTCTGGAAGTCCAGCTTTGGTGCCTCGCTCACTGATGGCTTACAACTCATCTATGACAGCCTATTGTTACCCCTCTGGGGCACAGCCGGGTTTTCTAAATTGGCTCCTGATACCTTGACTCTGCTCTGGCAACCTCAAGAAGATCATTCTTGGTTTGGCCCCATAAGTGTGTTCTTAGTTTTCCCAGCCGTGGGTTGGTGTCTGGCGAGGGGAAGGGGAATGGCACGGGCCATGGCCATCGTAGCGATCGCAGTCATCTTCGCCATTTGTTACAAGGTGGGTTGGTCTCCTTGGAAAGGCCGATTCTTTACGCCCGTATTGGTTTGCATGGGACTCTCAGTGGCACTATTTTTGCAACGATACCAACCCAACCCATGGAAGCTTCAGCTTTGGCGCTGGGCCAGTCTTGGAATTTTACTATACTCATGCCTGTACAACTATTCAAAACCCATCATTCCTTCTGATGCCTATCTCAGTCGGCAGAATATTTGGATTGCGAGTGCTTGGACAAGCGATCGCGCCATCTACGATCGCCTCTACAACGGAGGGCAGTCGCAGCATTTAGGCAAGGCCTTAGCAGATGACCAGGCGAAACATGTCGCGATCGTCGGCTATGACCACTACTTCTCACTCATGTTCCAGCACCCAGAAATGGAGTTCTCTCTCCTATTAGCAAAGGAAGAACCAGATGCAACCTATGGTTTAAGTCACATTGAAAATTATGTTGCAGCAGCAGATCATCTTGTTTGCTTTTCAGAACGCTGTAGTGAAGCAGGGATCGAACTCACTTTAGAGCCCATCTTGGGCAATCATGTCGAGGGACCAGGGCCAGTGGTCTATCGAGTCTTATCCCCACTTGATCCAACGAATCTAGAATAGCAAAAGCCCGATTCACTAAGACCGATTCATTAAGACCAATCCACCCTGGTTGCCTCGCTAATTTCCCTAAAGATTCAAAGCTAAATCTTGAGCTTTGCAACATCTGGCCCTGACTGCTCGTACTGCCTCCTGTTACAGATTTAGGCTGGGGTTGGCCCCCTTCTTCATTCAGGTCACCCCGACAATGGTTTATACATACGAAGTCTTTGTAGACATGAAAGAATACGAAGATCCCAAATCAAGCGATGCTCGCCTTCGCAGCGTCCGCTACGAAATTGATGCCGACACCAAGCGCACCCTTGACGCGATCGCCCGCCACTGCGCCACCACCGACTTTCCCAATGTTTCTGAATACGACATTCGCGTTACCCGACGGCTGCCCTAGTGCAGTTTTTTTATGCCTATGCAAAATCGCGAAACTCACTTTTACTTGCATAGGCATAAAAATGAATCGAAGCTCGCTAGAATCGACAGCTAATTATCACGACCGTCTCTCAACAGTCCCCGTAGCCTTCGCCGCTGCAACCAAATCCCCATGCACCTCTGCCGTCGCACCAATCACCAACGGTGGCCATCGGTAAGTTGCAGCGTAATCACTCAGCGGCGGGAGCGGTGAACCATCAAGTTGTGTCACCACTGCCCCTGACTCTTGCGCCATAAAGGCAAAAGCCGCCCCATCAATAAACTGCGCCCGCATCAACACAGCACCACTCAACTCACCCATCAAAAAACTAGCCGTACTGGGCATCTGTATTTCCGCCGAATAATCAACATGGGCATCAATTGCATGATACTTGCCTTCTAGTTGTGTTTTCAACTGAGCTGCACCGCCCCCCAAATAAATCTGCTTCTCCGGCGATTCAATTTTTAAAGGTTGGCAATCTTCGAAAGCATCCTCAAGACTGCCACGAAAAAGTCCTTGGCCTCGCAACGCATAAAAATAACACCCATAGGCAGGCCGAATCACCAACGATGCTTCAAAGCCATCGGCATTGAGCACGTTGAGCATAATCTGATAGTTGCGATGGCCATCCAGATAAAAACGAGTCCCATCAATGGGGTCTAGAGTGACGAGATAATCATCCTGGGGGCCTAGTTCAATGGAACGAAAGTACTTATTATTATAGGACTTGTCATATTCCTCACCATAGAAGCGCACCGTGGGAAATGCTCCTAACATCACCACTTCTACGAAGGTCTGCACCGAGAGATCTGCATCGGTCAGGGCTGAGGCAAAAATATTGTAGCGCTCCTCCTCCTTCTCTGGCTGGGCCACGATGCGTGACTGAATTTCCTGAGTATAGGCCGCTGCAACTTTCAGATGGGGCAGAAGCGTTTGAAGGATTTGCTGGGGCGTGGGGCTAGGCATCAAAAGAAGGCTCGGAGGTTATTTCCCTTCTTAGCAGACTGTTGAGATCGAAGATAGTACACCCCCAGTTCTCTGAACGAGTGTGCCTTGGCTTCAAAGGGCAATGGGCCGATTGAGAAGGAATGATGCTCGGCGTAGCAGGGTACTCAGCTACGATCGCTTAGACACATCCGTCCAGCCACTTCCTCCATTCAATTTTCACCTTCAGTACTGAAAGTCTTTCCCTAAAAGAATTATAGAGATTCACCTAACGGAGTCAGCCTCTTCCACCGAACCTCCCACCTCCCCTTAAAACAGGGGAGGATCAGAGTAGAGAGATTCGCCACATCTCTTTGATTCAGACAGACTATTGGCTCCTCTTCCCTTTTCCAAGGCTTTGCACTGAGCAGAGCGAATGAGAAGGGCTGAGAGAGGTAGCTTTTGATCCCGAGCAAGGAGAAGTCAATAAAATCATTAAAATCCCCCTTTGCAGAAATCATTTAATGCACTGTAACAGGAACATTAGAAGGGGGATGTACTGGTTTCGACGACTCAATTTGTTGCAAGTAAAACTGGACTGTTTTACTTAATCCCTCATCCATAGACACTGATGGCTCCCACCTTAGTAAGGTACGAGCTAGTGTAATATCTGGTCGTCTAAATTGAACATCCTGATAGCCTTCCCCGTAATACTTGTTACTGGATTCAATCTCAATTTTATGTGTCAATTGAATGTGCTCCCAGCCTGGAAATTCTGACAGGGTAGTAACAAGATGTTGTGCAAGCTCGCCAATAGAAAAGTCATTACGAGGGTTGCCAATATTGAAAATTTGACTATCTGCTACCCCATTAGAGTTCTCAATAATGCGGATGAGTGCTTCGATGCCATCATCAAGATAGGTAAAACAACGATGTTGACTCCCACCATCAACTAAGTGAATAGGTTCATCCCGCAAAAGATTACCCAAAAATTGAGTAATGACACGAGCTTGCCCCTTTCCCGAATTCTGAATATTGTCTAGATTAGGCCCAAACCAGTTGAAGGGTCTAAAGAGCGTGAATTGGAGGCCTTTCAACCCATAAGCCCAAATCACCCGATCAAGCATCTGTTTACCGCAAGAATATATCCAACGTTGCTTAGAAATAGGTCCCAATACTAAGGGGCTCGTTTGCTCGTTGAAGTTTTCATCTTGGCACATGCCATAAACTTCTGAGGTTGAGGGGAAAATAATTCGTTTCCCTCGTTTAAAACATTCGCGAACAATTCTCAAGTTCTCTTCAAAATCCAGTTCAAAAACTGCTAAAGGATCGTTGATATACTGACTGGGCAATGCACAAGCTGCAAGAGGGAGAACGACATCACAGGCCTGAATTTGTTGATCAACCCATGTTTGATCGACAGTCATATCTCCTTGTCTAAATGCGAATCTTGGATGCGAGAGCAAAGGCTCTAAGCGAAAACATCCCAAGTCCATCCCAACAACTGTCCAATCTGTTGTCTCGAGGATACGTTTTACCAAGCTACTGCCGATAAAACCATCTGCACCAGTGACGAAAATTTTCATTCTTAATCCCCAAAAATGGCTATAGACAATGACAATGTCCAGGAAGTTCAAGACGAAACGCTGCTGACATTGCTGACTATTTGGCAAGAAATACCCAAGCTTAGCAGCTTAGATTAAAGACATATTTTCCGAAAATTAGCAATCTGAAAAGACAGACGACTCACTTCTCATTCTAAGATATCCAAACTTGCATACTGTCTACAATAATAGAGTGATAACATGAGCAATCTTGTTTTATTAAAGTAAACTTAATGAATTCATAATCATGAACGGCTCGAGCTTTTCTTCAAGCACACTCAAAAAATCAAAGAGAGAGCTTGTTTGACTAATCAAGGGAAGCTAATCGTTTAAGTTCGTTCATATCTAATAGTATTTTAGGGTCACTCAAAGATTCGAAATCGAGACATCTAAGAGGTAGCTTAATTTACATGCAGCAAGAGATTCTTGACAAGAGAGAGTTGCGACATGAACCTATTGCTACCGCACAAAGGGAAGACCCAAAATAGCACTAGCAGCCCCGGAAGCGACACAATGACGAGGCTCTAGCTCTCCTCCTCGAAGAAATAATGCATCATCGCTTACTGAATACCAACCTTCATTCTCAGATTGTGATTGTACATACTCGTGATGCGAAAAACATATCGATGAGGCATGGCGAGCAAGCCACTTTGAATCATGTACAGTGAGCACAGCCAAAATCTCAGGTCGTAAGCAGAGCAAGTCCATGGCAATACCTGAAATTTGTAAACTGGCTCCTCCAGTGTATAAAAGTGACTGTAAGTCAGCGATCTCTGGATGACTTAAGATATTTTGATCTCCTTCTTCCCGATCAAATAATTCCTCTGCGACCTCCCGTAGAATCATATTTTGAAGATTGTAGGAGTCAGGAGAAGCGGTGTCTTTATTGGTAGGTTGAAAGACCATGGATGGAACAATATGATACTGGCCAGCGCCATCTGCTAGATTGCCAGCTCGCTGCCGTACAAAGTAGCAATAGTCTTGCCCATTATAGACAGCGAATAAGCAGGAAATGGCGATCGCAGCACTTCGGTCTCTACCGAGCCAGGCATCTTCTAGTGCTTTTGCTCCCTTCTTCTCACCATGTAATGCTTGACGCAGTGGCATGGCACGATATCGATCCTGATGTGAAGCATTTAAGGGCAGGGAAGCTATCGCTCGCTGCAATTCTACTTCTAAAATTGTGCAGGTATTGATCGTATCAAAATAGGAACCAGTAGTGAACTGCAAGTAGTATTTCTGGTTTGAGAGATCGCTATCCGCTGTAGAATCTGCCTCTACATTTCCTGCTCCTATATTTTCCATCTCTGTACTATCAACAGATCGCAGTGCATAGGTTTTTCCATTCCAAAGATAGCTGTTTTTTTGCTTCATTTCTTCTAAGAGCCAGCTACTTTCGGGAAAGGTTCGAGACTCCTTTTCCCAGTCTCCTAAAATCATCTGCGGGTTGGTGGCGACCTCTGTACGAACAGTGAGAGGATATCGTAATCCTGTAGGACCTCGGAAAAGATTTTCATCACCGTAAAGCCAAGCTAAAAAATCAACGACAACATCTTGCTGAACAAGGTCATTCAAATCCTGTCCTGCATTCTTTTCATTGCTATAATTCATTGATCAGGATCCTCATTCCTAGTATTGTTTTATCCGTCCAAGAATTTCTTTATCTAAGTGCCTTAGACAGTTAGCCCTCCTCTTGACGATCTCAGAAATTCTCACATCAAGAGGCGTTAATAACTTCGCACTCTAACAAGAGAGAGAACCTGATTTTACTCAATAGATTGAGACGATTTAAAAAAAATCAAGTCATAACCATTTCAGTAACCAGCCAGACTTTAACTCTTGTGGGCTTGTTAAGAGCCATCTCTTGTTGCTCATGCCTTTTCAGGCTGCAATATTTTTTTCTCTGAAGCCTCATCAGACTGCTTTTGCAGTTGAGAATCAGCTCCCTTTCCTGTTTTTGCGAGATAGATACCAATGGTGATTAAGATAAAACCGACACCGCTTGATGCACTTAGGAATTCTCCTAAGACTAACCAAGCATAGGTAGCCACTGGCAAAGGTTCTAGCAAAAAGGCAGTTGTAATGAATGCCGAAGAGAAATATTTCAAGACATAGACTACTGAACCATGACCGATCACCTCACTGACAAACGATAATCCGAGTATTGCGAGCCATCCCAAAACACTGGTGGGAAAAAGAGTTTTATCGATGACAAGCACAAATGGTGCAATCATGATCAAACCAAGCACACAGCGCCACACCAAAATCTCGGCTGTCGATAAGTACTGGCGTAACTTTTCAATGACGAGATAACCTGCTGCATAAAATGCAGACGACATTAGTGCAGCAATATCACCAATGATGGCCATCGTGCCGAACAATTCTGCTTCTGGATACAGCCAATCTCCCATCGCAAGCACAACAGCTCCTACCATCGCAACTGCTATACCGGTAAGAAAGCGACGATCGAAACGTTGCCCTAAAAACAGCCAACCTCCCAGCGCCGTAAAGAGCGGCGGCATATTAGCAAGCATTGTCCCATTGGCTGCCGTTGTATATTCCAGGGACCAAGTCCATACCAAGCGTGCTGCGAGCTGGGCAATTGCCATGGCCAGCAAGAGTCCAGCAATGAGCCACTTTGTCCTAGAAACTCCATAGATCAAATCAGCATCTTGGGTAGAAGCTAGCTCAGCCTGAAGAGGCTGGATTTGCTCATTTTCGTCCGGCGTATTGTCTGAACGGGCTCTGCTTGATGACCAAAGTGATTTTCCCCAATACCAACTTGTAAAAATGATGGTCGAGAAAAGAAGGCGGTCAAACACCACGGCTTCTGGACTAAGCTCACGGATTGCAATTTTGATAAAAATTGCAGTGGAAGACAAAGAAAGGATGCCAACAGCAAGAACGAGCGAAGGAACAAGCTTAGAGTCGGGTGGAGAATTGAGTTCAGTCATCGACATCTATATCAAGGCTCTGAATTGAAAAATTATCAAAGGTCACTTCAAAACCTTCCCGTTCCGGTGATGCACACATCACGCCCACAGCTAGCTTGCTGTGTTCAGGAAAGTATGCCAACCGCAAAAGCTGATACTCTTTCCCATCGAGAGAATACTTCACCTCAATTGCTTCCTCCCGCCGATGGACCTGCATCCAAAGGCTTTTGGGTTGACCTAACAGGGGAGCAACGGACCAGTCTGATCGTTCGCGAGTGACTACTGCGCTAGCGTATTGAACGCCCTCTACAAACTCGATACCACATTTCATCCAATGCTGAGCATCGGCGCGCACCATTAAGCCTGCTTGATCATACAGCTCTTCGTAGCGACCCGAAATGCGCACAGTGGCGATGAAATTTCCAGATAGTTCACCATAGAGAAAGTGACCGGAATCCCGTATGAATCCATAGTGAGTTGTCCGCCAGAAGTCAGTCTTCAAGCCTGTCTTGGCCCAAATCTTCCCTTCACGGCTAGACCAATCTGCAGGAGGATTGTGCCACTGTGCTAATTGCATTTTTTTGTACTCTACTACGGCTTGATTAAGGCCCTAAGCTAGGGCTAAATCTTCTCGTTGTGAGAGTCCCTCGTGAATTTGAAGTAGGATGTCGTCTAGATTATATTTGAATGACCAATCAGGATAATGCTCCTGAAACTTACGAACATCACTCACCCACCAAATATGATCCCCTAGGCGATTTTGATCACTGTAGCTCCAGTTCATAGGTTTTCCTACAATTTCACCACAACGTTCAATCGCCTCTATCATTGAACAATGGGAGTAGCGACTGCCCCCAGCATTATAGATTTCGCCCTGGCGAGGGTTCTGGTAAAAATGCCAGAACATATTCACTAAATCGTAGCTGTGAATATTGTCTCGTACTTGTTTCGCTTGATATCCAAATACGGTATAGGGATGTCCTGTAATAGCACATTTCATCAGATAGGCGAGGAAGCCATGGAGTTGTGTGCCGGAATGGTCAGGTCCTGTTAAACACCCCCCGCGAAAAACAGCGGTGTTCAAACCGTAATAAACTCCATATTCTTGCACCATAATATCGGCAGCAACTTTAGAAGCACCGAAGATCGTATGTACACTACGATCAATACTCATTGTCTCGTCGATGCCATGCTCAAAATAGGGGTGGGATTCATCTAGCTCCCAACGCTTTTCATGCTCAACAAGTGGTAAATGGTTGATGGTATCACCATAGACATTGTTCGTTGAGGTGAAAATGAAGACAGCCTTGGGACAATGCTGCCGCATCATCTCTAATAGATTAATTGTTCCATTAGCATTAACTGCAAAATCAGTTAACGGCTCGGTCGCAGCCCAATCGTGGGAGGGTTGCGCTGCAGCATGGATAATGACCTTAACATCGGTACTGTAGTGAGTAAAGATGCGTTCGAGAGCCTTTAGATCTCGAATATCCTCATTTTCGTGAGTATAGTTTTTCAGTTCTCGTTGGAGGCGATCGCGATTCCATTGGGTTGAGGCTTCATCACCAAAGAAATAGCGCCGTAGGTCATTATCAATGCCGACAACATGAAAGTTCTTTTCGGCAAAAAAGCGAACTGCCTGTGAACCGATGAGGCCAGAAGCTCCGGTTACGATCGCAATATCCATAGATCTTCAATCCAAATTTTGATGCTAGTGGAATAGGTTATTCCGTGGTGTATTGATGCCAATGTCGAAATGCATTAGCCCAGCTTTAGACGATTGTGTTGCTATGACCAAAGCGGGTCATCGAATGCAATTGCGAACTCGTCTATAGTGCAAGTTCTTCGACGGTTGATTGTGCAGCATGCTTAATCGTCTCGATCTCGCTATCACTCATCCGGCTGTGAATTGGAAAGCAGAGTAGGGATTTCCAAATGCGCTCTGTTACGGGAAGAGAGCAACTATCTTTGAAACGTTCAAGGCAATGGAGTGCTGGATTAAAATAAGAGCGACATTCAATACCGTTAGCTCGCAGAGTCTCAATCGCTTTGTCGAGACCAAACTTCTCTGCTGCGGGGAACAGAACGCCTAAGTTTTGAAAGTTGGAATCAACTCCAGCCGGAACATGCTGCGGGATCAGAGCGCCATGACAGGAGTCATTGAAGAAGTTACGTAGCTCCTGAGCATAACCTCGGCGTCGCTCTAATGCCTCAGGGAAGCGACGTAGGACATGACGACCTGTTGCCGCTCTAAGCTCATCCATTTTGGCATTGGTACCCACAATGGATTTGCACAAATCAGAGCTTGAGATACCATGGTTTCGCTTTTGACGCGCGATTTGCAAGAGGTCTAGATCAGCGCTAACTAAGGCTCCTCCTTCAATGGCAGGTAATACCTTCGTCGCGTGGAAACTAAACATCTGAAAGCGGGGCTCATTCAGAATCCGTTGACCGTTAATTACGGAGCCAAATCCGTGACAATTGTCATAGACAATTTCAGCATTAGCTGTTTTACATAGTGCAGAAATTGCTGCTAAGTCAGGAGCTACGCCAAACACATTAACTGGAATGACGCAAGCAACATCATCTTCACGATCAAGGATTTCCGCCAGAGCCGTAGGCGACATCGTAAATGTGTTTGGATCAATATCGCAGAATATCGGCTCGAAGCCAGCAGCTATAATTGAATTTAGCGTTGCAATAAATGTATAGGAGGGTAATACGACTTTACCTTGCCGCTCTAGTAACTGAAGGCCCAATGTCAGAGCATCCGCTCCATTACTGAGAGCTACTACATCTGGGACACCTAGGTAATCAGCAAGCTCTTCTTCAAAGGCGCGCAAGTGAGGACCACCATTTGTGGTTTGCCCAGTTTCCAGCGATTTAAGAAACGATTGCATCAGTATTTGATCGGGTGCAAAGTCTGGCCGAACCATAGGGACAAGCTTGGAGGCGGCAGAGGTCGCTACATACTGAGTGTTTTTTGCTTCTTGCATCTTTAAGTATAGCCTACTATTTTTTGGCCAGAGGAATAAAGTGATTTAGATAGGATTAGGGACGAACAAATCGGTGGACACAAACTCTGAGAGGAAGACAGATAGACATCCAGAGATGAGGGTTTCACCTTCGCCTACCTACCTTACGAATGGAACAGGAGAGACGTAATCTTAGAGTACTCTATACTAGACGGTCAATTCAGAAAGTAACATTTGAGCAGTTGTCCTAGGCCAAACTATCGACTCAAGCAGCATTGCATAGTTACAAGCAAAATCTAAGCCAAGCTTCAGAAGAAGGAACAATAATCGTAAATATTTCTTTATACTTCTTGGCTATGGAGGTACATTTTCGGGGCTTCAATAGCTTGCTCTTCTCTGTTTTTTGAGCCTTTTATCCATCCATTGCATCAGTACTACTTTCGTATAATTTATTGCTCTAATTTAGAATAGTTATGTTTCAATCAAATCATATGTGATGTGATTGGACAAAATGACAAATTACCCTGCTGCAATTTGAGGCACTGGCTCAGCCATGAAGACTTCTGATGAGCAATCCACCTTAATGCGATCGCGCATGCTCTCCGGTGATCTCTATCTCTCCTCTGACACCGAACTCACCCAGATGCGAGATCGCGCAGCCCACATTCTCCATCGCTTCAACACCGCCCCCTCCGAAGCCATCTCACAACAACAAGCCCTCATCCAAGAACTCTTTGGCAAACTGGGCAGCAACTTCGAAATCCGCCCTTGCTTCCAATGCGACTACGGTTCAAATATCATTGCTGGAGACAATCTCTATATCAACTTTGACTGCGTTATTCTCGACTGCAACACTGTGACATTAGGCGATCGTGTTCTCCTCGGTCCAAAAGTCCAAATTTACACTGCGGCCCATCCCCTGGACCCAGAACAACGCAAACACGGCTGGGAATATGCCCTTCCCATTACAATCGGCAACGACGTTTGGATCGGCGGTGGTGCCATCATCTGTCCCGGCGTATCCATTGGCGATGACGTTACCATCGGTGCTGGTAGCGTCGTCACCCGAGATATCCCATCCCGCGTTGTTGCTGTAGGTAATCCCTGCCGAGTGATTCGCTCACTCGATGACCTGTCAAGGAAGTAGATCTCTGGGCAGCGAAGCAAGATGATCCCAGCCCCTCTGGGGGCAGAGTGATGAAAAGGTGGCGACCATTTAAGGAATCATCTAGGCAAGAATCCCCCATCTCATCAAGCGGAAAACCCACCTCACTTAGCCTACCCTCCAAACAAGGTAGGAAAAGATCGAGGTACGAAAGACTCAGATCAGTTGGTGACGCATCAACTAAGCTTTAGGCTCTATTGAAGTACAACATTTCCGGTCGTGATCTGCAAGTCGTGATAGCTTGTCGGCATTTCCCAGAAAAGCTTACAAGCTCTTTGTGACTTGAATCATGTCAAACCAGAAGAACGGTGTCATGGGAGTTGCAAGTGCCTCATCCCCTGATCCCCCGATTAGGACGTAAAACTCAGCCAATGTGATACAAGTCACGAAAAACTTCAAAGTTAATCTTTAAAAGACTTTGAAGCATAATGACTGGCAGAGCACTCCCCCAAGAAGCGATGGGTTTGTCTTTTGGGGAGAGACGTTGAAGGTTTGGCAAGGCTACGTAGTCGGGGGGCGATCGCTTTGGGGGAATCAACCCAGGCTAATCGGTCTATATTGCGGAAATCTACCGGGGCCAATTGAAGGCTGTGGGAGCAGCGAGAATGGGATCGACCTGGCGTAAATCTGAATATTTAACAACCTGAATTCGACAAGAAGCAATGCATCCTCTCCCCTAGCCCCTCTCCTAAAGGAGCGGGGAACCAAGCGAAGCTGAAAGCCTCGATTTTGCGTTCGGTTCCCTTGCTCTTTTAGGAGTAAGGGCTAGGGAAAGAGGTTGGCTGTTTGGCTGTCGAACTCAGGTTAACAGCGAACAAACGACATTACATCCCCTAACTCCTTCTCCTAAAAGAAAAGGGGAACAAAACGCAAAACTGGGCCTTTCAGGATCTTGAAATTTCCCCTCTCTCCAAAGAGAGCCGCTAGGGGGAAGAGCAGCTTTGCTTCGTCACGCTCATTTTGGAGTGAGGCTTGGGGATCGGTTGAGCTCAATTTCTCTTCGGCAATTACAGAGCCAGATCCTCCTGGGAAGTACCCAAGCAATTCTGGCGAAGTTCAGCACTAGTTCAGTTCCGAGGAGCTGACCTTGACGATTCAATGGTGATACCCCCCGTCCAATATTTGATGACTGAAGGCCCTGGCCCCACCTGCCCTGCCTTCTCCTTTTGGCCTCGACCCATGCACAACTGGTAAGGCCCTGTGATGCTCAACTCGCCCATCCAAAGCGACCCCATTCAAAATGGGGCCGCTCGTCGTTCCCCCCAATCTTCTGCAGGACTACCCGGTGCTGATGCCTATCCATCAACCCAGTCTGCTCCCCTATCCGCACCCAAGGCTCGTAAGCGACACAGACGCTCGGTCACAGTTCCGGCTTCCCCTGTGCCATCTACGGCGGGCACCTCAACCCCAACAAGCCTAAGTAGCGCCAGCCCCTTAGGGAATGCTCCAGACTCTGCTTTGACCATGGAACAGCTACAAGCGGAAGTGAAGCGCTGCCAGGCTGAACTTAAGGCGACTGAGCGAGAAGGAGCCTTACGGGCTGGCTTGATTCGTAAGCTCTGCGAAGATCTACGAGAACCTATTTCTAATATCAATATGGCGGTTCGGATGTTGGGCGAGGCCAAGTCCGAGTCCGAGATGATTCGCTATGGTTCGATTTTACGGACGGAATGTGCCCGCCAGCTAGAGATTCTCAATAATGTCAATCGCATGCAGATTGTCATGGGAACCTATAGCGGATCGCAATCGCAATCACAATCGCAATCACAATAAGCTTTTAGCGGGAGGCGATTCAGCGGTTTGTTGAGGCTGGACTGATACCGGGCTGAAGCCACCCAAGTCCAAGGGAGGACGATGCTGTTGCACAATAGAAGGCTGGCAGCCTAGCGAGTCGGTTTGGATAACAAACTTGCCAGCTAGGCTTAGTGCCATTGCCGCATTGATCGCTAAACCATGTCCCAGCCTGACGATTTCTCTGCTTCCAACCCAGCCTCTGGTCAGCCCCCCTTAGATCGACCTAGGGTGGAGAAAGACTCCATGGGCGATCGCACCCTGCCGGGCAACGCCTACTACGGCATTCAAACCCTGCGAGCGACGGAGAACTTTCCCATCAGTGGCCTCAAGCCCCTGCCCACCTATGTGGATGCTTGCCTACTGATTAAGAAGGCCACGGCGATTACCAATGGAGAGCTGGGCTGCATTGACCAGGACATGGCCGATGCCATCGTCAAGGCAGCGGATGAGGTACTGGGTGGCCAACTGCGGGAGCAGTTTGTGGTGGATGTTTACCAGGCTGGTGCGGGCACGTCCCATCACATGAATGTGAATGAGGTTTTGGCGAACCGGGCGCTGGAGCTGCTGGGCGCTGAGAAGGGCGACTACAAGCGACTGAGTCCCAATGACCATGTGAATTATGGTCAGTCCACCAATGATGTGATTCCCACGGCGATTCGCATTGGTAGTTTGCTGGCGCTGAGCCATGTGATGTATCCGGCGCTGGAGGGGGCGATCGCCACCCTGGGCAATAAAGCCGAAGAATTCCAAAGCGTAGTCAAGTCCGCCCGCACCCACATGCAGGATGCCGTGCCGGTGCGCCTGGGCGAGGACTTCCGGGCCTGGCAGATAATTTTGCAGGACCACAAGCGGCGGCTAGAATTTGCTGCCCAAGACTTAATGGCGCTGGGCCTGGGCGGCAGTGCCTCGGGCACGGGTATGAACACCCACCCCAAATATGCCAACCGAGTCGCGGCGGTGTTGGCGGAGCTAACGGGCTTTGAGATGACCTCAGCGCCTCACCTGATGGCGGCAATGCAAAGCATGGCTCCCTTTGTGGCGATGTCTGGTGCCCTGCGGAACCTAGCCCAGGATTTGGTGAAAATCTCCCACGATTTGCGATTGATGGATTCTGGTCCCATGACCGGCCTGAAGGAAATTCAGCTGCCCCCGGTCCAGCCTGGCTCTTCGATCATGCCGGGCAAGTACAATCCCGTGATGGCGGAAATGACCTCCATGGTTTGCTTCCAGGTGATGGGCTATGACCAGGCCATTTCTCTCTGTGCCCAGGCGGGGCAGCTAGAGCTAAATGTGATGATGCCTATGATTGCCTATGACCTAATCCACAGCATCGAAATTTTGGGCAACACCATCGCAGCGCTGAGCGACAAATGCATTGCGGGCATCACGGCTCGGGAAGACCGTTGCCGCGACTATGCGGAGCGGACGCTATCTCTGGTGACGGCGCTGAATCCCCACATTGGCTATCTCAAGGC
>CALIGI010000266.1 GCA_938021205.1 uncultured Pseudanabaenaceae cyanobacterium
ACCCCGCAGCAGATAACCTGCTGGCCCCAGCCCGTGAGAGTCGTCAAGGCTTCGTGGGGCAGGGCATCGCTCTTTGGTTCAGGGATTGGCACAGCAGTGGCCCCCTTTCCGGCTCAGCCAAGCAAGACAGCCACCCCGTCAACGGAGTCGACGCCAACGCCCATTGTGTGACTCAATAGAGAAAGGCTGTGAAAGTTGCAAATGTATCGCTCAATCCAAAAACTTCAAAAAAATTTCAGCACAGAAAAACTGGTTCATTCGATCTAATCCCATTGCCAAAGCTATAGATACGGCTTTGGCTTTAGCGATCTTTTACTTACGTAGGGATGGCAAATAGGAGTCTTAGATATTACATTGGTACCATCGAGTAACGTTGAATCCACTGTCTTTATCAGCAGAAAAGTCTGTTTAGCATAGGGAAATCTCGGAATTCGGGATGCTACTCCTCCCTCTGTGCAAGGTTTTTATCAATGGGACCCTACCTGGATAGACAACCGAACAACTCAGTCATTCAACCTTGTGCCTCTACTCCCAAGCCTGGGCTTGCGGATCGGTTGAGACAGCCCTCTTTATTTTCGGAAGCTCTTTCCCCGTGAAATCTCCTTCCCTTCAGGTCCTGCCCCAATCCATGCTTCACAGCGCCCTCGACAAGCTCGGTGAGGGACTGGTTCTGTTGACGCCGACCTGGGAGCTAACCTACGTCAATAGCCGAGCGGCAGCCATCCTGGGCCATAACATTCAGGAGCTTCTCGGTGAGCATTTTTGGACCGCTTTGCCCCATCTTCAAAGTGAGCAGGGCGAATTCTACTCGGGCTGTCAGCGATCGCTCACAGAGCAATTGCCCCTGGGCTTTGAATGCGAAAGTCTCTATGAGCATGAGTCCCTCTGGGTTCAGCTAGAGCCCCACGAAGAAGGGCTGACGATTTATCTGCGGGGCGGTAGCAGTGACCATCGCTGGGTGAACCAGCAGCAGCAATACGATGCTCGCGAAGCCTTGCTCACGGCCACAGCTCGCCGTATCCAACAAAAAGAAGATCTACAGGTCACTTTCCAAACCACCGTAGAAGGCTTGCTGCCCCTTTTTCGGGTAGACCGAGCCCTGCTCTACCGCATTGAAAACTGGCAAAACATTCACCTTGTTGCCCAGGCGACCTCAACCGATTGGGCATTGCGAGATGGAGATGAGCGGCGCATAACCTGGGTGATGAATAGTCACCAGGACTGGGTCGAGGGCTCTTACTATCCTGTGGCGGATGTGGAGCAGGATGATGTCACTCTCGCGGAGCAAGCCCTGCTGCGGGAGTTGAAGGTCAAGTCCCAGATTATTGTCCCCATTTTCCAGGAAGAGCGCTTTTGGGGGCTATTGGTATTGCATCAATGTTCTACGCCTCGTCGTTGGCGTGGAAGTGATATTGAGCTACTCAAGAAAGTGGTCATGCAGATGACCTTGGCGCTCCAACAAGATGAGCTACGGGAACAGGTGAGCCTGCTAAATGCAGATCTAGAAACCCAGGTTCAGGAACGTACCACCCAGCTACAAAAGGCGCTGGACTGGGAGGCCATGCTCAAGCGCATCACCGATAAGGTGCGCGATAGCTTGGATGAGAACCAGATTCTGCAAAAGGCGGTGCAAGAGCTGGCTTTGGTGATGGGCATGGGAGCCTGTAACGCGGCGCTCTATGACTTGGAGCGTCAGACTTCGACGATTTACTACGAGTATGTGACGACGTTACCGACCTCCCAGGGTCGTGTCGCGAAGATGGCGAATTACCCTGAGATTTACAATCAGCTACTCCAGGCCCAGCAGTTTCAGTTTTGTTCGATTACGCCGAACCCAGTGCGAGGTCGCGTGTCGATGTTGGCCTGTCCTATTTTTGATAATGAGGGTGTGTTGGGGGACCTGTGGATGGTCAACCATGAGGGTTATGCCTTTAGCGATCGCGAAATTCGCTTAGTCCAGCAGGCTGCGAACCAATGCGCGATCGCCCTACGCCAAGCCCGCCTCTACCAAGCCGCCCAGGCCCAAGTCGCAGAACTGGAAAAGATTAACCGCCTCAAAGATGAGTTCTTGAGCACGGTCTCCCATGAGCTGCGCACCCCCATGACGAATATGAAAATGGGGATTTTGATGCTGGATGTGGCGCTGAAGCGTCGGGAGGGGCAAATCCAGGAGAAGCAGCCCCAAATTAATCTGTTCGACAATAAGGTGACTCACTACATTGATATCCTGCGCAAGGAATGTGAGCGTGAGAGTCAGCTGATTAATGATTTGCTGGACTTGCAGCGCCTAGATGCTGATGGCCAGCCGTTGGATCTCAAGGCGATTAATCTTAAGGATTGGCTGCCATCGTTGATCAATATTTTCAATGAGCGGGCCAATGATCGTCAGCAGAAGCTGTGCTTGAAGGTGCCCGAGGGATTGCCCAGTTTAACGACGAATATTCCAGGGTTAGAGCGCATTGTTGCGGAGTTACTGAATAACGCTTGCAAGTACACGCCGTCGGGCTGTGAAATTTCTATTCAGGCGGTGCATTTGGGCGAGAAGATGGAGTTATCGGTGGTAAATAGTGGGGTGGAGATCCCGGAGTCGGAGGTGGCACGGATCTTTGACAAGTTTTATCGGGTGCCGAGTAATGACCCTTGGAAGCAGGGCGGGACGGGCTTAGGCTTGGCGCTGGTGAAGAAGTTGAGTCAACATTTAGGGGGGGATATTCGAGCTGAGAGTGGGAATGGGGCAACGCGGTTTACGGTGGAGTTGCCGTTGAATTTAGAGACGCGACAGAGTCAGCGGCTGGGAGCTGGCCAGTAGGGCGTATATGAGGTCGGCTGTTTTTGCGTTACGTTACTCACCCAAGCTCACAATCCCCTTTATGATCAAACAGGATTGCCTGCGTAGGTTGGCAATCCTGAGCTCGCTCTAGCAATTTTGGTCAATCTTCGCCATGGCAATTCTGCACGGCAGCTGGACAAGCGATGGGCTATTCCGCCTTTGGGGAGAACTGTGGCGGACAGTGAAGCCGGTTGAGGTGTCTGTTATTGATGCAGCTTCACCACAGCATCCGCTGGCTCTGCCGATCGCGGATCTCAAAGCTCTCATTACTGAGCAGTTGCCTAAAGTTGATGTCGGTGATTGGCAGTCTGATGCATGGGCGATCGCCCAACCCACCCCCGAAAAGAAGAAGCGTCGTGGCAAAAATGACGACCCCGATGCACCGCCACCGCTAAAACTCACTCCCCAGCATTCTGCGGATAAGCTCGACGATCCCATTCCCGCACTCTATCCCTGGCAAGTGGAAGGCTATTGCCTCACGCCGGAGCAGACGGTTCCCTTGCTGGAGGCTTTGCCCCTGGGCTTGGCCACGACTGAGCAGGCCTGGATGGGGGGAGATTTACGCTTTTGGTCCCATGCAGGGCGTTGGTCGCTGGATTTGATTACGCGCTCGAAGTATTTTCCCAATTTGGAGGAGCAGGAGAGCGGGGAGTATTTGTCGCGCTGGGAGCCGTTGCTGGATGGGCGGGTGGATCGCGATCGCTTCGTGCGCCTAACCAAAGACATGCCCGCTGTCTGTCGTTGCTAT
>CALIGI010000267.1 GCA_938021205.1 uncultured Pseudanabaenaceae cyanobacterium
TCCACCTGGGTCCAAGAAATCTTCGAATTCTTGCCCTTGCAGAGGCCGCGCTTGGTCACAAAGTTGTAGATACCACCCACTCCATTCTCGTCCCCGGCGTACCAGTTCTGAACGGTGGAATATTTAATATCTGCGTTTTCCAAAGCCACCAGCTCAACCACCGCCGCATGGAGCTGATTGGTGTCGAACATGGGGGCGGTGCAGCCCTCCAGGTAGCTCACCTGGCTGTCATCTTCTGCGATGATCAGCGTCCGCTCAAACTGGCCGGTGTCGGCACTGTTGATGCGGAAGTAGGTGGATAGTTCCATAGGGCATTTAACGCCCTTGGGAATGTACACGAAGGAGCCATCACTAAAGACAGCTGCATTTAATGCGGAGAAGTAGTTATCCCCCACTGGCACCACCGAACCCAGGTACTTCTTGACCAGCTCAGGGTATTCCTTAACCGCCTCAGAGATGGAGCAGAAGACCACGCCATGCTTGAGCAGGTCAGCCCGGAAGGTCGTAGCAATGGAAACGCTATCGAATACCGCATCCACGGCCACGTTCGTTAGGCGCTTTTGCTCTGACAGGGGCAGGCCCAGCTTCTCGAAGGTCTCCAGCAACGCTGGGTCAACCTCATCCAAGCTCTGTTTCTTCTCTTGAGCCTTGGGCGCAGAGTAGTAAATGATGTCTTGGTAGTCGATCTCGGGGTAGCCCAGAGCGGCCCAATCCGGCTCCGTCATGGTCAACCACTTGCGGTAGGCCTTGAGGCGGAAGTCCAGCATGAATTCTGGCTCTTCTTTTTTCGCAGAGATGAGCCGTACGACATCTTCACTCAGACCCTTAGGGATCTTGACGGTTTCGATGTCTGTGACGAAACCGTACTTATAAGGCTGATTGACGAGGGTTTGAACGGAAGCACTCATGGGTGAAGCGTCTGGGTGTGGTAGCTGGTTGGTGGAGGAGAGGCGGAGAGGCCTTTAAGCTGATGCTTCGATGCTATTCAGGATTGGTCGTGGCGCGAATTTCTTCGGCGGTGATTTCCTGTTTGTCCCCAGCGAAGTCATTGTCTTCGGTGAGGAACAGCATGCAGTGGCACTCGTGGCGCTCACGCATGGGAACACAGGGGCAGTTCCAGAAGGCCGCTGCAACTTCTGCTTCCTTATCTTCGTAGTGGCGGCAAGGGCAGAGAGGGGCACCCAGCTCATCCTTGTGTTTTGCCAAACCTTCGATGACGACGGCAGTTACACCGGGGTCTACACAGAAGTAAGTTCCACTGCGCTTCGCGTAGGTCTGGGAGAACTTGCGCATGGCTTCCAAACTTCTTTCGGAAGCATGCTGGGGGCTTGGGGGATTAGACATAGCGATGCAGCAGTGAAACGAAACGGTTAAACGGACAGGGGACTATAATCTGGTAAAACAACAATAACGTTGCTTAAGTGATCTTAACGCTACTTTAGCAACAGGGCTGTTGTCAAAGTCCATTTTACATTTGTTTAAGGTCTTTGTAATCCTTGATCTTCATGGGTTTGGGTGACTCTGACCTCTGGCTGACCGAGAGTGATTAAAGACACGTTGGCCTAGGCTGGAGACCAAGCGCTCCTGGGGCTCAATCGAACGAAAATTAAGCAGGTTTGTCGCTACAGCGAAACGCATGGCTGCCACTCAAAACTCCACAACTAAGGACGATATTCTGCAATACCTTTTGCGGGAAGGAGAAGCTACGGCCCAACAGCTCGCTGAAGCTTTGTGTGTCACGCCCCAGGCTGTGCGTCGTCACCTCAAGGATTTGACCGAGGAGCAACTGATTCTCCATGAGGCTGTCCAGGCCAAGATGGGGCGTCCTCAACATATCTATAAGCTGAGCCGTGAGGGCCGGGCTAAGTTTCCAGCGAATTATGATCAGTTTGCTGTTTCCTTGCTCCGCACGCTTTCTGAGACAGTGCCACCGGATCAGTTTCGCGAAATTATTAAAAGCCAGTGGCAAAAGAAGATTTCTGAATACCGAGACCAGTTGGGTGAGGGGTCGTTGCGATCGCGCCTCCAGAAGTTAATCGCCCTGCGCTACTCCGAAGGCTTCATGTCCGAAGTCAACTCAGCTCCACTAGAAGGTGAAGCAGATAACCAGGACCGATTTGTCGTCACGGAATATAACTGCGCGATCGCCCAGGTTGCCGAATCTTTCCCTACGGTTTGCGGTCAAGAGTTAGAGCTCTTCACCTCTCTCTTCCCGGACTGCAAAGTGGAGCGTACCCATTGGATGATCAAGGGTGAAAACTACTGCGGCTATATGATCCAGGCCAAGGGATAAGCTAGAAAGCCTCGCATATGACAAAGACTTCAACGCCATGCTGAACCCCGACGAACTCCTGAGTCCAGAAGAATCAGCCCAGGTGGATGGCGCATTAATGACGTCTAAGGATCGCTTTTCAACCCGAGTAGCTATCTACGCCCTGCGGATCATGAAGCAGATCTCCGCAGAGCAAGTCATCAAAATGGAAGCAGTAGGGCCATTGCAGCTAGGAGAGTTTCTTGAGAGTGATAAGGCTGCTCAAGAAGCGATGGTTGCCCAGTCTATGGAAATTGATAGCAACTTTAAACAGTTTTGGTCTCAGATTATTTTGTCTGCTCGGAAGCCTTTAGGGGCGATCGCCCAGGCCAACCAAACCGGTATGGCCCACATCACTACCGACCAAATCATTACTTGGTTTGAAGCCCAAAGCAAAGCTGCCCTAGATCAGAAATAGAAGCCAACTCAAACCCAAAGAGCCGAGACGCTGTTGTGGCGTCCCGGCTCTTTGGCTCAACACAGACCCTGTTAAGTCAATCAGTTCGGCTTGCCCTTAGAAATCTTCATCGTTCTCAAAATCATTATCGAACTCGCTGCCAGGCAAAGCTAGCCTCACTGCCGAACCAAAGCCTGAAGAACGGAACTGCTCCAGAATCAACGGTGGATCCAAAGAAGCTGGTACTGAAATGCGGATTGAAAAATCGGTATCGCCAGGGGGCACCTCCGGAATTAGACCCAGCCGAGTGCGATTTTCCATGACCGAATTGTGGGAATTGTCATAGACCCGACCAAAGACATCAGCGTCATAGACCACTTTGCTGGTTGTGTTGGTTGCCACGCCAGATATCAAATAGCAATCTGCCGGACGCCCACTGCCATCACTCGTCACGCTGCCCTCTGCCATTTCGGCAGGGCAGGGGTTCGCTTCCACATGGGTCAAAGCAATTTTTGTTATTGCCTCTGCTGGACTGGCAAAAGAAGCCATCACGAGAATGAGCATTGCTATTACAGCTGCCCCCTTGCCCAGGAGACGCCGCCCCCAGCGAGAAATCTGTGCTGTTTCCACCATTAACTTTCCTTATGCCAAACCTATGGTTTCTATTATGAAGGATGGGAGGCTCGGCGCGGCTCCATCAAACAAGAAGGTAGGGGATGGGGGCTAAGATTTTGACAACTCAGGCTGGTCTGCCAGGCGTTGGGAGGTATAGCCCGTTCCCCGCACTGTGATGATGAGTTCAGGATTACGAGGGTCCGGCTCTAGTTTGGAACGCAGCCTTGCCACGTAGACATCCACCACGCGCAAATCCGCAGCGCGGCGAGGCGGATAGCCCCATAGTTCCTGGAGGATTTCAGCACGGGGAACCACTTCTCCAGGCTGGCGGAAGAGCATCTCTAGTAGGCTGAACTCGGTGTAGGTCAGGGGGACGCGCTCCCCTTCACGGAAGACTTGGCGACGGTTGGTGTCAATCTCCACCCGTCCTACAGAAATAACCCCTTGCTTGCTGGAGGCAGAGGGGGAGTTCATCTCCATGCGTCTGAGGATGCAGGCAATACGGGCTTCTAGCTCTTTGGGAGAGAAGGGTTTGGCTAGATAGTCATCTGCACCGATATCTAGGCCAGCAATGCGATCGGCGATTGTACCTAGAGCCGACAACATAATAATGGGGATGTTCGAGGTCTTGCGCAGGGTGCGGCAAACGCCGTAGCCGTCTAGCTTAGGCAGCATGACATCCAGAACCATCAGGTCTGGGGCCTCACTTGCAAAGA
Organism: uncultured Pseudanabaenaceae cyanobacterium; assembly: GCA_938021205.1. Lineage (GTDB taxonomy): Bacteria > Cyanobacteriota > Cyanobacteriia > PCC-9006 > JAAUQQ01 > JAAUQQ01. Next base: position 4,040 of record CALIGI010000267.1, read on the forward strand.
GTTCTAAGGCTTCTTCACCATCGGCAGCTGAAACGACTTCATAGCCTGCCATGGAGAGACGCATCGTCAAGATGCGACGCACGGCGGCTTCGTCGTCTACCACAAGAATTTTGTGCTTCTTGGTGTTTTCTTCTTTCTTATAACTAGCCATTGAAGACACCAAGGTTAGTGTGGAATTTATTAATTTACTAATTGTAACAAATCATCCCAGTTCTGCTGTTAAAGACTTCTAAAGAAGGGGCGATCATTGCATGAATGACATTAAAGAGACTGCTGAAACCACCTATTGAAGAGAGGTTTGAGCGTTGGTTCGAGGGGATGCTGGTCATCAGCCATTGGGCTCTAGCGCATCTCCAGCAGTCTGGCAAAGCCTTGAGAGTAGTGGCTCAGTCAAGGCTGATGTCGTCAATCATCCTTGACCTTCTGCACAAAGATACTTGCGCCCCAAAGGTTTGCCGGAGCCACCCTTGGGGCTATTTGAGGCAGAGAGTCTGGGTTGCCAGAGATCGCTCTAGCGCTTATCCCAAGCGTTGGCGGCGTCGGCGATCGCCCCATCCACGGTTTTATCCCCCAGCATTGCAGCTTGAAGATTGGAGTAGATCGCAGTTTGAAGCTTGTCCAAATCCTCCATCGCAGGGACTAAAACCTCCGCCTCATTCATTTGACTGGCGCTCACTGCCCGTGCCTGCTCTACCGCAGAAGCCTGTTCGCCCTTGTTTTCCAGTTCTGTTTGGTAGGCTTTGAGCGATTCCACGGTGGAAGGCAGGACATTGGCGGCCTGGGCAAATGCCAACTGATTATCGGAGTTGGTGACAAAGAGGGCAAAGTTGAGGGCCGCATCGGGATTGTCAGAGCTTTGAGGAATCACGAGGTTCATCACCGCAACGTTCTTCTTGCCCGTGTTGCCGGTGATTTGGCTACTGGCCGCCGAAGCCTCGGATATGGTGGGTGCATTGGTCGCAATGCTGTTGAGGAATTCGGGGCCAGAGGCTAGCAATGCTGTTTCTCCAGCTTGGTAAAGCTCGATTGCCCGACGATGTCCCTGGGTTAAAACCTCCCGAGGCAGCAGCTCTTTTTGGTAAAGGTCCACCCAATATTGAAATGCTGCTTTGCCCTCGGGGCTGTTAAAGGCCGCTTTGCCATCAGCATCTACCAGGGTCACACCCATTTGCACCATGGATTCCAGTAGCTCAGCGGAGTCATCGGAGACCGCAGTGGTAAAGAAGGCGTATTTGCCCGTTTTATCTTTCACCGCTTGAGCTGCCTGGGCTAGCTCACTGTAGGTCTTGGGTGTGTCGGCGATGCCAGCTTCGCTCAGCAAGTCCTGATTGATGATGGAAACCCGCGTGGTCAAGTACCAGGGCAGGCCAAAGCTTATGTCGCGAATGCTGCTGGCCTGCCAAATATTAGGCAAATATGACTGGCGCTGCTCCTCGGAGAGCTTCTCGTTGAGGTTGAGCCAGGCATCACGGCTGGCGAGCTGAGAAGCAAAGTTGGGGTTGAGGTTAACCACATCGGGGGCCTGCCCCGCTGTCACCGCTGCCAAGATTTTGGTCTCCATATCGCTCCAGGGCACGTCCACCCAGTTGATGGTAACCCCAGGGTTTTCCGCTTCAAATTCAGCAATCAGCTCGTTGAAATAGTCTGTGAATTTGGGCTGGAGCTGCATGGTCCAAAACTCCACTTCGTTGGAGGTTGAACCGGAATCTGAGGCACCACCGCAACCGGCTAAGCCTGTGGTCAGCAAGGCACCCACCAGCAGACCGTTGAAAAATCTTCGGCCAAAGGTGTGGCGAGAGGTTTGGCGCTCAGTTTGATTCCAGCTTGTAGGTGATGCCATGGCGGGGAAACCTCAAGAGTTCTGTGGTGAACAGTCGATATCAGAAATCTAGGGTAAACCATTTGTCGCAAAGTCCTCATGGCTCCCGGTAGTTATCGTCTATCTCTGGGCAACCTATCAGTAAGCATCAGCATTATGATCTCTTCACAGCAGGGGATGGGGCTACTCCGAGAGGGAAGCGCTATCCAGCGGTGAGTTGGGGGGTCAACTCAAGGACATCATCAATACGTTTCATGGGCCAATCCGCAGCCGGACCTCAGCCTCTTGTGTCAGCCAATCTTAAAGGCACAGGTTGGGGCGAAGATTTTGCTGAGGTGAGTCTCGACGCAGCCTTGCCTCGACCTCACGCTCACCCACTATCCCAGGGGGATGAGCTTGTCGCGGCGGCGGGAAAACGACGCCCGAATCCCGATGATTTTCCAACTCACTGGCTGGATGCAGAGCGGCAGACCCGCGAGAAGGACATGTTGGGGGATGGCGTTGCCGAGCTTTTACGCGATCGCGATTACAGTTTCATTCTTGGGGGTGCCCAACGCCATTACGCCGTCCCGGCCCTAGGTGACTGCTGGCAAGCTGCCCAAACGGCCATCTATAAACTCGTGCGCGCCTGCGATGTCTTGGATCAAGATGGCATCTTTCTCTACACGCCTGCCATTGATGACCAAGGCGATCGCGGCTTTTCTCGCTACACCAATGTCACGGGCCAACAGTTGCCCAAACTCCTGGGCTACCATCTACCGCCCGAGCCCCTCGACCTCTCTGAGGTTCTGGACGACGCCCTCGACCATTACTACCGTCGCAAGCGGGAAGGGCTGACCAAGGCCAATGGCGAGATCATTCTGGCTTTATTCGATGGGGAGCCCGAGAATCAGCGGAAGCTCGTCAAGGCTTTAGTGAGAGCGACTTACCATGTTGACCAGCCGGATGAGCTGGGTATTGGCCTTTTGCAGATCGGCAATAACTCCATTGCTGAAGGCTTCTTCAGCCTGTTAGCAGAAGATCTGAGCCTGGCTCGCGCCCGTCACAGTATCGTCAAATTTGCCAAGGTGGATAGCCTAAAGTTGGACGGTCTGGCAGATTTCCTCAGCCAGGTGATTGGCAAACCAGCGATCGCCCAACGGTAGGGGCCAGGGTCTCCCTGCCCCAAGACATGGCAGACGCATCTCCTCAACCCAACTCAACCTTTGGCAGCGCGATCTATTAATGAGGGCGGGGATTATTGGCCTAGGTCCAGCAGACCGGGCGGTGGCGTAATTTCAATGCGGCCTGCTTCGAGATCCACAACGGGCACGATGTCATGAACAAAGGGCACTAGTAGGCGCGGGGCTTTCTTGGGCCGGGCGGCTTTCTTGCGCTCTCTGGCCGCTTTGCGACGGCCCTTGCGCCGGGTAAAGGCTGCTTTCTCCTGCTTCTTCAGTTCCGCTTCAGTGGGTGTTTCAGTGGGGGCTTCGGTTGTGTCATCAGTAGTTGCTTCCTCTGTTTCAGACGCTGATTTCTCTGTTTCTACAGGCGGCAGTGGCAGCTCGATTTCTAGCAAATCGTTGCCAACTGAGATGAGGTCTACGACTCGGCCAACGGATTCGCCGGTCTCCTGGAGGAAGACTTCGAGGCCCACTAAATCCATGACATGGAATTCGCCATCGTCTAGCTCGGGGCGATCGCCCGCTGGTACGAGCAATTCCGCATCCCGCAGGGCCTCGGATTGATCGCGATAGTTAACGCCTTCAAACTTGACGATATAAAGGTTCTTCTTGGGAATGTAGCGGCCCTTCTTGAGCTTGACTAGCTCAGGCTCTGCTTTGCCGGGATAGAGCAGCCAGCGATCGCCCGCGACTAGGAAGCGATCGGGAAAATCCGACTCGGGATAAACCCGCACCTCCCCAGCCATGCCCTGAGCCGCTACAATGCGACCCACCGTAATCCAATCATCAGCTACGGCTGTGGATGCAGAACGCTCAGCAGTACTGTCGTCCTGTTGTCCCTGATTCTCTGTTGCTATCATTCAACTCTCCTAGGCCACCAGCATCGTACCAATACCGCTATCCGTGAGGATTTCCAGCAGCAGGGCATGGGGAATCCGACCATCAATAATGTGAGCCGCCTTGACCCCCTGGGCTAGGGCACGTACGCAGCAATCCGCCTTGGGAATCATGCCCCCGGAAATCGTGCCATCCTCTGTAAGCTCACGCGCCTCGCGGATGCTCACCTTAGAAAAGAGGGTACTGGGGTCGTGGTAATCCTTGAGAATTCCCAAGGTATCGGTCAATAAAATTAGTTTTTCCGCCTCAAGCCCAGCAGCAATTTCTCCAGCCACCGTATCGGCATTTATGTTGTAAGCCTGGCCCGTCTCATCAACGGCCACGCTGGACACCACCGGAATGTAATTATTCGATGACAGCAGCTCCAAAATACCGGGATTGAGGATGTTCACATCCCCGACAAAACCAATATCCTCATTCCCGGCAGGACTGGCAGTAATGAGGTTTCCATCCTTGCCGCAGAGCCCGACCGCAGAGCCACCCGCCTGGTTAATTAAGGTGACGATTTCCTTATTTACCCGCCCTACTAAGACCATTTCTACAATGTCCATGGTGGCGGCATCGGTTACTCTCAGACCGTCCTTGAACTGGGGCTCAATCCCCACCTTTCCCAGCCAGGTATTGATCTCTGGGCCACCGCCATGGACCACGATGGGCCGCACCCCAACGCAGGACAAATAGACAATATCTCGAATAACTTTGTCCTTAAGGCTGCTGTCCTTCATGGCAGCGCCACCGTATTTCACCACCACCGTCCGTCCAGAAAATTCCTGGATGTAGGGAAGGGACTCACTTAGAACGCGAACGCGAGCGGAAGCATCAAGATTAACGGGGCTGTTAGGGAAATTCATAGATAAAAGCAGTCATAAAGCAGTCATAAAGCAGGTTCCTGGATCTAGGCCAGGCGATGACAAATACTAGGCCACAGTGGAAATTAGGGCCACAGTGGAAATTAGGGCTAGTTCTACCTGCTTTTCAGCGGGTTGTTGCAGTTCAGCCTTGATATTGGGGCCGAAGAACTTCGTGATGCGACCGTGCTTCTCTTCCCAACGAGAGAACTCAATCATTGGCGAGTCAAAGCAAAGAACCAGAGTGTAATGGCCTTTATGCTCTTCTTCGCGAATGGCATTGAGCACTGGACGCTCCTCATCGGTGGGGCTGAGGCCAAGGTATTCCAGTGCGCTGTCCAGGTGAGCTTCTTGGCCATAACGATAGCGTGTGACGTCATTGCGAACCTGCTTCTGGGTTTCGGTCTCCTGGGTTTTGCGCAGGCTCGTCACCTGGTCACTGGGCTCAGGCAGGGAGGGCACGGGGTCAATCTCAGCTGATTTGAGTGCTAAGCCACCAATCAAAATGGGAATGCCGTAGAAAAAGCCCACGAGGTTTAGCGTTGGCTTATCCAATGCGTAGGCGATGAAGCCCATAACGGTGAGCAACAGCCCCACGGTCAGGACAAAGGCCCCTAATGGAAGTTTACGCATAAGGTTTCTCTATCTCGGCGATCGCCAGAAGAAGTTTTGTAAATAACCTCCTTATCTTAGAACGCTTCCACCCCGGACGCTTGGCTGACCAACCATTCATTCAAAACGATTGTCTCTACCATTCAATCACCGCCTACCCGAGCACCATCAAAAATTGATAGACCAACTGGCTTATCTACCCTGATGCATTGAATGACACGGTGGGCGATCTAACCTACACCGTCATGATGTCCTTCTCTTTTTCAGCAAACACATCATCCATACGCTTGACGTACTTGTCCGTCAGCTTCTGAATGTCGTCCTGGCGATCGCGGGATTCATCCTTAGAAAGATCTCCGGCCTTCTCTTCTTTTTTCACCGAATCCATGGCGTCACGACGAACGTTGCGCACCGCCACCTTGCCTTCTTCGGTGTACTTGGAGGCAATCTTGACCAATTCCTTACGCCGCTCACTGGTCAATGGGGGCACATTGAGGCGAATGGTACTGCCATCATTACTGGGATTGATGCCCACATCGGACATCATGATCGCCTTCTCAATATCCGTCATGCTGCCCTGGTCAAAGGGCTGAATCGTAATGGTCGAGGCATCGGGGGTATTAATCGTTGCCAAGGACTTGAGCGGCGTTGCAGCCCCGTAATACTCCACATTAATGCGATCCAAAATGGAGGCATTGGCTCGGCCCGTACGCAGGGTATTGAAAGAGCGTTGGGTCGCTTCCACAGATTTCTGCATCTGTGATTCAACTTCAGACAATTTCACGCTGACTCTCCCACAATGGTTCCAATAGGTTCTCCCCTAACGGCTCGCCCAATGCTGCCATCTTCAAATAAGTTGAAGACCACAATGGGGATTGAGCTGTTTTTGCATAGGGCGATCGCAGTGTTGTCCATCACCTCTAGTTCTTTAGTGAGGACTTCGCTGTAGCTCAGACTATCGTAGCGCTTGGCTGTTGGGTTTTTCGCAGGATCTGAATCGTAAATGCCATCAACCTTGGTGGCTTTGAAGACGACATCAGCGTTGATTTCTGCTGCGCGCAGGGCGGCGGCGGTATCGGTGGTGAAGTAAGGGTTGCCGGAGCCCGCACCAAATATGACAACGCGACCCTTTTCCATGTGGCGAATGGCGCGGCGACGAATGTAGGGTTCGGCCACTTCTTGCATGGCGATCGCAGTCTGAACCCTGGTGGGCACTTCGATACGTTCCAGGGCATCCTGCAGGGTCATGGCATTCATCACCGTGGCGATCATACCGATGTAATCCGCATTGGCCCGGTCCATCCCTGCCGCTGCGCCCTTGAGGCCGCGAAAGATATTGCCACCGCCCACGACCACTGCAATTTGCACGCCGCTGGCAGCGACTGCTGCAATCTCACCAGCAATGCGAGCCACCACGTCGGCATCAATGCCATAGGAGAGGTCTCCCATGAGGGCCTCACCACTTAACTTTAGTAATACGCGCTGGTACACCATGGTCCGTCTACCCCATTCCCTGCCCAGTCGTTAGGCCAGCATCGCAGCTTCGTTATTCATTCAAATAGCCATTCGTGAAAACAGCTATCTGCTAAAAACAGCCCTGCGCAACAGCCACGTCGGACATATTTTTCCAGAACACCATAAGCTATGCCCGTGCATTTGCATAATGTTTGGCATGTAGAACGTTGTATTCCAGACTGCTAGTAGAGACGGAACTGACCAACCCTAGGGGCAGAGGGAGACACCCTGCCCCAGGCTAGGCTGACGCAATGCCGCGCAGGGACACCCTTTCCCCGAGCAAGGTGTGAAGTGGGTGGCGATAGTAAAGCAGATGCTTAGCGCCAAGCGATCTCAGTGCCCACGGCCTCGGTTTGAGTGACCGTAATTTCTTTGTCGTTCAGTAAGTCCATCACTGCCGACCGCAGGTAATGTTTGCTCACCTGATCACTATTGGTCGGGCTGTTGTCAATGGCACCTTGGTAACGAATGCGGCTTTCTTGGTCGAGCAAAAAGACCTCTGGAGTGCAGGTGAGCTGAAATGCACGAGCCACATCCTGGGTCATGTCACGAATGTAGGGAAAGACAATGTCATATTGGGCGACAAAGGCTTCCATGCCCGCTTGATCGTCGTCGGGGACTTGGACACGGTCATTTGCACTAATGCCGATGACCGTAAACCCTTGTTCGGAGAATTCTGTTTGGAGCTGCTGGAGGCGAGACAGCACCTGGACTGAGCTAGGACAGGCCGGACTGAGGAAGACGATCGCGATCGCCCGGTGGGATTCCAGACGGCGAGCCAAATGGTACACGGCACCATCGGTGCCAGGTAGTTCAAAATCCGGTGCATAGCGACCCACCATAGAAGCCTGACTGGCTGGGGCGTTATCTGGGGAAATCATGGGTAGCTAAGGCTCACGAAGGGAGCGGAGAACGAAGCGACAAACGATACACCATCACGATCTAGTGGATAAACCATCACTAGATGGTATTGACTCTCCTTTAGCATTCCCGAATATTTAGCCAGGTTAACCGGCAAAATCTTACTTTTTAGGCGAGTCCCTCAGTCTTTCTTCAGCTCCATTGCCTAAGATCCAATGATGCTGCTGACCACTATTACATGGGCCCGTTTAGAGCGATATGAACTCCCCCTTCCCGTCTCCTATTGCCCAGGAATTGGTTTTGGTGGGAGGGGGCCACAGCCATGCGATCGCTTTGCAGATGTGGGCCATGAAGCTGCTGCCGGGAGTACGGTTGACCCTCGTAAGTGATAAAACCCACACGCCCTATTCCGGTATGTTGCCTGGCCACGTGGCAGGTTTTTATGATTTTGATGAATGCCACATTGACCTACGGCGACTCTGTCAGGCGGTAGGGGCACAGTTTTATTTGGATGAGGTGGTGGGGCTGGATCTGGATCGGCAAAGGCTGCTGTGTCGAGAGCATCCGGCGATCGCCTTCGATTATCTCTCCCTAGACATTGGCAGTACCCCCGCAGCGGTCAACGTACCGGGAGCCCAGGACTATGCCATTCCAGCTAAGCCCGTGCCCCTGTTTTTGCAGCAGTGGGAGGCTTTGCTTAAGTCGCTGAAAACGGACCCAAGACCTCTCAGCCTAGGCGTTGTGGGCGGTGGTGCAGGGGGAGTGGAGCTGACCATCTCGCTATGGGCTAGGCTGCGCCAAGTGACGCCCAATATTGCCCATCAGCTTCATCTTTTTCAGCGCGGTGCCACGCTATTGCCCAACCATGCCCCTAGGGTTGGACGAAAATTTCTCGCGATTTTGCAAGGGCAGAGCGTTCAGGTTCATCTCAATGGAGAAGTGCGATCGGTGGAGTTAGCCGATGCTGAGTCACTTGATGAAGCTGATTCAAAAATTGACGTTCACCATCGCCAGGGCACCGAGCGACTCAATCGCCTCTTCTGGGTCACAAATGCCAGCGCTCCAACCTGGCTGGCACAATCGGGCTTAGCCACAGACAACCGAGGCTTTGTCCTCGTCAGCGATACGCTCCAATCCATCTCCCATCCCAGCATCCTGGCCGCCGGGGACATCGCCACCATGGTTAACCACCCCCGACCCAAGGCTGGGGTTTTCGCCGTGCGCCAGGGCAAGCCCTTGTTTGAAAACTTGCAGCGATTACTGCAACGCCAACTCCCCCAGCCCTTTTCTCCCCAAACCCATCTGCTGGCGCTCATCGGAACGGGTACAGGAGCGGCAGTGGCTTCTCGCGCCCGCTGGAGCTTTGGCCCCTCGAAGCTGCTGTGGCAATGGAAGGACCGGATTGACCGTCAGTTTATGGAGCGATTTAGCGAATTGGAGGCCATGGGAGAAGCAAGAAAATCTCCCCTAGCCCCCCTTGTAGGCAGGGGGAAAACAAACCCTCGCTCTCGATCTGTAATTTCGCAGCCAGATTTCGATAACAAAGCTCCAGTCTCTCCTTCCCCTTTCCCAAAGGGGGGCCAAGGGGGATTGCCCGCCATGTACTGCTCCGGCTGCGGCGCAAAAGTGGGCAGCACCATCTTGAGTCGAACCCTCAACCGACTCCGGGAAGCTTTCCCAGATCTGATCCTTGATAATCCTGACGACGCTGCCATCCTTGAACTTCCAACTGCCCAGCCCCGCAGCGATTCAGCAAGCCCGGTCCTCATCCAAACCGTCGACTACTTCACCGCCCTCGTCAGCGACCCTTTCGTCTTCGGCCAAATCACCACGAACCACTGCCTCAACGACATCCTGGCAATGGGAGCCCAGCCCCACAGTGTCATGGCCCTGGCTCAAGTCCCCCATGGTCATGATGGCCCCGTGGAAGAGAGTCTTTATCAGCTGCTCTCTGGTGCAATGAGCGTCCTGGCCCAGAGCAACACCCAACTCATTGGCGGTCACACCGTGGAGGGCAATGAGTTGGCTTTTGGGCTGAGCTGCAATGGTCTGGGTCAGCCCGAGGCACTGTGGCGAAAAGGGGGGATGGAACCGGGGCAGGCGCTGATTTTGACCAAGCCATTGGGCACGGGGACGTTGTTTGCCGCAGCGGCCCAGGGTAAGGCAAAGGGGCGATGGATTGATGGGGCGATCGCCTCCATGCTCCAATCCCATACCCCGGCCCTTCAAATCCTGCAAGATCACCAAATCACCGCCTGCACAGACGTCACCGGCTTCGGCCTCCTGGGCCATCTGGGTGAAATGGTCCAAGCCTCCGGCGTCAGCGTTCAGCTCAATCTCCAGGCCTTGCCCCTGCTCACGGGGGCAGCAGAAACCCTGGAGCAGCAACTCTTTAGCTCCATGGATCGCCAAAACGCAACGGCCCAGAGCTGGGTGAGCAACTGGGCCGAAGGGGGATTGAGTTTAAGTCCGATGCAGCAGCGAATTCTATTTGACCCCCAAACCTCGGGAGGACTCCTGGTTGCATTACCGCTATCCCAGGCCGAGGCTTGCGTCAGGGCACTCCAATCGCAAGGCTATGGTCACTGCACCATTATTGGACAAACCATAAACAACAAACCCCAGCCGAGCATTCGACTGGGGTAAAGCCGGGATGACAAGCTAGGGCTTATGCCTGGGCATGTTGACCGAGGATTTGGGCAAGACCCGGTACAGCCGAAGCGATGTCATCCTTGACGGACTTCCGAAACTTGCCATAGGCACCCGTAATGATGCCGTTGCTGGACCGCTCGATGCGAGCATCGGTAACACTGAGAATGGTATCCGCAGTGCGATCGCTCTGCTCAGTCAAATGAGCCACGGGATCGCCCTTCTCTAAGCCTTCAGCCCACATCGGGTCCAGGGCAGCTAAGGTCTCGGGCATGATCTTCGTTAGAGCGCTAGGGATATAGTCTGCGCCAATGCCTTTAACCACGCCGTAGGTGGCTTTCATTGCCATGCCAGAAATGCCTTTCTTGGCAGAAACTTGCTCATCCATGAGCTTGGCGCAATCGGCGGCGACACCGGAGGGATTCTGAATCTTTTTACTGAGGGCCATAGGAGTTTGTGTAAGCAGTAGCGTTTTTAGCAATCATTAACCTAGGCAAGGGCTGAGTCGATTAGCCTTGCTGGGGTAGAGCTTAGCAAAGGGGATCCGTCCTAGAGATCGAATCCACCTGCGTTTCCCGAAACTTCATCTCACTACAAAATATTCCCGTTTTCCCCGGTTCATCACCAAAAATGCGAGGACAAGCTCATTTCAGCTAGTGAACATCGCGTGACAATACAAAAAGCCCCCAGCGACCGAAATCACTGGGGGCTTTCTGAGCTCTCCGTAGAGCTTGAGCGTTCTTCCTCTCCTAACCTCTTGGGAGTCTTGCCGTGTTTCGACCCCATTCAGTTAGGCGGTTAGAACTTCACTCCTCACCACACCAATACAATATCCGCTGGGTAGGGTAATCCCCAAGAAGGCTGTGCCACTTATTTGGGGTGGCACAATTGCTCATTGCCAAAACAGTTTTTTCTCAGTAAAGATTCCACCGATTGATAGATGTGCTGTCGTCTAATTTAAGTGTGTTTCCCATTGGGCAACGACTTCGGGAGAACCGTACCAAAGTTTTCCAGGGCGAGGCGAATGCTGTACGTCCTCTAAAACGAGATTCGTCGCTCCTTCTAGGTGAGCTGCCTCAATGGGGGTAATGCCATCTCCCCAGGTTTTTCCCGTCCCACAGGTAATGCTGTAGCTGTTGTAAGCAATGCGAGTGCCGATCCTGGGCTGACCAAATACGGCCTGTCCCGCTACGCAGGTGTAGTCCAGTTCGTCTCTATAGAAGGCATCGGGGTAATGGTCATTGACGAAGTTGATGTTGGCCTTGGTCCAGCGCTCCTGGCTCACGTGAGGCGTCCCA
>CALIGI010000268.1 GCA_938021205.1 uncultured Pseudanabaenaceae cyanobacterium
CAGTTTGTGGCGGCTGACGGCCCAGCCTCTATCTCTGCTGATTCCATTGCAGACTTCATTTTGCCTGAAGCAAAGTCCAGCCGCATCGTCTTCGTTGATGGTGTGTACAACGCTGACCTGTCAGACCTGAGTGCAGTGAGCGACGTAACCGTTGGCAACTCAGATGCTTTAGCAACCGTTTCCAGTCACGTGGCTCAACTGCCCGGTTCAGAAGAAGTCTTCACGACGCTGAATACGGCGACCTTTGCGGATGTGGCAGTGATTCACGTTGCGAAGAAGGCTGTGGTCGATGCGCAGATTCATCTACTGTTTGTCTCCACTGGCGGCAATCGCATTACTCAACCTCGCTGCATCGTAGTTGCGGAAGCAAGTAGCGAGGTCAGCCTGATTGAAGACTATGTCTCCTTGGGTGACGGTAGCGGCTTTTGCAATGCGGTAACGGAAGTTGTTGTGGAAGCCAATGCCCAGGTTCACCACAGCCTGATTCAACGCGAAGCCATCGGGACGTTCCACATTGGTAAAACCTCTGTGATTCAAGCCCAGGATAGCCGTTACACAAATGTTGCTGTGCAGATTGGTGCCGCTCTGTCTCGCCATAACGTGGAGACTCATCACCAGGGAACTCAGGTGGAGACGAACCTGTATGGTTTGGCTCTCGTGTCGGGGACGCAGTTGGTCGATACCCACAGCAATATCCAGTACAACCATCCCCATTGTCAGAGTGACCAGCTGTATAAGGCGATCGCCACGGACAAAGGCCGCTCCGTCTTCAGCGGTCGCGTCGGCGTGCCCAAAGCAGCCCAGCAAACCAGCGCGGCTCAGCTCAACCGCAACCTGCTGCTCTCCAACAAAGCACGGGTCGACACCAAGCCCCAGCTGGAAATCATTGCTGACGATGTTAAGTGCAGCCACGGTGCAACGGTCAGCCAGCTTGAAGACGATCAGGTTTTCTATCTGCAAAGTCGAGGCATTGACCGCGACAGTGCCCAGCATCTCCTCATCGAAGCCTTTGCAGCAGAGATTTTACTCAAGCTGCCGGTTTCTTCCCTGCGGGAGAGCTTGACTGCCACAGTGACCCAGCGGACCGAAAGCGCGATTTAGTGCATCTTGCCCAAACTAGAGGTGTGGACCCACGCCACTGGTAATCCTTCTCCATCTCTTAGCCGCAATCTGCCATGCCCCTCACCACCGCTGCCCCCTCTCTAGCCGAAGAAGTCCGCGCTGACTTTCCGATTCTCAATCAGGATGTCAACGGCAAGCCCCTGCTCTACTTCGATAGTGCGGCTAGCTCCCACAAACCCATGGCGGTGCTGGAAGCCTTGCAGCGCTACTACCTGACGGACCATTCCAACGTTCACCGGGGCGCTCATACCCTGAGTGGCCGGGCAACGGATGCCTATGAGGCAGCTCGGGAGAAGGTGACGGCGTTTGTGAATGCGGCCAGCTTCAAGGAGATTGTCTTTACCCGCAATGCGACGGAAGCAATCAATCTGGTGGCCTATAGCTGGGGCATGACGGAGCTGAAGGCTGGGGATGAAATCATCCTCACCACCATGGAGCACCACAGCAACTTAGTGCCTTGGCATATTGTTGCTGAGCGAACTGGTGCAGTGCTCAAGCATGTGCGGGTGACGGCGGAGGGTGAGTTTGATTTAGACCATTACCGCGAGCTGCTATCGGAGAAGACAAAGCTAGTTTCGGTGGTACATGTGTCTAATACCTTGGGGACAATTACACCTGCCAAGGAAGTGGCCGAGTTGGCGCACCAACAGGGATCTAAGGTTCTGCTGGATGCGTGCCAGAGCGTGCCCCACATGCCCATTGATGTGCAGGATTTGGACTGCGATTGGCTGGTGGCTTCGGGCCATAAGATGTGCGGGCCAACGGGGATTGGTTTCCTCTACGGCAAGCTGGATTTGCTGCGGTCGATGCCACCGTTTTTGGGTGGGGGCTCAATGATTCAGGATGTGTTCTTGGACCATTCGACCTATGCGGATTTGCCGGAGCGGTTTGAGGCGGGGACACCAGCGATCGCAGAGGCGATCGCCCTCGGCGCAGCAATCGACTACCTCAATAAAATTGGCATGGACCGCATCCACGCCTACGAACAGGAGATGACAGCTTATCTGTTTGAAAAGCTGAACGCGATCGAAGGCCTAACCATCTACGGCCCTCAGCCCAAAGCCGATGGCAGCGGTCGAGCATCCCTCGCCGCCTTCACCGTAAAAGGTCTACATCCCAATGATTTGGCAACGATTCTGGATCAGTCCGGCATTGCCATTCGCACGGGTCACCACTGCACCCAGCCGCTGCATCGGGAGCTGGGCATTTCCGGCACGGCGCGGGCTAGCCTGTACATCTACAACACCCGCGAAGAGATCGATACCTTTGTGGCGGAGCTGAAGGGGACGATTGAGTTCTTCCGTAATTTGATGGATTAGGTGAATCGATGAGAATTGGCCTGTGGCTAAGTTTGTTGCGATTACCGAGGCGGTCAAGAGTCTAACGGAAGTTGAGACTCGCTTCGGGTTGTGGGTTTTGGTGGTGGAGTCGAAGAAACCACAATTTCGGCGCGGTCTGCGTTGCCCCAGGCGTTGGCTTACATGATGGCGAATGTAGAGCCAGGGCAGTCTCGGTTTCGCCTAGTGACGAATGGGGATGATGTGTTGCTGGTGAAGTTGCGGGCGATGCCGGAGCGGGCATATGGGCTGTCACGGGCGTTTTCGATTTATACGGTGCCGCGTGGGTTGCAGCAGGTGTTGCGGGTACTGAAACGGTTGGGGCAGATTGCTCAGGCTTAATCAAATTTTCACACCCCAGGACTCCACTCATAGAGTATCCAGGTTCAAGGAATGACAATTGTTCGGACAGTTTTAAATTTAATTCCTGAACCCCTCATTCTTTCGTTGATAGCTAGAGGCTTTGAAGGAGCTGCTCCCCATTCTGTCGTTAGCCATCAAAAACTGTCCGGAATGTTGGAATAAAAGCGGCCAATTCAACACATGAACATGAGTGAGCTGGGATTTATTGTAAAAACAATGTGAGTTATCTTACCTATGGGAAATAAGTCGTTAGACGTAATTCAATTGTTGTTTTTGATACTCAGAGTAAAATCAGAAAGCCATATTTCTATGTAAAGTTTGATGCGGTACTAGTCTGGGGGGCTTGTATTGATTGATTGAGAAATCATTCATTAGACTCTGCGGCGTATAAAACATTTTCGCTGAGAGTGAAGGATTTTAACGACTCATCTATATTCCCCAAAGAGAGCTTTTAAGACCCCATGCAGGCCAGGGCAAATCGTCCTCAATCTCTAAACTTCATCGCTATATTTCGTCTAGGTGTAAAAAAGGCATCATCACTTGTTGTTGATGCTTGGGCTTTGTATGAGATGGCACTGGAATGCTGACCCGTCTCATAGCCTATTTCTCCTGTGTTTAAATCGGAGTCTTGCGTGTTTTTGTATTACTGCTTGTTGATTCACTTCGGTGAACGAGTGCCTGAAGAGTTTAGAAGTTCGGGTGGCGTGATCTCTGACTGTGGAGATGCTGAGCTATGATTTCAAACGACCCTTTAGTCGGTAGACAATGGCATTTAGAGAACCTTGGCCAGATGTCTGGTACTGCTGATGTAGATCTTGATATCCAGCAAGCTTGGAGCCAGACAAAAGGTCAGAATGTGACCATTGGTTTTGTCGCGGATGGACTTCAGCATGACCATCCAGACCTGGTTGCTCGCTTCTTGCCTGCGTTGAGCTATAACTTCGCGACAAACAGCAGTAACGTCAAAAAACTAGATCGCCATGACACGTCGGTGGCAGGTATTGCGATCGCCTCGGGTGATAACGGCATCGGCGTGAGTGGTATTGCACCACAAGCCAAATTTGCCATTCTCGGAATCGATACGCGTCAATGGAGAGATGCGGCGATCGCCCGTGCGTTGTCCCACCAGCGCGACGCCATTAGTATCTATAACAATAGTTGGGGGCCTCCAGATAATGGCGGTGGGTTAGATGCTCCGGGAGCTTTGATTACTCAGGCTCTAGAAGATGGTGTTCAGAAAGGGCGCAATGGTCTAGGCAATATTTTTGTTTGGGCTGGAGGAAATGGCAAACAGTTTAAGGACAACGTCAACTACGATGGCTATGCCAACTCTCGTTACACCTTAGCCGTCAGTGCGGTGGACTTTAATGGTCGACAACCGGACTATAGTGAACCTGGGGCAGCCATTTTTGTAGCAGCTTTTAGTAGTGGGGGTGGGGGTGCAGGATTGCTGACCACCACTCTTTTTGAGGGGGATGGTGCCAGTCTAGACGGCTATGATCCCTTTGGTAGAACCTCTGCCTCTGCCTCGGTGGTGTCTGGTGTCGTTGCACTGATGTTGAGCCGCAATCCCAATTTAGGGTGGCGTGATGTGCAACATATCTTAGCCAATACTTCAGTCAAGACAGACCCAACTGATAGCGATTGGAAGACGAATGGCGCAGGCTTTAACATCAACCATAAGTATGGGTTTGGTGCGGTTAATGCAGGCGCGGCGGTCACCCTGGCAGGGCAATGGCAAAACGTTGGAGCAGAGGTTGCTGTCACATCTGGTGACGTCAATATCAATCGTGCAATTCCGGATAACAATAGTTCAGGCCTGGTTTCCACGGTAAATATTACCCAGAATATTCAGGTGGAATCGGCTGAAGTTGTTTTTGATGCCACCCATAGCTATCGGGGAAACCTGGCCGTTACGCTGGTGTCTCCTGATGGCACAGAATCGGTTCTAACCGAGGTTCACAATGACTCGGGAGATAACTATAGCCGTTGGTCCTTGACTTCCGTACGCCACTGGGGTGAATCAGCCCAGGGTAACTGGACCTTAAGAGTGACTGATGGTGCTGCGGGTAATACCGGAACTTGGAATAACTGGAGGCTCAACCTCTATGGCTCCAATGGCAATGGTGTTTCGAGTGGACCGCCAGAAGACCTATTTGACGTTCCTACTGGTGCTATTTTAGGCACCGCTGCTGGTGAGTATCTCGAAGGAACAGCTAGTAATGATTATGTCGTCGGTGGGGGTGGGAGTGACTACATCTGGGCTGGAGCGGGTACAGATATTATCAATGCCACCACAACAACATTAAAGGGCAAGAATGAATGGGATCAATTGCTGGGTGCAGGCGGAGCCGATGTCTTTATTTTAGGAGATGCAGCAGGGGTTTACTATGCTGCGCAAGGTAACGGTGATTTGGCCTTTCTGCCTGACTTCGAAGCAGGTGTGGACAAAGTCGTACTCCATGGCACTGCCTCAGACTATGTCTTGTCTCCCAACGCTCCGGGTGAGATGTGGTTGTCGCTGACCAATGGTGAGACCATCGCGCGTTTTGTCACCAATAGTGCCCTCAACCTTGGTAACTTGGACCAATTCTGGTACGTCGCTGGGGGCGATGTCCCGGTTAATAACATTGTAGGTACTGCTGCTGGTGAGTATTTAGAAGGGGGGAATGGAAGCGACAATATCATCGGAGGAGGAGGCAGCGACTATATTTGGGCTGGCCTGGGTGCAGATATTATCAATGCCACGAATGCTGAACTGCGAGGCAATAACGAGTGGGACCAATTGCTGGGTGCGGGTGGCGCTGACACCTTTGTCTTGGGTGATGCAGCGGGCGCTTATTATACGGCGCAAGGCAATGGAGACGTGGCCTTCATGCCTGACTTTGAGGCAGGTGTGGATAAAGTCGTGCTTCATGGCAGCGCTTCAGATTATACTCTTGCTCCCAATGGCCAGGGTGAAGTGTGGTTATCGCTAACCAATGGTGAGCTCGTCGGACGCTTTGTGACCAGTAGTAGTTTGTCGTTAAGCCAGTTTCAATATGTTAGCTAAGCGCTAAACAGATGAACTTGAGTCATGGCCTCTAGACTGAGTATTTATACTCAAACTAAAGCGCCAGCCTGCTATAGCAGGCTGGCGCTTTAGTTTGGCTAATGATTGATGGCTTAAATCAGCCTGAGAGATGGGGTCGCAAGTACGCTTTCTCAGACCCAAAATCACCTGTGCATCGTTCATCGAGGCCGGTTTTATATCGTAACGGTTTAACAAGTCAATCAAGATAGAAGCTCTTCAGAACAGGGATGGCAAGTTTTGGCTAGTCTCTAACAGAACAGTACTGAGCTCACTGACAGAATGGAGCTCACAACTTCTTTTGATTAGATACTTCCTTGTAGAAAAGATAGGCTGCGGAATGCTATCACGATTCGGATTAATCTGTCGCGGTTTTGTGAAGATATAGGGAATCACGATGCTTAGAGTATTCGTACTTTTACATTCAACTGCTGGTTCTGATTAATGCTACTACTGGTGGAAGACTTTCTATTTCTGTTTAGAAGTCAATGGAATAAATGGGCTATAGAATTTTCTCTTAAGAAGAGATTTTTTTGAGAGGAATCGATGATGTATCAAAATATTTTCATTCAGGTTGTCAGATTTTTGAAAATCATTTGCATTCTCTTTTGAGAAATTTGAACAGTCATGTACAGCCTGAGAAGTAGCTCTTAAGTCCTGAGTTTCCCCTTTACACTCATCCATGGCGACTGAAGACTTATCACCGAGAAAAGATAACTACTTTAGTCTTTAAGCAAGACGGCTTCTTATGAATCGTAAACCTCCTTACTTTTTAAATTTTCCCATCGGATTTTTCTAGTTTGGATGTGTTTTTTGATTAACTCTCTGAGTCAAAATTAGTGCTGAAAATGATGATTCTGGGCAGTTTGGCCCCAAATCTAGGAGATGACTGTAATGCTTTCCAATGATCCTTTAGTCGGCAACCAATGGTATTTAGAAAATGATGGTCGGACATTTGGTTCTGCTGATGTAGACCTGGACATTCAACAGGCCTGGAGGCAAACAAAAGGTCAAAATGTAGTAGTCGGTTTTGTGGGTGATGGACTGCAAAATGACCATCCAGATCTAGCGGCTCGGTTCTTGCCAGGCTTGAGCTATCAATTTGCGAAGAACAGCAGAAATACTTTGTCGCGAAATCGCCATGATACTTCTGTAGCGGGTATTGCGATCGCATCCGGCAATAATCGCATTGGTGTGAGTGGGATTGCCCCGGAAGCCAAATTTGCCAGCCTCGGCATTGATACGATGAATCTCCGAAATGATGCTGTGATAGCCCGAGCGCTGTCCCATCAGCGCAATTCCATTAGTGTCTACAACAATAGCTGGGGTCCTCCTGATGATGCCCGTGGGCTGGATGGACCAGGACCTTTGACAGCTAAAGCCTTAGCAGATGGTGCTCGCTTTGGTCGAAATGGTCGCGGCAATGTCTTTGTTTGGGCGGGGGGAAATGGCGGAAGGGCCAAGGACAACGTCAACTACGACGGCTATGCCAATTCGCGCTATACCTTGGCAGTGGGAGCCGTGGACTTTAACGGTCGAAAACCTGATTACAGTGAATCGGGGGCATCGCTCTTTATTTCGGCCTTTAGTAGCGGTGGCGGTGGTGCAGGATTACTAACGACAACACTGTTTGAAGGGGATGGCTTCTTCCAAGATGGCTATGACACGTTTGGTGATTCCTCTGCAGCTGCACCTGTTGTCTCTGGGGTTGTTGCATTGATGTTGAGCCGTAATCCCAATTTGGGCTGGCGTGATGTGCAGCATATTCTGGCTAGGACGGCTGTTAAAACGGATCCGTCTGATGGGGATTGGAAGAGAAATAGAGCAGGCTTGAACATCAATCACAAATATGGATTTGGTGTGGTCAATGCAGGCGCTGCGGTAGACCTTGCGGGCCGCTGGACCAATGTGGCCCCAGAGGTTGCTGTTACATCTGGAAATATCAGTGTCAATCGAGCGATTCCCGATAATCGCAGTTCTGGCCTGACATCAACAGTCAGGATTAATCGCAATATTAAGGTGGAATCAGCTGAGGTGGTATTTGATGCCACCCATAGTTATCGGGGAAACTTGGCCGTCACGCTGGTGTCACCGGGGGGAACGGAGTCTGTTTTAACCGAAGTTCACAATGATTCGGGAGATCACTATCGTCGTTGGTCTCTAACGTCCATTCGCAATTGGGGAGAGACAGCTCGGGGTAACTGGACCTTGAGAGTCTCTGATGGTGTGGCTGGTAATACAGGCACCTGGAACAACTGGGGACTTAATCTCTATGGAACCAATATCTCAGGCGGGCCTCCGCCTGGCCCAAGGGATCCGCTGCTGGTTCCGACGGATGCCATCGTGGGTAATAGCAGTGGGCAGTACCTAGAAGGTACAAATGGCAACGACTATATCGTCGGCGATGGTGGCAGTGACTATATTTGGGCGGGTTCAGGCGCAGATATTATCAACGCGACGAGTGCTCGACGACGGGGGGTTAATGAGTGGGACCAAGTGTTTGGAGCGGGGGGAGCTGACACCTTTATTTTGGGCGATCGCGCCGGGGCTTACTATGCTGCGCGAGGTAATGGTGATTTGGCCTTCATTCATGATTTTGAGGTGGGTGTGGACAAGGTGATCCTCCATGGCAGTGCTTCGGATTATTCCTTGTCTTCCACGATCCGTAGTGGTGAGGTTTGGTTATTGCGAACCGGTAATGAGACCATTGCGCGCTTTGCCACCAATCGTAGTTTGTCGTTGAATCAGTTCCAGTATGTGAGTTAAGTGCTGGACAACATGATTTGAGTCCTGGAGCTAGTTGGGGATAAGGCCCCGGAAAAGTGCCAGCCTGCTTAAGCAGGCTGGCACTTTTTTGGGTTTAACTTGTGATTTTCAGACTGGCGACTGCTTTAGCAGTTGTTGATCGAACCCTGCTTCTATCTACTTGCATTAAAACGTCCAACCCTCACCTAAAGCTGACCTTTACCCCGACGAGGGTAAATACACTGATCATTGCGATCGCAAATCCCTCAAATCTAGTCAGGAAGGCGGATAGGAGGGGAGTCTCCCCATTAATCAATGCAGGAGCATCGCCCTTTTACGCCTCCATTTCCCTTGGTTAACTTAGCTACATCAGCCGCAGAAATATGCGGTTCCCATCCACTGGGATAACGCTGCAATTCAGATGTTCAGGTCTGGCTTAGCAGTGCCAGGGAGGGGGTCAACTCAGGGAGGGTCGAGGCGGTGCATCTAACCTTCCTCGATCTACGGGTCAACTCAGGGTCAATCGTCAACGGGAGACTTCGCTCCAGGCTTTACGCCCAAGCGGTTCTCCTCTGACGACATTCGCATCTGTGTCCGCTGTCAGGTTTGTGTCTACTAATCCTGCATTTACCCAGCGGCAGCGTCGAGGTCATTCAGGGGTCATTTAGGGAGTTTGAGTTATGTCGAGAGATGCGCTGGTCGTCGGACTAAATCACTACCAGTGCCTGCCAGGCCTGCAAGCCCCAGCCCATGATGCGGAGGCGATCGCCCAGCGTCTGGGTCACGATGGCGAGTTCCGCGTTCAGCGCGGGCCTGAAATGATTGTGGATGGTCAGCCCTGTGTGGGGCAGACCGGCATGACGCTGCGAGAGCTAGAAGCTGCCCTGGTTAAACTCTTTAAGCCCAATGGGGCGAATGTGCCAGAGACGGCGCTATTTTATTTTTCGGGCCATGGCATCCAGAAGGAAGCAGGCATCAGTGAAGGCTTTTTGGCAACTAGCGATACGGACCCAGAACGAGGCATCTATGGTCTGTCGCTGTTTTGGCTGCGGCGTTTGCTCCAGCAGAGCCCGGTGCGGAAGCGAGTGATTTGGTTGGACTGCTGTCACAGTGGCGCATTTCTCGATTTCTTAGAGGCAGACCCTGGATCTAAGCCCGGCACTGCCCGCTTTTTTATGGCGGCTTCTCGGGAATATGAGCAGGCCTATGAGGCTTTGGAAGGGAACTACAGCGTCTTTACTGAAGCCCTGTTGGAAGGGTTAGACCCGGAGCGGGTCGATGAAGGGGCAATTACGAATTACGCCTTGACCGATTGGGTGAGCACCCAATTGAAAGGGGAGCTACAGCAGCCCTTGTTTGAAAATTCTGGCAGCGAGATTGTCTTAACTCGCACTTCCCTCGAAGACCTGACTCTGACGGCTGCACCTTCAGATGAGATGGCGACATTGGATGAGACGACGGTGGCAGCGGGCCTGGCTTTTGCAGATGCCCCGGAGACTGAGTTGCTGGATGCTGAGCAGCGAGATGGAAAGGGTTTGGAGCGGGAAGCGGCAGCGGCAGAGATAGCGGAAGAGCTTGGAGAAGTGGAAGCGGCAGCGACAGTGAACGAGACTGAGCAGACTGCCAAGGCAGCGCTGGATGGGCAAGCACCGGTGACATCAAAGATATCTACGACATCTGCAACGCAGCCTGGAGCCGCGATCGCCCCAGATGACTTAAGCCAGAACTTGCTCCAGCGCCAACCCGGCCAACCCCAGGCTGCGGCACAATCGACTGCGGCGAAAACAGCAATGAGCCATCAGAAATCCACCGGACGTCGGGCTCGAACTGCAACACAGAAAAAGATTTCTGCGGCTCGTCGGGCTGCGGTGAAGCATTCTGGCAAGGTTGCTCAGGCCCAAGGAGCAAAACCAGAAGCGAGCCAGGTTAAGGCAGAAAGCGATCTCCAGGACATTTGCCCCTATCCCGGTTTGCGGGCCTTTGAAGTCAATGAATCTCGCTATTTCACTGGGCGGGAGGAGCAGGTGAAGCAGTTGCTGTCTTCCCTGCACAAGCACAATCTCGTTTCTGTAGTAGGTGCCGCCAGCAGCGGTAAAACTTCGTTGCTCCAGGCGGGCTTAATTCCGGCCTTGGCAAAACGGACGCGGGGCGGAGGCGATCGCTGGAAAACCAAGATCTTCCGTCCGCTCAATAACCCCATTCTGGATCTAGCAGCAACGTTCATTGATAAGGATGCCAGCGACTGGGAACGCAGTGAACAACTGCGCCGCAACGGTCAGCTAATCGCCTCCGACGAGCGCGGTTTACTGCGACTGGTCCAGGCCAACTGCCACCACCTGCCCGGTACGGACTACGATCCTCGCGAGCCTCGCTTGTTGCTGGTGATCGATCAGTTCGAGCGACTGCTACGCCACAAACCCAACGGCGAAGGTAATCAAGAAGCCGCCAGGGTTTGCCAGCATGTGATCGATAGCTTGATCACCCTGCTGGAAGAAGAGTCAGAACTGGTCCATGTGGTTTTGGCAGTGCGATCTGACTTCTGGGAGGAATGCTATCGCCGCACGGAGCCACTCCAGCGCGGTCCTTCCCAACTCATTACCGTGGAGCCCCTGCCCCAGGAAGCTCTCAAGGCAGCCATTTTAAAACCTGCCCTGCGTCTGGGCTGGCAGTGCGAAATCCACTTGGCAGACATGCTGATGGAGGATGTGGCGGCTTCGCCAGCGCGCCTCGCCTTGTTGCAGCTTGCCTTGCGTTCGGTTTGGCTGCGCCAAGTGGCGACGACGGGCACAGATGCGGATCTTGATCAGGTAATGCGTCTGGGTACCTATGCCGAAATGGGTCGTATTCGTGGCCTGCTGGTGAGCCAAGCCACGGGGCTGCTCAAGGAGCTTTCGGAGACGGACCAGAGCCTGGTGCAACGGATTTTCTTAGCCTTGACTCAGCTGGGTGCAGGCTCTCCTGATGGATTACGTCGAGTGTCCAAGAGCGAGCTGGGCAACAGTCGCGGCCCCCAGAGCGAAGCCCTGGCAGGTGTTCTCGAAACCTTGATCGAATCTCGCCTGGTGGTGAGTTCGGGGAATCGCATCACCCTGCCCCCGGAGGAAGAGGCCGCCTTCTCTTTCCCGTTCATGCGTAAGTCCAATGACTGGGTGGAAGCGAGCCACGAAACTCTGGTACGGGACTGGCCTGATTTACGGGGCTGGATTACAAAACAACGCGATCGCCTCACCCAGCAGCGTCGCATTGAACGCCAAACCGAGGACTGGGGTGAGAGAGATGACCTATTTGGGAACGACGCCTGGCTTCAAGGTGAACGCCTCAGCGAAGCCGAGGCCTACCTCAAGGACCACCCCGACGACCTCTCCTCCCTAGCGCAGCATTTTATCCGCCTCAGCAAGGACGAAGAGGTGCGGGGGCAACAAGGAAAACGCAAGGGTCGTCTCGTCCAAATTGGCATTGCCACCGCCCTCACCGCTGCCCTCTTCGCACTGATGTACCAAATGTTCCAGCAGCGCAATCCCCAACAGCGCCTGGCCTCCACCGGAGCCAATCAGGAACACCGCATTGCCAATCCAGGCTTCGGGCAGCAAGGTTTCAAACTCAGCCCCAAGGCCCTATACGACAGAATTGCCCGCTCCCATCGTTCTCAAAATCGCTCTCACAACAATAGCCCCCTCAATCATTCTCAGCGAGAGTTCGGAGACCCCATGACTTCCTTCCTCCTTGGTCAGCTTGATTTAACACCCGAGCAAGCGGATCGTCACGCCCCCGAAGACTATGGTTTTGAAGCGGACCTGATGTCCGATCGCCGCCTCCTCAACCAGTCCCTCCCCCAGCTCCAGTCCCTTGCCAAGGTCGAAGGCACAGATACCCTGCGGGGCCTGATCCTCAGCCGTGATGGCAAGCAGTTAGCCGGACTCGATCCCCAGGGACAAATCAATCTTTGGAGCTTGGACCCGGTGCTCCAGGGGGATAAAAACATTCGCAATGTATCTACGGCAGGTGAGTCCCACAGCAGCGGCATCAGCTTCATGGCCCAGCGTCCCCAACTGCGTCGTCTGGCCTGGCCCAGCCCGCCAGAAGTGGATCAAACCCAAGCTTCAGAGCTGCTGGCAAGCTTGGCTGAAGAAGGCGTCACTTCCGTTTCGGCCCAGGGCATTGCCATGGCCAAAACCTATCGCCGTCTGTCCCTGGGTGAGCCTGCACCTGGGGTGGATCGTCGTGCCCCGGCGGATCGACTCAAGGCACCGGTTGTTGAGCAGGTGAGCCTCAGTGCCGATGGCAAAGCCCTGGCCAGCCGGGCAGCCGGACAAACCGCTGTGACCGTTTGGGCAACGGGCTCGGGACGGATGCACCACCACATCACCAGCATTCCTGAGCCGGTGGACCATGTGCAGTACAGCCCCGGTGATGCTCGGCGGCTCGCCACGGCGGCGGGCAGCACGGTGTACCTCTGGCAAATGGCCGACGTCCCTCGGGTGGCCCATCGCTTGGAACATCCCGCTGAGGTGACCATTGAGCAGATGGAGTATAGCCAGGATGGTCGCTTGGTCTTGACCAGTGGTAGCGATCGCCAGTTGCGTCTTTGGGATGCCTACAGTGGAGAGTTGCAACAGGAACTGGGAACCTCTGCCCCTGTAGTCTCAACCCTCATGGGGCCGAGCCGCATTGCAATCCTGGGCAGCGATAACACCATTCAAGTCTGGGACCAGCGCAACGGCGAGCAAGTCAGCCACCTCAAGCTGCCCAGCGTGATTGCTGCCCAGCCAGAATTCCGCGCCTCGGAAATGGCCTTTAGCCCCGCCGAAGACCAGCTCGTTGTGGTCCAGGGTCAACAGGGTTGGAACTGGAACCTAGGCAGCGGCCAGCTCCAGTCTCGCTTTAAGGTCTTTGCCCAGGCTGAAGCCCTATCTGCGGATTTGTTTGAGCCTAACGATCCACTGGAGGCTCGCCTCCTCAAGCAAGCTCGCCCCCGCCCCCGCCGCCAGAAAGCCAAGCCCTCCATGCGCATTTTTGCGAAGCCGACCCTGCGCTTTAGCAATGATGGCTCCATGCTGCTGGCCACTCGCCAGCGAGAAATTGAAGGAGAAATGCTCCTGGATGCCCAGTTGCTCAATCTTCATGATGGCTCCGTTAACGATGTCCTACGAGATGCCTCCAGCGCGGTGGTTGAAGCCCAGTTCAGCGCCGATGGCAGGCTACTGGTCACCGCAAACCAAGATGGCACCTTGACCTTTTGGGATACCCAGGGGGCTAAGGTAGCCCAGCCCATGAGCCATAGCAATAAGACCCAGGCCCAGGACATCGCCCCGGCTCCCCAGCGCGATCATGCCATCCTGACCGTGGCTTACCGCCCCGACGCATTGGAGGGGGAAGTTACGGCGGCTCCTGCAACGCTACAAACCACCTCGCAATCCGCCATGTCTGGCGTTGCTCCGGCGATCGCATCGACGCAAACTGCGATGGAGGTCTCTATGGAAACCGCTGGACTGCTCCGTCGCTCCCCCAAAGCAGATCTAAACCGTCGCCCCCGCCAGTCCCTGCACCTGTTGCCCAGCGATCAAGGTAGCCTCACCTTCCTCGTCGTGGACGAGGCGGGACAGCTTCAGCGCTGGGATAGTGACAGCGGCCAGGGCATTGACCTCGCTCCCCTAATTGGCCCGGTCGCCGAGCGCGTCATCGGAGCCCCACCGGAGAACCTTGCCCCCCAGCGCCAAGGGCTCAGCCAGGCCATCACCGCGAGCGATACCAGCGAAGATCAGCTCACCGTGGCCACCGCCACCGCCGACGGTCAAGTCACCCTCTGGGCAATCAACCCCAACACCGGCAGCCCTCGCGGCCGTCGTCTCGCGGCGATCCCACCCAAAAAGGGCGTCAAGCCAGGAAAAGCTGAGGCAGCTCAACGGATCAGCCACCTGCGCCTCAGTTCTGATGGAGCCACCCTCTTGGCCCTCGACGGAGCGCATCGCCTGCACCTCTGGGATACCAGCACGGGCGATCGCATGATTTGGCCCCAGCACCTGCTCGACATTCGCCTCGTGCAAATCAGCGACGATGGCCAACGCATCCTCACCGCCGATGGCCAGGGCACCATCACCCTCTGGGACCGCAACTCCGGCAAGCCCATCCAGGCCCTGGGGCTCCCCGGCCTCACCGCTGCGAACCTCAGTGCCGACGGCAAGATGATGGCCATCGCCCTCCCCGAAGGCACGATCAAACTCATCGACAGCGGCACTGGCGCGATCCAGACCACCCTGCGGGGACACCAGAGCGCCGTGCGAGATGTGGCCTTTAACCCCACTGGCGATCGCCTACTCAGCGGCGGCACCAGCGGCAGCATTCGCCTTTGGGACTTGGACAGCGGCGAAGACACCCGCACCCTTCAGCCCGCCGTGGAAGCTTCAGCAACTCAAGGCTTTGGCTCTAAAGCCACCAAACAGTCTGCCTATGCCATTCATCAGGTCACCTTTGGCGACGACGGCAACTACATCGCCGCCGCCGATGCCCAGGGAATCGTGCGCTTCTGGGCCAGCGATCGCGAGAGCTACGCTCGTATGGCCCGCGATCGCAGCAGCCACCAGCTCAAACTGGACCGTTGCATCGCCGCCGTCTCCACCACAGGCTGCCCCTTACCCCCCTTCTCCAGCGAGCCCCACAAGCCCCACAAGCAAACTGACAAGACTCAACCCAGCAGTGATCTAGAGCCCTTCCTGGGCTCATCTCAAACCTCAGCTCCCCTAGGCCACTCGCTCTCCCAGGAGCCCCTCAACTTCGACCTAGCCCCTGCGGGCGACAGTCCTGTGAAGCAGGTGCAGGCCACGACCGAAGCTCTAGTGACTGCGATCGCTCAAGGCAGCTCTGGCCTCAAAGCCGCGATGGAGCCAGTCATCTCCAGCGTCGCCCAGTCCCAGCCAGTCAAGCAAGCCAAACAAGCCACCGGTGAAACCCTAAACCGTGTCATTGAAGAGGTCTCCGAGCGCGTTGCCGGTCCCGTAGAGCAACTTAAAGATCACCTTCCTGCCCAGGCCAACCCCTTCCTGCCCAAGCGCAAAGCTCAATCGGCTGCTGCTGTAGCCAAGCCCCCTGCCAATCAGCCCCTGGCCCAGCCCTTGGCAAAACCGACTGTAAAAAAAGCTGCGGTGCAGTCTAAGCCGGTGCTGATTCCGGATCCTTGGGGAACATTGGAGGCATTTACGGATGTACTGAGTCGTAAGCAATAGAAGAAGCAAGAGGCAAGGCGACCCCCTCGCACTTCGTACGGTCTCCCTGAACCAAGGAGACATGGGTTGGCCTGTGGTGCATTTAGGATTTAGCGATTTGCCTCTTATCGTCCAGCCAAGCCTCAACCCATGGCTATCGCCACACCACGAGCCCAACCCCAGCCAACCCCAGCAAGCTCCAAACCACCCAATCCCCCCAACGCACATAAGCCGTCCGCGAATCCCTCGGATAAACCTCCGCCAAATAAGTCACGACCTCCCCCACCTCCGATCGCCACCGCACCCGCCCCACCGGATCCACCCCCCCAGAAAAGCCCGTATTCGTCGCCCGAATACTCCAGCGATCGCCCTCCACCGCCCGCATCACATCCAACGCCTCAGCCTGGGCCATCAACTGCCTGCCATAGGGATCCAAATTTGAACTCGTCACCAACCAGCGCCCGCCATTGGCCACCTGCCCCCGCATCCCCCCACTAAACGCAGGCTCATAGCAAATCATCACCGCGACCTTACCCAAGCCCGACTCAAACACCTGGCCTCGCTCCCCCG
>CALIGI010000269.1 GCA_938021205.1 uncultured Pseudanabaenaceae cyanobacterium
CGCCTTGAGGGCGCTGCCCTCAAACTCCCGCCGATTGGGAACAGGGTGTTCCCAGACGGGTTAACCCTTCCCAACCTTCGGCTCATGACTTCTGGGATGATGCAGCGTCAGGATAACGTGCGTTTCTCTGGGCTGGTCTTGACTGTTGGGCTACCGCTTACGCGGATCGAAGTGCTGGGGCGTACGAAGGGGCTCACATCTTCGTTCTTGCCTCATGTCCCCCTGCTCCTTCAGGAGTAGGGGCTAGGGGAAGAGGCTCTTGCTTCTTTGCGGTCAATCATCCCCACCCCACCCCACAACAACGCTCGGAAATGATTTGCTGCCCCAAGTACTCACCACCAAACACTGAAGCAACCCAGCTCCCTTGCGCAGGAGGATAGACCTCTAGGTCGGAGGCGCTTCGTCCTCCTTAAGCGGCCAAAAGCAATTGACGGGGGCTGGCCCCAAGGCTGTGTCGGTTTGCCGCTTGTCTCTTCTCGCTTTTCGCTAAGCCCCAATGCTAAAACAAAAGCCCCCAGCCTCAAAACGAGACTGGGGGGATTTTGTATGGAATTGCGCTATTCAAACTGAGCCATCAGCAACTAGCCAATTGGCCCCATACCCACGGCGCCAGCGTAAATCGCCGCATCACCCAACTCATCCTCAATTCGCAGCAACTGGTTGTACTTCGCAACCCGCTCACTCCGGCACAAAGAACCCGTCTTAATTTGACCGGCCCGTGTTGCTACAGATAGATCCGCGATCGTCGTATCCTCGGTCTCACCAGACCGGTGACTAATCACCGAGTTGTACTGATTCCGCATTCCCAGATCAATCGTCTCCAGGGTTTCGCTCAACGTACCAATCTGATTCAGCTTAATCAGCACCGCATTAGCAGCCTTCTGGTCAATGCCCTGACGCAAACGCTTTGCATTTGTCACAAACAGGTCATCGCCCACGAGCTGAATACGGTTACCCATCTTCTGGGTCATAGACGTCCAGCTTGCCCAATCATCCTCATCCAAGCCATCTTCAATCGAGATGATGGGATAGTCCGTAGAAAGCTTGTCTAGGTAATCAATCAGTTCAGCCGCAGAGTGGGCGCTGCCTTCATAGGTGTACTGGCCATCTTTGCAGAACTCAGCAGCAGCAACGTCCAAGCCCAGAGCAATCTGCTCACCTGGCTTATAACCTGCCATCTCGATCGCCGAAATAATCAATTCCAGCGCCGCCCGGTTGGACTCCAAATCCGGAGCATAGCCCCCTTCATCACCCACACCCGTGGAAAGACCCTTCTTCTTCAGCACCTGGCTCAAGGTCGCAAAAACCTCAGCCCCCCAGCGCAATGACTCCTTAAAGCTGCTTGCCCCCACCGGCAGAATCATGAACTCCTGGAAGTCCACGTTATTGCTAGCGTGGGAGCCACCGTTGATGATGTTCATCATCGGCACAGGCAATAGGTTTGCTAAGGGTCCACCCAGATAGCGATAGAGCGGCATCTCTGCACTCAAAGCAGCGGCTTTGGCGCTAGCAAGGGATACCGCGAGGATTGCGTTAGCGCCCAGTTTGGACTTATTAGGGGTGCCATCCAGTTCGCGCATAATCGCATCGATCGCCGTCTGATCCATGGCGCTCACGCC
Source organism: uncultured Pseudanabaenaceae cyanobacterium (assembly GCA_938021205.1). GTDB lineage: Bacteria > Cyanobacteriota > Cyanobacteriia > PCC-9006 > JAAUQQ01 > JAAUQQ01. Next base: position 1,620 of record CALIGI010000269.1, read on the forward strand.
TCGCAGCTCAGGCTCAATAACATCCTTAATATTTTGGACGGCTTTCAGCACGCCCTTTCCGCCGTAGCGGCTATCGTCGTCGTCACGCAATTCGTGGGCTTCAAAGGAACCCGTTGAGGCTCCGCTGGGGACTTGGGCGCGACCGCCTGCACCGTTGTCTAGGAAAACTGCTGCTTCAACGGTGGGACGCCCCCTTGAATCAAGGATTTCGCGGGCTTCAATGGATTCGATGTACATGCCGGGCTACTCTTGCGCTTCAAAAGATATCTCCCCTGCGTCGGGTCTTGGAACTAGAGGCTCGAAAGCGCTCTGGTTTAAGGAGTCCGGCGTCAGGTTGAACGGTTAATCTGAGGTGGAGCGAGGCAAGGGTCGTGCTCGCGTACTGCCATCCTTCTAGATTCCGCCCGTAGAATCATACGTCCTTGGCTGGCGCTAGGGAGCTTGCCGAGATGACGCTTTGTTCTAGAAAGGCATAACGTTTTGTAGCAAATCTCTCATTTTTGTGGGTTGGATACCTCGCCCCCTATACATTCTCAAGCTGCGGTTGGGATAGCCATGATGGCAGTGGCCTAAGCCCTATATGCTCGCAATTGCCTAGGAAGCTTGCTGCGCGATCGCCAAACCTTCTTAGAATTGGGATAGCGACCCATCTTCACTCCCTATCAACTCCTGAATTGTCAATTGAGGATTGGGCTAGGTGGGATGGCAAACTTTGTACCAAGAGACTTTCACCATGCGACTACTCCACACCATGCTGCGGGTCGGCGATTTAGAGAAATCCCTCAGCTTTTACTGCGATGTTCTGGGGATGAACAAAATTCGCCAGAAAGATTATCCCGGTGGCAAGTTCACCCTTGCTTTTGTGGGCTACGGCGATGAAAAAGATACTGCGGTGCTGGAGCTAACCCATAACTGGGATGTCGACGAATATAAGCTTGGCAATGGCTATGGCCATATTGCCTTGGGCGTAGATAACATCTATGACACCTGCGAGAAAATTCGTGCCCAGGGTGGAAACATCACCCGTGAGCCCGGTCCCATGAAGCATGGCACCACGGTCATTGCCTTTGTGGAAGATCCCGATGGTTACAAAATTGAGTTGATCCAGGCGAAAGATAAGCCGGTGGAAGCTCCAGCAGCGTAGACATAATTTAAGTTCCAATCGCGATTTTTCAAGCTGGGAACTTTAATCTGATTTGGCTCGCCCCTTGCTCTTTTCTTGGGGCATTTGTGTGCTCCATCCCTTGACGAATCGCGGTTGCTTCGCAAGCTTCCCCTGGAATCGCCCCTTGCTGAATCCACAGCGTCACGTAGGATAATGGTCGCTTAGGCCCAAAAGTTCCTCGAGGCTTAGCGCAGCATTTCGAGTTTCGACCTTTCCCCTGTACCTCCCACAACATGCAGCCCACTGACCCCACCCTATTTACGGACTTAGCTTGGAACGCCATCGTGGCTTCCCAGGAGGTGGCGCGTAGCTTTAAGCAACAACAGCTAGAGGTGGAGCATCTGATGATTGCCCTGCTGGAGCAGGAGCCAGAGCCGGGGACAGGGGATGACAACTGGGCGGAGATTTATCTCCAGCAGGCCAATGTTGATGTCCAGTCGCTGTACAACCAGCTAGAAGACTATGCCCGCCGCCAGCCCCGCAGCGTGAGCGGCAACCAGCTTTACTTAGGCCGAGATTTGGATCGGTTGCTCGACCAGGCTGAGAACGCTCGGCAGATTTGGCAGGATGAGCTGATTTCCGTTGAGCATGTGCTCATGGGCTTTGTGGAGGACGATCGCCTCGGTCGCCGCGTCAGTAAGCTCTATGCCTTGGATGCGCGGACCATGGAAGCGGGGGTGATGGATATTCGTCGTTCAGAGCAGTCTCGTTTAGCAACTGCTCCATCGCCTAAATCCGGAGTCATGGCAGCGGCGGGACCAACGCCCAGAACACCCAATCCAGCTCCTCCCGGTGGTTCCAATGGGGCTGGCAATACCGTCCCTGGAGCCAATGCTCCGAGTAAAAACGGCACCATCATGACCTCCGAGGGAGATGTGCTGGTGGGTCCAGATGGACAGCCCCAGGAGCCGGGCAAGAGCTTCTCTCGCCAGTCGCCGCTGGAGAAGTATGGCCGCGACCTCACCCAGCTGGCTGAAGAGGGCAAAATTGACCCGGTGATTGGTCGGGATGAGGAAATCCGTCGGGTCATCCAAGTCTTGTCCCGCCGCACGAAGAATAATCCTGTGTTGATTGGTGAGCCGGGGGTGGGCAAGACGGCGATCGCTGAAGCCCTGGCCCAGCGCATCAACAATGGCGATGTCCCCGAATCCCTCAAGGGCCGTCAGCTCATTTCTCTGGACATGGGCCTACTCATCGCCGGAGCCAAGTATCGCGGCGAATTTGAAGATCGTCTGCGCTCCGTGCTGAAGCAGGTGATGGATTCCGACGGGCAGATTGTTCTATTCATTGATGAACTCCATACCGTCGTTGGCGGCGGCTCGGGTCAGGGTGGGGCTATGGATGCGGGCAACCTGCTCAAGCCGCTTTTGGGTCGGGGCGAGCTGCGCTGCATTGGTGCCACGACGACGGATGAATATCGCAAGAATATTGAGAAGGACCCGGCCCTGGAGCGTCGCTTCCAACAAATCGTTGTCCAGCAGCCTACGGTGGAGGATACGGTGTCTATTCTCCGGGGCCTGAAGGAGCGCTATGAGATGCACCATGGGGTGCAGATCACAGACTCTGCCTTGCTGGCGGCGGCGAGTTTGTCCGATCGCTACATTAGCGATCGCTTCCTCCCTGACAAGGCGATTGATCTCGTAGATGAAGCCGCAGCCCAACTGCGCATGGAAGTCACCTCCAAGCCCCAGGAGCTGGAGAATGTTGAACGTCGCCTCGACCAGCTCAAAATGGAGAAGCTTTCCTTAGAGGGCGACGAAGATCGAGCAGGTCTTGGGGGGTTGCACCTGGCTGCGGATGCCGAGCGGGTCGAACGTTTGGCTAAGGAAATTGAAGACCTGGATGCCCGCCGTGCTCCCCTGCTAGACCAATGGCAGAAAGAAAAGCAGCTACTGGACGATCTAAAAGAAATCAAGCGCCAGGAAGACGATATGCGCCGTCTTGTCTCCCAGGCCCAGCGCGACGAGGATCTAGAGACGGCTTCCAAGCTCCAATACAGTGAGCTCGCCGCCCTCCAGCGCAAGCATGAGGAGCTGGAGCAACAGCTCCTGGACATGCAGGCCAATGGCACCATGCTGCTGCGGGAACAGGTCACCGATGGCGACATTGCCGAAATCGTCGCCCGCTGGACTGGTATTCCCGTCAATCGACTGATGGCCTCGGAGCGAGAGAAGCTGCTGCAATTGGAGTCTTACCTCCATAAGCGTGTGGTGGGCCAAGACGAGGCAGCCGTTGCCGTTGCCAGTGCCATCCGTATGGCGCGGGCGGGCATGAATGACCCCGGAAAACCCCTGGGTTCCTTCCTATTCATGGGGCCGACCGGTGTGGGTAAGACCGAGCTGGCCCGTGCCCTGGCTGAGGCGCTGTTTGATACCGATGAAGCGATCGTTCGCCTCGACATGTCCGAGTATATGGACAAGAGCTCGGTCATGCGAGTCCTGGGAGCGCCTCCGGGCTACGTCGGCTATGAGGAGGGCGGTCAGCTCACCGAGATGATTCGTCGCAAGCCCTACTCTGTGCTGCTGCTAGACGAAGTGGAAAAGGCCCACCCTGATGTCTTCAATATCCTGTTGCAAGTGCTTGATGATGGCCGCATCACGGATTCCCAGGGCCGTGCCACGGACTTCCGCAACACGATCATCGTTATGACCAGCAACATTGGCAGCAAGATTATTCTTGAAGCCGGAGGCGATGCGGAGAAAGATGAGGCGACCCATGACAACGTGATGTCTGCCCTGCGCAAGCATTTCCGCCCGGAGTTCCTCAACCGCATCGATGAGACCATCATCTTTACCCCCCTCTCTAAATCAGAGCTGGAGCAGATCGTTGGGATTCAAATGCGTCGCTTGGAGCGGCTGCTAGGCGATCAGAATCTCAAGATTGAACTGACCCCTGCGGCCAAGGCCCACATTGCAGAAGTGGGCTATGACCCGGTTTACGGTGCTCGTCCTCTCAAACGAGCGATTCGCCGCTTGTTGGAAAATCCCATTGCCACCAAGCTGCTAGAGAATACTTTTGGTGAGGGGGATACGATTCAAGTTGATGTGGATGACACGGGATTGAGTTTTGCTAAGCAGGCTCAGGAAGCAGAAGAAGTCCCGGCGATCGCCCCTGCCAGCGAGGTCGCCTAGGAGATGCACATCGCTAGCCGCGCCCGTCTTGGAATAGACACTGAGCAGAATGCTGTGGAAAAGCCAGCGAGATCGGCTATCCTAGATCCTTGTGTGAATTGGGCCTTATTTAGGGGCTCATCTTGCTCAGCCTTAACGCTTTCATTTGTAGTCTCCTAACGGAATTAGAAGAGGTAGCTCGTGGCCAAGAAAGAGGCAGCCAAAGACAAAAAAGGGGCCAGCAATAAACCTGCAGAGGCCAAAAAAACATCTGCGGCGGCTGCGACCGAGAGCGGCAGTTTTAACCCTGTGGAGTTTGCACTCAGTGCGAAAGAAGAACTCGGCAAGATTATTTGGCCTAGCCGTCAACAGCTCATCAGCGAATCTGCTGCGGTGCTGCTTATGGTAAGTGTCTCCGCTGGGGTGATTTACTTCGCAGATAAGGCACTGAGCTGGGCTTCCACCCAGGTTTTCGGCTAGGCCCACCGTCTTGGGTTTGAACAGGTTGTCGGCAGGTATTGGGACTAGAACTGTGAGTGACTACGATGAAGCGCTAAATGAAGGCGTTGACCAACAAGAAGAGGCGGCTACAAGTAATGCCGGTCTCAGTGATGCTGATATTCAAAAGAAGGCCCGCTGGTATGCCGTACAGGTTGCTTCTGGCTGTGAAAAACGTGTGAAAATCACCCTGGAGCAGCGCCTTCAAACCTTGGACGTGGCTTCTCGTATTCTCCAGGTGGAGATTCCCCAGACGCCCATCGTTAAGACCCGCAAGGACGGCTCTCGCTCCTCTGCTGAAGAAAAGGTTTTCCCTGGCTATGTGCTCATTCGCATGGCCTTGGATGATGACACTTGGCAGGTAGTAAAAAACACCCCCAATGTCATTAACTTTGTGGGTGCTGAACAGAAGCGAGCTGTGGGTCAGGGACGGGGCCGTGGCCACGTCAAGCCTTTGCCCCTTAGCCGTTCTGAGGTGCAGCGCATCTTCAAGCGCACTGAGGAGAAGAAGCCCGAAATCAAGGTCAATGTGGCCGAGGGCGATCAGATTCTCGTACTCTCCGGTCCCTTCAAGGATTTCGAGGGCGAGGTGGTCGAGGTCAGTGCCGAGCGTGGCAAGCTCCGGGCGCTCCTCTCAATTTTTGGCCGTGGTACCCCGGTTGAATTGGAATTCAACCAGGTTGAAAAGCAGGGCTAACAAGTTTGGGTTATGCCCGTTTGCCTTCTGGCAGATTGGGGCATGACCCTGTGACTTAACCTAGAAACCCTTCGGGTGTGTCTAGTTGAGTCCCCCAGCCCAAGCGAGTGGCGACTTGCTGGGCTGTTTTCGAGCTGCGATCGCAAGAGCAGTTCATCTACGCAAACTATCGTGATGGAAAGTAATTTCCAGCGCGAATCGTACAGCAGTTGTTACGTACAGCGTTAATTAAATGGCCAAAAAGGTAGTAGCACTGATTAAGCTGGCCCTTCCCGCCGGGAAGGCAAACCCAGCTCCGCCAGTTGGTCCCGCTCTGGGTCAACATGGTGTGAACATCATGGCGTTCTGTAAGGAATACAACGCCAAGACCTCCGATAAGGCAGGTTTCATCATTCCAGTTGAAATTTCGGTCTTTGAAGACCGCAGTTTCACCTTCATCCTCAAGACACCACCTGCGTCTGTCTTGATTAAGAAGGCAGCTGGTATTGAGAAAGGTTCCGGTCAACCTAAAACTCAAAAAGTGGGTTCGATCACTCGGGCTCAGCTCAAAGAGATTGCTGAGACCAAGATGCCTGACCTCAACGCGCGCGACATCGAAGCCGCGATGAAAATTGTTGAGGGCACCGCTCGTAACATGGGCGTAACCATGGCTGACTAGACCTCATGGCTTGGCTGACGCAGAATAAATTCTGCTTCCCTTGCGTTGTATGGTCTGATTCGCTGAATTGATTTATACACCACTAACCGGGGGAGAGGCTGAACCTCGATCGCACCCCAAGGCAATATGGCAAGAAAAACATCCCGTCGCGTAACCGAGCTTCAAGGCAAGGTTGAAAAGCGCACCTATGAGCCTGCAGAGGCGCTGAAGCTACTCAAGGAAACCGCTACGGCCAAGTTTCCTGAGTCCGCAGAAGCCCACATCCGCCTCGGCATTGACCCCAAATATACCGACCAGCAGTTGCGGACCACTGTGGCGCTCCCCAAGGGCACCGGTCAGGAAATTCGCGTGGCCGTTGTGGCTCGCGGTGAGAAAGTTGCCGAAGCGGAAGCTGCGGGTGCTGACATCGCTGGTTCTGAGGAGCTGATCGATGAGATTGGTAAGGGGCGAATGGATTTTGACCTCCTCATTGCAACACCTGACATGATGCCTAAGGTGGCTCGTCTGGGTCGTGTGCTAGGTCCCCGTGGCCTGATGCCCTCCCCCAAGGGCGGCAGCGTCACGACTGAACTAGCGAGTGCGATCAAGGAATTTAAGGCAGGTAAGCTTGAATTCCGTGCTGATCGTTCCGGTATTGTTCACCTGTCCTTTGGTAAGGCGGACTTCAGTGCCAATGACCTTCTGGAGAACCTCAAGGCTCTCCAAGAATGTATCGACCGAAATCGCCCTTCCGGTGCAAAAGGTGTCTACTGGCGCAGTTTGTACGTTTCTGCTACTATGGGTCCCTCGATTGAAATCGACATCAGCACCCTGCGTGACATGAAATTGGGTGAAGAGGTAGCTTAGGCTTCCATTTCATTGATTGACATGTTGAGTGATTGAACTCGGTTTTGAACAAAGTTTTGTAGTCAACGGAGAGAGCCTAGGGCACAACGCAACAACTTCATAACCTCCACCAGAGACAGCCGGTTCTCCGTTTAGCGGTGATAAAACCTGCCGAGGCCAGAGAGATGAGCGTTTGCCCCAGGTTTTCCTGTGCTTGCTTAGAACCCTGACTCCTGGTGGTCAGGGTTTTTTGATGGAGTTGGATGGGGTGTCTTGAGGATTTTGATGCGATTGATTGACCAAGCTTGTTGTCTCTAACCCAGAAAAAGGAGGTGAGATTGAATGGGAAGAACACGCGAAAGTAAGGAGCAGCTGGTTGCTCAGATTACTGAGAGTTTGGCCGGAGCCGAGATGGTTTTGGTGATGGACTACAAAGGCTTGAGTGTTGCTGAGATTACTCAGCTTCGTGATGGTCTTGCAGCATCTGATGCTCAGTGCACAATTGCCAAGAACACCTTGGTGAAAAAGGCAATTGAAGGAAGCGAAGAGTGGTCTGAATTGGGCGAGATGCTCAAGGGGACCAATGCTCTATTGCTAGCTAAAGGTGATGTGGGTAGTGCCGTTAAGGCCTATCAGACATTCCAAAAGGCGACCAAGAAAACTGAAATTCGTGGTGGTGTGTTTGAGGGCAAATTGCTGTCCCAAGCCGACATCAAAGCGATCGCTGAAATGCCTAGTAAGGAAGAGCTTTACGCTCAAATTGCTGGTGCAACAAACAGTATCGTTGCGAACATCGCAATTCTGGTCAAGGAAATTCCTACCGGTGTGGCCCGCGCGGTCAATGCCGTGGCCGAGAAGAACGCTGCTTAGTCACGGCTTAGTGCCAATGCACTAATGCCCATGACTTGGGTTGAGGCGCGATTCATTTGATTCTGAACAAAAAATAGGAGCATATCCAAATGTCTGCTGTTACCGACATTATCGAAAGCATGAAGGGTCTGACCGCCCTTGAGCTCGTTGAGCTCAAGAAAGGTATCGAAGAGACCTTCGACGTGAGCGCTGCTGCGGCTGCTCCCGTAATGATGGCTGGCGGCGGCGGCGGCGGTGCTGCTGAAGCGGCTGAAGAGAAGACCGAATTCGACGTCATGCTGACTGAAGTTCCTGCTGACAAGAAGATCGCGGTTCTCAAGGCTGTTCGCGGCATCACCGGCCTGGGCCTCAAGGAAGCCAAGGGCATGGTTGAGTCTGCGCCCATCGCAGTTAAGGAAGGCGTTGCTAAGGACGCTGCTGAAGAAGCCAAGAAGGCTATCGAAGATGCAGGTGGTAAGGCCGAACTCAAGTAAGCCATTTGCTCTTCGTGGATTGGCTAGATCAGGGCTTGTAGGAGATGTTTTGATTGCTCTCACGCTTGACTAAACTCGACTTCAAGTTCGATGTAGGGGCGCACTGTGGTGTGCCCCTATTTATTTTGGTTATGGGGTCAATTTCTGACGCTCTCAAATCCAGTGTCAAAATCTGTAACAATGGCTCCGGGGCTAGAGAACTACATCCCTATGCCAAGTTGTATACGGTGAGTGATCTAGTGGCGATCGCCTAAGGCTTGATGATGCCCCCTAAGACAGCAGAGACCTGAGAAATTTGCCGAAAATCGGTTGATTTGACGGAAAACGAAGACACTCGCGAGAAGACTTTTGGCCATTGAACTGCGTAGCTACGTCTACATTGACAATCTTCAATCGCAGCATGCGGCCTTCATTGGTACGGTCTCTTCCGGCTTTATGCCTTTGCCGGGAGATGCCTCCTTGTGGATTGAGATTTCTCCAGGCTTAGAAGTCAATCGCCTGATGGACATTGCGATGAAGGCTGCGGTGGTTCGGCCCGGGGTCTTGTTTGTAGAGCGCCTCTATGGATTGCTAGAAATTCATGCCAGTAGTCAGGGTGAGGTTAAGGCAGCAGGTCAGGCCATGCTACAGCGGCTGGGATGCAGCCAGCGAGATGCGCTGAAGCCTCGGGTGGTTTCCAATCAAATTATTCGCAATATTGATGCCCACCATGCGCAGCTGATCAACCGGTCTTGTCGCGGCATGATGATTACGGCGGGGCAGACGCTGTATGTGTTTGAGGTGCAGCCTGCGGCCTATGCCTCCCTGGCGGCGAATGCGGCGGAGAAGGCGGCTTCGATCAATATTCTCCATGTGACTTCGGTGGGTAGCTTTGGCCGACTGTATCTGGGTGGCAAGGAGCAGGATATTTTGGCGGCAGAACGGGCGGTGACGGCGACGATTGAGAATATGCCGGGCCGGGATGCTACGCGTGGCGGTGGGGAGTAGATACAATGGCGAACCCTGACCATGTGATTCAGTTGAAGAAAGGCTCTGCTGCTTGGGCGGTTTGGCGGCAGTCCCAGCCCCAGATAATTCCGGATTTGACAGCGCTTACGTTGGCTGGGATGGAGCTACAAGATTTTGAGCTGACTGAGGTGGATGCGAGTGGAGCTGACTTTAGTGGTTGCCGAGCTAAGGGAGCTAATTTTAGCCGAGGCAATTGGAATCAGGTGACCCTGAGGGGGATGGATGGGCGATCGCTCCAGGCCAGTCAATGTAACTTTGTCGGAGCCAGTCTGGCTGGGGCGAATCTTCAGGGGGCTGATTTGCGAGGGAGCAACTTTATGGGGGCAGATCTAGCCAATGTAAATCTGTTGGGTGCAGATTTGACCGGTGCAGATTTATCCGCCGCTAATTTATCTGGTGCGAATCTGAGTGGAGCGGTGTTTAATCGAGGCCTGGCACGCCATGCCAGTTTTGCAAGTGCTTTGCTTAATGGCACGAGCCTTTGTGAGACTGATTTGAGTGATAGTAATTTGAGTGATGCTAGTTTGGTTGGAGCACAGCTCTATCGCACTACATTGCAAGGAACACGGTTGGTGGGGGCTTATTTGACCCAAGCCCATGCTGTGTCGGCAGATTTCCGAGAATCCAATTTGTTGGGGGCAGATTTTCGCTGGGCCAACTTGCAGCAGGCGAATTTGCAGGATTGTGCCATGGATGATGCCTGTTTCCTCTATGCAAATTTGCGACTGGCTCAGGTGGAGGGGACGGTCTTGGCAGAGTTGCCCCAGGAGGCGATGGATTTATGTAAGCCTTGGGAGGCTTTGGTCAAACATGATTGGCGATCGGCGGGGGCAGAGTAGGTCGTTTGGTACTGGTGCTTCTATAATGTTGACGGTCTGGGACTGTAGCTCAGTTGGATAGAGCGACCGCCTCCTAAGCGGTAGGCCGCGCGTTCGAATCGCGCCAGTCCCGTTCAATTGAATATTTTCAATTACTCGGAAACTTGCAATAAGAGCAGTGCCGAGTACAGCAATTCGCTATTCATTCCGGCTTGAAAGCTGAGGAAAGCCTGCAGATGAAATTGCAGTTGTAAACTCCTGCTTGAACTCATAGTCTCCAAC
>CALIGI010000270.1 GCA_938021205.1 uncultured Pseudanabaenaceae cyanobacterium
ATCCTCTCCCCTAGCCCTTACTCCTAAGGTCACGGGGAACCGAGACAAGTTGAAAACCCTCGGTTTTGCGTTCGGTTCCCTTGCTCCTTTAGGAGTAAGGGCTAGGGAAAGAGGTCGGCTGTTTGGCTGTCGAACTCAGGTAGCATCAATCGATTCGCCTTAACTTGGGCTCGTTCCCAAGCCATAGCCTCTCCTGTCAGGTTCGACCCCCATCAACTCAACCACTTGAGCATCCCTTGAAGGTATGAATAGTCCCTTTATATACAGTCAGTCCGTGGGCTATCGAGGCCACCTGATTATCCCCTTCCAATACAGCCGTGTCATGGGCCATGCCGTCTATTCCTACGGTCTCCTATCCGAACTAGGCAACCATGGCAGACTCCACGGCCAAATCAATCCTCCCAAACTCCACAGCAGCAGCATCAACGGCATCATTGAGATTGCATCAGAACACCTGGACCAGGCAGATGCCGAACAGGATAGCGGCCTCGACAGCTTCGGACGGCGCTACATCTATCGCAACAACCTGATCGTATTGTCCGAGAATCGCGACAAATTCTTTTATGACCATTACCCTCCCCTAGAACTGCGCAATATCGCAGCACCAAAGCTATTTAACTCTGAGCATGAATGCCTTAGCTGGATCAAGATTGGCTTAGACCGTCGTTCTCACCATCTACATTAGGCCCAACAGAACCACTATTTTCGACAGTTCCAATGCTGTTACTCCCATAAAGCAGAGGCGTTGTAGCGCTTACCTGGAGAAGGCTTTACCCTTTTGACTTGGATCATTGACGCCGCGATAGACTTCCCCATAGGGTAGGAAAGCATTAATTCATTTCTCGAGAGACCCTATGGCCCTGCAACCTGGAGATCCAGCCCCCGATTTCAGCTTGCCGGACGCAGCAGGTAATACCGTGAGCCTCGCAGACTTTAAGGGAAAGCGAGTCATCCTTTATTTCTACCCTCGCGACAATACTCCTGGCTGCACCAAGGAAGCCTGTGGCTTCAAAGACAACTACTCAACCCTCAAATCAAAAGACGTGGTCGTCCTCGGCGTCAGCACTGACGATGCCAAAGCTCATAACAAGTTCATCAACAAATATGAACTCCCCTTCCCGCTTCTATGCGATACCGAAGCAGAAGTATCTACGGCCTATGAAAGCTATGGCCTCAAGAAGTTTATGGGCAAGGAATATATGGGCATAAAACGTAAGACCTTCATCATTGATCCCGAAGGAAACCTTGAGCGAATCTATCAAAAAGTTAAACCTGCGGACCATGCAGCCCAAGTGCTGCAAGACTTGGAGGACTAGACCCTGAATCTTCCTGCCCCCAATCAATGGCTGCGCATTGCCCGCACAATTGTCGGCCTCCTATTTCGTCGTCCCCTTCTGGGAACGAGCATCATTCCATTAAGAGCCGACGGTAAGATTGCCCTAATTAAGCGTCGAGATGACGGTTGCTGGGCATTACCGGGTGGCTTAGTGGACTGGGGTGAAGATGTAGAACAAGCCGCCATTCGCGAGTTGAAGGAGGAGACGGGTCTATCTGTGACCCGTATTGAACGTCTCGTGGGCGTTTACTCCAATCCTGAGCGTGACCCGCGCATGCATTCTGTCTGCATTGTGGTTGCTGCCCAGGTTGAAGGGACGGTCACAATCAAAGATGTTTTGGAGGTGGAAACTGTCCAAGACTTCGCGATCGCCGATATCCCCTTCGACCAGCTAGCCCACGACCATTGCAAGCAACTGCAAGATTACCTGGCTGGGAAAGTGACCTTAGCTTAGTCCCTCTGATGGGCTGAGGGACGCCCCCACTAAGTGATTGATTGCACTAGGCTCAGTTTCCGCTCCTTAAAATTTAATTAGGAGTTTCGGCGCAGTTCACCCAGTATTTTCGTTCGCTAAACTCTAGTTTGACCCTTGCTTCAGCCCGTTTAGTCCCTCCCCCGGTTTCGCTTTTGGCGTAAGGAAAGCAGCCCATGTACCGCCCAGCCTGTCGTTCCCGCATCACAATTGCCCAGGGCCAAATGTTTTGGCGCGAAGCCGGAGAAGGTAGCCCTCTGGTGATGCTCCATGGTGGCTGGAGTGATAGCAACCAATGGCGCTCCATTTGCCCGGAGTTGAGCAAGTCTTACCGCTGCTACTTGCCAGATTTACCCGGCTTTGGGGATTCTAGCCTGCGCCCCGGCCAAAAGATTTCGATCTCCTTGTACGTTGAGGCTTTGGATAACTTCCTCAATGCGATCAACCTCAAGCAGGTTCACCTCGTAGGCTATGCCCTAGGCAGCTGGATTGCCGCGAGCTATGCGCTGCGCTTCCCCCATAAGGTCAATCGCCTGATTCTGATTGAACCTGAAGGGGTGATGGCCCCCGATCAGGCCTGGCTCTGCCGCTGGGGTCGTCGCTTAGCTGCACCCACCTCCACCTGGGCAGGGCTCCTAGAGACTGTGGCCCCCCTGGGCGAAGCTAAAGGTCCCCTTCGTAAAATCAAGCACCTGCTCGCCCTACGACGCCAAATCATGGAGTCTCCCTTAGCTGGGAAGCTGCTCTACGCTCGCCGCCTAGACAAAATTCAAAAGGAAATGCTGGACCCGGCTCTGCCCTACCTCCAGCCCCAAACCTTCCTGCTTCAGCGCAGCACTGCGCCGGAGCGATCGCGTCTTCTCAGTGAGCGCTATGCAGCCCTTTGCTATAACGCCTCCGTTCAGGTGATCCCCACCTCTCGCTCTGCTCAACAGCAAGCTAAGCTGATTGCAGGCTACATGCGCATGTTCATCGAGAAGGACATGCCCCGCACCATTGTTGGGCAGGCAGTTACGATCCCCGTCCCTCGAGCTGCTGTCGCCAAGCCAAAATCCCGCAAAATCCTAAATCGGACACCGCTCCTTTCACCTGTGGCATCGCCGCCAGTTGCGCTGCAATCCATGGTCCAGAGCCACCAGTAGTGACAATCGCACTAGCAGGATAGCGTTCCAGCCAATCGGCGGCGAAAGCTCGTAAACCATTCGCAAGATTGTGGAGGATGCCGCTGGCGATCGCCCCCTCCGTGCTTACAGCCCAGCGTTCCGGCAGTTCTGCCACGCTGGGCTTTTCGTTGCCTAAACCTGCTGAGAGATCTAACTGAGGTAAAGCTGCGGTTCCCAGGCCCAAGCTATCGAATTGAAGCTGAAGCCCTGGAAGAATGGCCCCGCCGACGAGGTTGCGATCGCCATCGGCCCCCGTCAGGGTAATCGCAGTGCCCCCGTCGATGACCAGAATGGGATAGCCATAGCGATCTCCCGCCCCTAGCAACGCCAGCGCCCGGTCAATTCCCAGAGTCGGATAGAGATTGGTAATGGGAATATCCGCCAAAGTAATCTCCCTCGCCTGTCCAGAAGCAGCAATCAACTCGTTCTGCCCAGGCACGACCGACGCAAAATACAGAGGCGTATTTTCAGGAAGTTCAGGTCCAAGCTCTCCCAAGGGTTTCGCTAGGTGGGGATGATCCCAAATCCGGATCAGGCGATCGCCCTCAAACTCTGACCAGTGAAGCTTTGAATTGCCTGCAATCAGCCCAAGCCACAATCCCATTGCCAATTGCCCCGTCTAAAAGTCGCAACAACCACCAACATCACAGCCATCGCAACCGTCACAGCCACTCAAGTCCATATCTCCGCAGCCGTCACAACCATCGGCCCCAATATCGCAGCCATCAAATAGCGCACAGTTATCCCCAGCCAAGTCAGGCAGACAATAGCTGACACAGTCGCAGCTTGAGTCCGCCCAGCAATTGGCATTCCTCTCTCGCCTCTGCTCATTTGAATTGTCAAAACTAGACATCCGAGCAGAGGATACAACCTGGCTGCGCATCATGCGAGCCACCTGGCCACAATCAGCAAAGCGCTGGCGAATCAAGGGAATCGCCGCGCCTAAGCCATGACTGTGCACCATACCCTTGGCATAGGCAGAGCAGGATCGCCCTCCATGGTGGACTCGATGGGCACAGCGAAAACCTTTGTAAGGTGAAATATAGCGCTGATAGATCGTAATCAGCTCAGCAGCAGAGCTGCGAACGAGGCGATCGCCCAGGGACAACCTGGGCTCACCATTGATATTGGCCTGCATCATTTTCTCAGCTTGCCTAAGAACGAGAGCGTCACAACGATTCGATCTTATGGATTATGGCGAATGACGAAAGTGAGGTTAGATTTAGCACTATCCCCACTCGTCACCCAGCAGAAATGAACCAATCCAACCAATAACGACTTTCTAGGCACTCCCCATAGCAAAGGCGGGAATTATGAGTCAAAATGAAGAAACGTAAACGAGTATTTATGCTCAGCGCGATCGCCTAGGAAGGAAAAACATGGTTGTAGCCCATCCCAGAACGACTAAAGCCGCTCCTCGCCTCACCATGGACGTGGCTGAGATCGCCGAAAATACCACCGTCCTGAGGTCTCTAGACTGGGACCGCGATCGCTTCGACATCGAGTTCGGTCTCAAAAACGGCACCACCTACAACTCCTTCCTGATTCGTGGCGACAAAACCGCCCTCGTGGACAGCTCCCACGGCAAATTTCGCGAAGTCTACCTGGCCGCGCTCCAGGGCGAAATTGACATCAACAGCATCGACTACTTGGTCATCAGCCACACCGAGCCAGACCACAGCGGTCTCGTGGCAGACATCCTAGACCTCAACCCCAGCATCACCGTGGTGGGGGGCAAAGTAGCCCTGCAATACCTCGACCAACTGGTGCACCGCTCCTACAAAAAGGAAGTCGTCAAAAACGGGGTCAAGCTGGACCTGGGCCAAGGTCACGAGCTGGAGTTTGTCTCCGCCCCCAACCTGCACTGGCCCGACACGATCTTCACCTTCGACCACAAAACAGAGATCCTTTACACCTGTGATGCCTTCGGCATGCACTTCTGTGACGACTGCACCTACGACGAGGACCTAGACTTAATCAGCGAAGATTATTCCGTCTATTACCAATGCCTAATGGAGCCCAACGCCCGCTCCGTCCTATCTGCGCTCAAGCGCGTCGGCAAGCTGCCCGAGGCCAAACAAATTGCCACGGGCCATGGCCCGCTGATTAAGCACAACCTGGAAGAGCTCGTCGGCCGCTACGAAGAATGGAGCAAGAACAAGGCCAAGGCTGAAAAAACCGTCGCCATCTTCTATGTCTCCGACTACGGCAACAGTGAAGCCATGGCCAAGGCTCTGACCCAGGGCATCGTTAAAACCGATGTGGTGGTTGAGACCATGGACCTGCGCGTCTCGGAAATGTCTGAAGTGCGCGTGCTAACTGAACTGGCCAGCGGCATTATCATCGGTACACCGCCCCAATCCCTCAAATCCACCGTCCAGGCTGCCTTAAGCACGGTCCTCGCTGTGGCAGGCAAAAAGCAATCCTTTGGCCTCTTTGAAGCCGGTGGCGAAGAAGACGAACCCCTGGCTCCCATCCGCAGCAGCCTCAGCGAATCGGGCCTAAAGGAAGCTTTCCCTCCAATTCAGCTTGAGGAAGCTCCCACCGAAGCAACCTATCAGCTCTGTGATGAATCGGGTACTGACCTGGGCCAGCTACTGACCAAAGCCAAAGCCATTAAGAAAATGAAGTCCATTGATGGTGACCTAGATAAAGCCCTAGGTCGCTTAAGCGGGGGGCTTTACATCATCACCGCAAAGAAAGGCGAGGCATCCAGTGCCATGTTGGCCTCCTGGGTTTCCCAGGCCAGCATCTCTCCCCTGGGCATCACAATCGCTGTAGCCAAGGACCGCGCCATTGAGTCCTTTATGCATGTGGGCGATCGCTTCGTCCTCAACGTCCTAGAAGAGGGCAACTACCAGCACCTCATGCGCCACTTTCTCAAACGCTTTAAGCCTGGCCAAGACCGCTTTGAAGGCGTGGAGACCCAGCCCGCAGAGAATGGCGCTCCTATTTTGACTGAAGCCCTATCTTTCATTGAATGCCAGGTTGTCACGCGTCTGGAAGGCGATGACCACTGGATTGTCTACAGCACCGTCGATAATGGCCGCGTCTCTGACGTGGATGGCCTGACCGCCGTTCACCATCGCAAAGTCGGCAACCATTACTAGTCGCATTTTTTGGTTCAGACAATCAGCTTCTATTCAAACAGCCTAAACCCAAGATTAGAGCTCAATTCCTAAAGGACTTCCTATTTTTAAACCATCCTGAAATCTTGCCATTGCTAACCTGAGTTCGGCAGCCGACAAACCGACCTCATCCCCTAACCCCTTCTCCTAAAAGAGAAGGGGAACCGAATGCCAGCAGGCTTTTTCCAGAGCCTTTCATATTCCCCTCTCCCCAGGGAGAGGGGCTAGGGGTTGGCCTGATTCAGGCCAACCGAGGTGAGGGCAGCTTTGCTCTATCGAACTCATCAGATATGGCTCAGCAGTGCAAGGTTCATCGGCTGAAAGAGGATGATTAAATCCTTGGAGGTCCCTAAGCCGCAATGCCAAAGGAACTCGCCCCAACCTGACTCGCCTCTACGTCCAATAGGAGCGCCAACTGCTGGCCTTGACCATCGAGCACCACGGCATTACTCGTATCGCTATAGCCAAAGATACCGCTAGAGACCACGTCCACCTCGCCATAGGTTAAGCCACCGTCTAGAACCAGCAAATCTTGGCCCAAGGTGAAATCAGTAATGGTATCTGTGTTGTGGTTAGACGCGAGGATGAAGCGATCGCGCCCAGCTCCCCCCGTCAACTGGTCATAGCCCTGTCCACCCTGAATAATGTTGTCCTGAGCATTGCCGACCAAAACATCATCAAAACCGGAGCCCAACAGATGACTAGCCCCCGACACCGCCAAGCCAGCACTCACCGCAGGGGCCACAGCTCCATAGGTCTGTTGCCAAGCCTCAAACCAAGCACTAGCGAGCTTGTCGTTCCCAGATTCACTGGGGTGAACACCATCTTCCAGATCACCAATGCCAAGCTGACTCGGCACATCTACAAAGACAATGGATTCGCCACTGGCTTGCCGCTGGGCTACTAGATTGCTCACCCAATCATTAAATTGCTGAACCTCTTGGTTTCTCGCAGCACTAACCGTGAGGGGAATAGCTGCCAGGAAGAGTTGGGTCTGGGGAGACTGGGTGAGAATGCTATCCACCAAGCGGGTGAGGCGATCGTAGGCTGTCACCGCCCCCTCTCCCTGGAGAAGGTCATTGGTGCCCCCCATCAACAACACCGCATCGGGGCGATAGGTTGTCAGCAAGGCCGGTGCATGTAGAGCAATCTCATCAATGCGTTCGCCACTAATGCCAGCATGGTCTCGGTCAAAGCTGCCAATGCCCTTGGAACGATTCCCCACAAAATCCACGTAATAGCCGGCTTGATTCAACAGGGTCCAAAGATCATCACGATAGCCACCTAAATCAGAAGGCAGAAAGCCCTCAGTGAGCGAGTCGCCCAGGAGCAAAACTTTCTGCGGCGTCGTAGGGCTGGCATTAGGGCGAGTCACCTGACGATTTTGGCTCAAGTCAACTTGCACCGCCGCTTGGGCAGCAGCATAGTTCAGAGTATTAGCGCTCCCGCTCGCCTGTAGGCCATTGGCAATATTGCCAAAGTTAAGGGAAACATCCGCAACATCGCCGCTGTGTGATGCGAGCGGGGGGGCAATTTGGGTCAGGTCAAAATAATCCAAATTGAAGCCTCCGGAGAGGATGTTCACCCGCAGAACCTGCTGGCCCGCCTCCAAGGTGAGACCGCGATCGCCCTGGGCATCCACCGAAATGTCCCAGCCCCCCGTAGAACCAAACTCAACCACCGTGGACTGTCCACCCAGGACAGCTTGAAATGAATGGGGGGAATCGATATCCGAAGCTACCCGGCCCGAAAGGGTATAGGTGCCGCTCCGGGGAACATTGACCTCATAGGACAGCCATTCATCGGACTCGATCCAACCAATCCCGCTCCCACCTACATCCACATTTTCATTGGGAGAAGTGCCATTACCATTGTTACCAGGGGAGCGATCCAATGCCGTTTGATAAAGTTCAGCCTGAATACGCTGGCTACTAAGGGGAACGTCCACCGTCTCGCCATTTCCCAGCTTCGTCAAACGAAAGCGGTCCAGATTGAAGCCCCCTTGGACTATATCCAGGCGTAGCTCATAGCGGCCTGCTTGTAATTCCAAACCTTCATTGGCGCTGACGTCCTGCCACTTCGTCCACCCTCCCGTACCGCCAAAATTTAACGAGACCGACTGGCCTGCTAAGGAGGCATTAATCTCAAAGGCTTGGGCCAGGAAAGAAGCAGTGCTGGCATCCAGCTGGTAAGTCCCGGCCTCAGGAATCTCAATGTCATAGGCAAGCCATTCCCCAGATTCGATCCAGCCCACGGCGTAGTTATCGCTACCACCATACACATCCACATCATCCTGATTGGGGCCATTGCCCGCATTACCGGGAGAGCGGTCATAGAAGCGATCGTACTGCTCAGCTTCCACCGTAATCACAGTGGGGGCAGCTATTTCATCACCGGTTGCACCGCTGCTCGAACCATCGCCAGCCCCAGAACTACCGACCGATTCACCATTGCTGCCGCCAGTATTAACAGAAGCAGAGGCCACAGCCGTCAAACTCAAGCTATCTAAGTTAAATCCACCTGCCAGCATGTCCAGCCGTAGCTGATAGCGCCCTGTAGCCAAGTTGAACTGGTTATTACTGGAAACATCTTTCCAAATCCCCCAGCTATCCGTCCCATCAAAGCTGTAGGTGGCAGATTGTCCATCAATGGAAGCCTTGAAGCCAAAGTTATTCGACAGGGCTGAGGCAATGGAGCCGGTTAGCTGATACAGACCTGCTTCAGCCACATCAAAGTTATAGCTGAGCCATTCTCCAGCTTGAATCCAGCCCACACCAAAGTTGCGGTGGTTCTGGCCCACATCAACATCATCAGTGCGATGCAACTGGCCTTCATTGCCCACCGTGAGATCCAGCGCAGCACTGTAGTCCTCCGCTTCAATCAGTAGGGTCTCACGACGGGAAACAGAGCCCAAGCTCTTGCCTACATCGTTAGCAGTTCCATTGTCCTCTGGGGATGGCTCGCCACTAGTTGTATTAACACCAAAATCATTACTATCAGCTTCATTACCATCAGCATTTACCCCAGTGGAATCCTCAACTCGCTCCAAGGTCACATCATCTAGATTGAAGCCACCCGTCACCATGTCCAAGCGCAGGCTATAGTTGCCCACAGCCAAGTCCAGCAAGGCATCACCTTGGGCATCTTGCCAATCCAGCCAGCCCCCGGTCTGGCCAAAGGAAACCGTTGTGGACTGCCCTCCAATGGAAGCGGTCAGCGCAAAGTTATCGTTTAAGTTTGAGGCGATCGCACTCGTCAAGCGATAGCGTCCTGCTTGGACAATGGTCACGTCATAGGTGAGCCATTCCCCTGACTCAATCCACCCCACCCCGTAGGAATCGGAACCACCAAACAGGTCTACGTCATCCCTTCGATAGCGCTCGCCAACATTGCCAGCAGACCGATCAAAAAAGCCTTTGTAGTCCTCAGCCTCAATCAAGATCGGCTTGGCAGCCATCGCTTCTGCGGTGAGGGCTGGCGAATCCTGGGTCACTGTAGGTTGCCTCTTCGAGCCCCCTGGGGAGAGTGCAATCTCTGAGATGCGCTCAAGATCAATATTGTCGAGATTGAAACCACCGCTGAGCATGTCCAAACGCAGCTCGTAGGCCCCCGCTTCTAGGGCTAGAACACCATCCGCATCAACGTTTTTCCACACCGCCCAATTCTCAGTCCCAGAAAACGTCGCAGTCAGGGATTGCCCTGCCACAGAGGCTTTGAAACCGAAGTTCTTGTCGGAGCCAGACGTAATCAAGCCACTGAGTTTGTAGTTGCCGCTGTCAGAAATCACGAGGTCGTAGGTGAGCCACTCCCCGGACTCAATCCAACCCAGCGCAAGGTTTCGACTGCCGTAGCCAATATCCACATCGTCATTGCGATCGCCCTGTCCTCCCGTATTGCCAAACGAGCGATCGCTAAATTGAATGTAATTTTCCGCTTCTAAACGAATAAAACTCATAATGATGTGGGGAATGGCGAAGATTTAGCGGCAAATACATGAAATTGAGTCAGCGATAGTTCCATGGCTGACACCACATCTTTCTGTGTATAAATTAAAATTCCCGGACTGGAGAATTACTTAAATCTGGGCTTCGCAATCTAAACAGCAGGAGCCAGAGTTATTACTGAGTAGATTGATTGGGTAGAACGATAGGATTAAATTACCGGGTAATATTACGCAGAAAAAGAATAAAATTGACAAAACACTTAAATTTCACAGACGGCTTACAGCAACTTCAAAGTCAAAGATTAAATTGACTTCACTCTCTCCAGCTCCCATGGCCCAGCGGTCTTTCCCGCTGCCCTAGGAAGGCTAGATCCCCAAAGCATCGACTTTCATGGCAAGATCCGTAATAAGTCTTTACACCTATTGAGCAGGGTCTATGGTCTCCGCCACTTCAACCACCGCTCGCCAACGTGACGTCCAAGTCGCTGAAATTGGGGCCGAAACGTTGGTCCTGCGATCGCGGACCTGGGACCGTCTCAAGTTTGAAATCGAATATGCTCGCCAAAAGGGCACCACGGCCAACAGCTACCTAATTCAGGCCCAGGAAGTTGCCCTGATTGATCCTCCCGGTGAGTCTTTCACCGATGTTTTTCTGGATGAACTCCAAGACTTGCAGTACTACCAGCGGCTGTATTACATCATCCTCAGCCATGTAAACCCCAACCGGCTGGTGACTCTGGAGAAGCTACTGGAAGTTGCCACCTACTCCACACTGGTTTGTTCCAACCCTGCCGCGAAAACCCTCAAAGCGAGCCTGCCTGAAAAATACCACGACAAAATCCGCACCGTACGCGATGGTGACAGCCTCGACCTGGGCGATGGCCATGAGCTGAAATTTGCCTTTGTACCCACGCCGCGCTGGCCGGACATGCTCTGCACCTACGATCCAGCCTCCCGCATTGCCTATACCGACAAGCTGTTCGGCACCCATATTTGTGGCGAGGAGGTATTTGACGAGCGCTGGCGGGACTTTGCCGAGGACCGGCGCTATTACTTTGACAGCATCCATGCGGCCCAGGCTGTTCAGGTCGAGTCCGCCATTGATGAAATAGCGGAGTTTCCAGCGAAAATCTACGCCCCGGCCCATGGTCCCTTGGTGCGCAATAGTCTGAGTCGTCTGAAGATGGACTACCGCCAGTGGTGCGAGGAGCAGCAGTCCCTGGATGTCAATGTGGCAGTGCTATACACCTCTGCCTATGGCAATACCGCAGCGGTGGGTCAGGCGATCGCCAAGGGCATCACTGATGCCGGTGCTTCAGCCGAAACCATCAACTGCGAATTCACCAGCGCCGAAACCATTCGCCAAGTCATTGAACGCAGCGACGGCTTTATCGTCGGCTCTCCCACCCTGGCGGGCCATGCCCCAACCCAAATCCAAACGGCCCTAGGCGTGATCATCTCCACCGCCGATAAAACCAAGCTCGGCGGAGCCTTTGGCTCCTTTGGCTGGAGCGGTGAAGCCGTGGACATGCTGGAAAATAAAATTCAAGATGCGGGCTATCAGTTGGGAATGGAGACGATTCGGGTCAAGTTCAAGCCCACCAATGCGGTTTTAAGCCAATGCGAGGATGCGGGAGAACAATTTGTCGCCGCTGTACAAAAGGCCAAGAAGCAAGCAGTTACGCCTAGGCAAATGGCCGTTGAGGGTAAGAGCGATCGCACCAGCCAAGCCGTCGGTCGCGTTACCGGAGCCCTCTGCGTCCTCAGCGCCAAGCTACGTAACGGTCGCAACCTGGGATTAATGACCTCCTGGGTGAGCCAAGCGGCCTTCAGCCCTCCCGCCATAACCGTATCAGTGCCAAAAGAAGGCTTTCCCGAAACCCTGGAAGAACCCGGCGCTAGCTTCATCATCAACGTCCTAGCCCAGGGCAGTAACAGCCTCCAACGCCACTTCCAAAAAGCCCCTAAACCTGGGGTAGATCGCTTCGAAGGCATTGACTATGACGAAACAGCCAACGGCCATCCGTACCTCAAAGAATCTCTGGCCTACCTCGAATGCCAGGTCAAGGAACGCATGGAATGCGGCGATCACTGGCTGTTGTACGCTACGACACCAACCGGTACTGTCTTAGAATCAAGCGGCGTTACAGCTCTTAACCATCGAAAGTCCGGCGATCAGTATTAATCGTCGATTTATCTCCACTTCCGCCTTCCTGTTGCCACATCCTCCCCTATGCCTGAACAGACTTCTGCCCAGACCTCTGCCCAGACAACCGTCCACACCGTCCGCCGCCCCCGCCTAGAAAATCTAGTTAGCCAAAGCCTGCGCTTCCTGGAAGGTGTATCCCCCGCCCTGGCCGGACGCATCGCCTTCCAAATGTTCCTAACGCCGCTACGTAATTACTTCCCGGTTTGCCCCAGGGAAGAAGCAGTGCTAGAGCGAAGCCAGTCTCGCCTGTTGCGCTACGGACGCTATCGCCGCCACTATCTCCAAACCTTCACCTGGGCCCCCCAGGGAGGTTCGGTTAGAGCGCCAACCATTCTGCTCATGCACGGCTGGATGGCCTCCGCCAGCCACCTCAGCGGTTTTGTTCAGCCCCTGCTAGATGAGGGCTATCGTGTCATTGCTGTGGATGCCCCGGCCCATGGACGTTCATCGGGCTTCCAGACAAGCATGCCGGAGTTTGGTGAAGCCATTTGTCAAGTGGTGCGGGAGCTGGGTCCTGTGGATGGCATTGTGGCCCATTCCTTTGGCGCGGCTTCGAGCCTATTCTTGCTGCACAATCAGCCCACAGCCATTGCCATCAATAGCTTGGTGAGTCTTGCTTCTCCGAGCCAAGTTACGAAAATGATGGATATCATTGTCAAGGGTCTGGGTGGCAGCGATCGCCTGCGCGAGGAAATAGAGAAATGCTTTGTCAAGCGCTATGGCAATCCCGTGGATTACTACGCCATTGAAAACATGGTGGGCGATAATCCCTTGCCCGGTCTCGTCATCCATGACCGCACCGATGGCTTAATTGACTTCAGCGAGGGAGAAGCGATCGCCCAACGCTGGCCAAACTCCCAGTTCATCGCCACAGAAGGCTTAGGCCATGGGGGCATCTTACGGGACCCTGAGATCATTCAAAAAGTGGTGCAATTCAAGCGCACCCACTGTCCTATTGCTGGAAGATCGGCAACCAAAGCACCTGTTCTGACAGAACAGCCCTTAGCCTAGGATTGAGCAAGCTATGCTCTCTGGTATTAGGACTAAAGGAGCCTTGCTCCCCCATCCTAAACAGCTCTGAGTTTCCTGTTGAATCACCTCCCTATGACTGCTGTCCCGCCTCGGCCTTTTTCCGCCCAACCGACCCCCAAGAAAAAGAACATCCGCATTGTTTTTAATGTGGAGAGATCGATCGTGGCGGAAGAGTTAAATGGCCTATGTATCAAGACAGGAGTCGCGCCCAGAGATCTGACGAAACTTCGCTTAGCGCTAAAGCATTCTCTCTTTTGTGTGACTGCTCGGAAACTGAAGAGTCGGGAACTCGTGGGCTTTGTGCGGGCCTGTGGGGATGGCGTGTTCAATGCAGAATTACTGGATTTAATGGCCTATCCCCCTGGGAGTGAATCAGGGGAAGCCGTCAAAAAACAGCTTCTACTGCGCTTCAAGCGAGAAACTCGCCGTACCATGCCCAAATGTGCAATCTCCACCTTTGCACTCCCAGCAAATCTAGTCTTACTGCTACGAGCAAACTTTGAGAAAGATCCCGACGGCATCCGCGCCATGTCCTTGCCCCAGGGGGGCTGGAGCGATGAGTCCCCGATTTATCCAGACCTCAGCACCACAATAAATCTGACTGAATCCCACCCACCCCAAGCAAAAACTCAATCCAGCAAGGGCTGAGCCCTGAGTGCCACATGGGCAGCAGGCCTAAAGCAAGCCCTTCAAAGACTTCAACCGATCCTGTCTAGGCGAGAAATCCCCAGGGCACAGTGACTCTGCATCTCTTCAAAATAAAGAACAGTCAGCCCCAGCTTCCATGGCTTCAACATTCCATGGCAAGGGCTGTTCCCTGTTTGGCTGTTCACTGTTTTGTCCTTGGAGAATCCTGTCATGAAATTCAACCGTCCATCTACCGCAGCGAATACCCCTCCCAGCCCCGCAGAAGATTACTGTCAACAGGGTAAAGCTCACTGCAAAACCGGAGATTTTGCCTTAGGTCTACAAGCCTTTGACCAGGCGATCGCCCTAAACCCCAGCCATTGCCCCGCCCACAATAATCGCGGCAACGTCCTCTACCAGCTCAAGCGCTACGCTGAGGCATTGGCAGCTTACGACCGCGCAACGGCCTTATCTCCCAGCGACCACAAAGCCTGGTTCAATCGCGGGCAGCTACTGACGGAAATGGGGGCCTACGGTAATGCCTTGGAATCCTACGAACAGGCGATTCGCTTTAAGCCGGAGCCGATGTATCTCCACGCTCGCGAGGATATCTGGCTGAAAAAGAAGCTGGTCACAGCTTAGGCTTAGGCAAACTTAGCGCTGCGCCGCTCCCTGCGATTCCGTCCAGGAAACGGCGCAGAGCCTTAACTACTCAGCCCCCCCTCGAAACAGATGGTTATGGTCTGGATTGTAGAGGCGCGATCGCACCGCATCCCCCTCTCCCCGTCCCTGAGATGCAACCAAGGCCGGACTAATCACATACATCGTGGTACGAATCAAATCCTCTCGATGGGTGACCGCCGCCATCTCCCTCAGCGGCACCAGCCAAATCTTCTCATCGGGCCAGCCCACCCGAAAGCAAATGGCAATCGGCATTTCAGCATCATAATGGGCCATCAGCTTTTCCTGGGCGACTTCCACATGGCGAGCACTGAGATATAGACAAAGACTCGCCTTATGAGCCGCTAGGCTGGCTAGCTCCTCTGCATCTGGCACCTGAGTACGCCCACTAATACGCGTCAAAATAATGCTCTGCACCAAGCCCGGCACCGTCAGTTCCAGTCCCAACCGGGCTGCGGCTAACTGATAAGCACTCACCCCCGGCACCACTTCAAAAGGAATCTCCTCCCTGGCCAGGGCATCCATTTGCTCATGGGTTGCCCCATAAAAGCAAGGATCACCGTCATGAAGACGCACCACAACTTTCCCTGCCCGCACCTGCTCCACCATCTGGGGCAAAATCTCCTCTAGGGTTTTATTGGCAGTGCGAACCTTAATCGCATCAGCCTTCGTCCCCTGAAGCATTTGGGGGGGCACTAAAGAATCGGCATAAAAAATAGCATCCGCTGCCGCTAGAAGTTTCGCTGCCTTAATCGTCATCAGCTCTGGATCACCCGGCCCAGCCCCTACGATGTAAACCCCTGGAGAAGGCTTGGCATCTAGCTTGAATAGGGGCATCGCCATTGTAGAAGTCGTCATGCAATCCTTAAGTTCAACCTGCTCCTCATCTTAAAAAACGCCGCCTCTGGAAAATCCGTTCCGCAAGGCAGCGTCACAAATGTTCGGATTAGTTTGGGGATTTTCCGGAGGAGCTATTTTGACTCAGTACTAATAAGTGGTAGATGCACCCTGACTCAATACCCGTGGCTTGCACCAGAACTTGTTCTGTGGCCACGGGTTTCCTTCTCTCTATAGTCCTTTGCCGAATCACTTAGGGCATGCCTTACCTGTCCAACCTGAGTTCGACAGCCAAACAGCCGACCTCTTTCCCTAGCCCTTACTCCTAAAGGAGCAAGGGAACCGAACGCAAAACCGAGGGTTTTCAACTTGTCTCGGTTCCCCGTGACCTTAGGAGAGGGGCTAGGGGAGAGGAT
>CALIGI010000271.1 GCA_938021205.1 uncultured Pseudanabaenaceae cyanobacterium
TGGTCAATCGCGATCGCCCTCACTTATCACTTCCCCAGTCGCAATCTCCTGCTCCGGCAAAAACAACTGCCAATCTCCCTCGACCTGGTTCGCCAAAATGCACTGAGCCTCTGGATACACCAAGCCTGCTTGGCAAAGGCAAAAGCTTGGTGGGTTTCTGCGGGATGGGTGAGTTGCAGTTGGGCAATGGTTTGTGAAACCCACCCTACGGTGTTGATGGTGACGCGGCGACCTATTCTGGTGGGGTGATGTGCATCTGGATGGGCTTGCTGTGCTGGATTGGATGGCTGTTCTGGATTGGCTTAGGTTGGGGCTGACGGTGGTTTTGGCGGGGCTGATGATGGGAGCGATCGCGTTCTACCTAGCCTGTGCCTACTTCACAACAAAATTCTTCCGCCATCCCCCAAAACTCGACCCAGGCATCGACGAAGGTGTCTCCATCCTCGTGCCCTGCTGCGGCCTAGACGCCGGAGCCTGGGAAAACTGGTCCTCGTTCTGCAATCAGGACTGGCAGGATTACGAAGTCATCTTTGGCGTAGTGGACCCCGCTGACCCATCGGTCCCAGTCATCGAACGCCTACGCGAAGCCTATCCCCAACGTGTCAAACTCTTCACCGGCCTAGAGCCTCGTGGTGCCAACCACAAGGACAGCAGCCTCAGCTACCTCGTGCCGGAATGCCGCTATGACGTAATCATTTTTGCCGACAGCGATATCTGCGTGGCCCCGGACTACATTCACACCGTCACAGCTCCCCTGGTCGATCCAACCCTCGGCATGGTCACCTGTGCCTATGTGGCCCATCGGCCTCGCTTCGTTGGGGCAGCGCTGGCTTCACTGAATCGCTGCTGTGACTTTATTCCCAGTGCATTGGTGGCCCGAGCGATGGATGGGGGAATTAAGTTTGCGATCGGGGTGACTATGGCCATGCGGCGCGAGGCGCTGGAGGCAGCGGGGGGATTGCACCTCAATCGCATTGGCTCAGACTACAACCTGGGCAAGCGTGTTGCGGCGGCGGGCTATCGCGTGGAGTTATCTCACTTGATTTTGGAGTCGGATACGGGACAGGAAAGCCTGGGCGATGTCTGGCGGCGGGAGCTGCGTTGGGCTAGGACGATTCGGTTTAATCGCGGGCCCGTTTATTACGGTCAGGTGGTTTGTTTTGGGCTGGTTTATGTGTTACCGCTGCTGGTGGTGACGCGGTTTGCGGGGTGGGCAATCGCCCTCTCAGCCCTGACCATTTTGGTCCGCTATTTCCAGGCTTGGGTGGCAGCTCAGCAGGTCGGCGCACCAAAGCTATCGCAATGGTTTTGGCTGTTGTCGCTGCGGGATTTGATGACGTTTGGGATTTGGTTAGCGGGGGCCTTTGGCGATCGCATTCACTGGCGCGGCAGACAACTAAGCATTGAAGGCGACGGCATTATCCGCGAGGTTTAGCAACGCTACAATCAGGTTACCGATTGAACTATCGAGATTCTTGGAAAGCTTATGCAAGCCATCGAGAAGACTGCGACTGCTCCCCCCAAGCGCTACAGCCTAGAAGAATACTTTGCCCTGGAAGAGCAAGCAGAATCTAGAAGTGAATTTCATGACGGGGAGATTGTGGCTGTGACAGGTGGCACTTTTAATCACAATGCGCTGGCCTTGAATATTGCAGCCTTTTTGAAGTACGCCTTAAAAGGCAAAGCTTTTAGGCCATTCTGCGGCGATGTGAAGGTGTGGATTGAGAAACATCAGAGAGCAACCTATCCCGATGTAATGGCAGTCGCAGGCGAACCAGCCCCTTACAACAATCGGAAAGACACCTTAACCAATCCCTGTTTGGTGATTGAAGTTCTATCCAAGTCCACAATGGAGTACGACCAAACTGAGAAATTCAAGCGCTACCGCTCGCTGGACAGCTTGCAAGAATATGTTCTCGTAAACCAGTACGACATTGAAGTTCAGCTATATACCCGCACTAACGAAGGCTTTTGGCAGTATCGAGCCTATGAAAGCCTGGAGGATACCGTTCAGTTAACTTCGATTGAAGTAGAAATCACAGTCGCTGAAATTTACGAAGGGATTGAACTTGAAGTCCAAGACATTTAGCAACCCACGCTAGCCATTCTCTCGAAGTTGCTCGCGCACAGCCATAAGGGCAAAGCCCAGTAGATTGAGTCCTTTCCAGTCGTAGGGATTTTGGGATGCGGGATCGCTTTCCGCTAAGCCGATGCCCCAGATACGATCGCGAGGGCTCGCTTCTACCAGAACGCGATCGCCTGTCCCCAGCAAATAGTTCTTCAGCGACTCATACTGCGAGAACTTCGCCAAGTTCCCCCGCATCACAATCTCAAAGCGACTTTCCTCTCAAACGGCTTGATCAAAGTTACGAATCTCTCGTCCCTGCTTCTTTGCTTCGCCATGGAGCAAAACCCAAAGCTATTGCTGAAACTGCTGCATCAGCCAAGCTCCCACAGCCGATTGGTCCGTCTCCTGACTACGCCTCAAAGCCTCTTCCAAAACAGCAATCTCCAAGCCTTCGAGTACCTGAGACCGAGCAATCCGCAGAGACCCCTCCTGCTGGATGGCATAGGCCACAATCTCCGCCTTCTCCACATCCACCACCCAATACTCCTTCACCCCCATCGCCTCAAACAGATGACGCTTACTGCCCAAGTCATCCACAATCGTCGTCTTCGAAATCTCAATCGCTAAATCTGGGGGCGGATAGCGATCCAAATCAACAATATTAGTTCCCCTAGGAATGAGCTGCGATCGCGCTCCAATGTAATAAGCCAGATCAGGTTGAGCATCCCGCACACCCATTTTGCGAAAACTGCAACTGTCCAATCCACAAATTGGGATTCCCCGCACCATGGCAAACAAACTGAGCGCAAAAGTCACAATGACATGGTTATTTGCATGGTCAAAGCCAACTGGCAGCATCTCTAGCCTCATGTGGTCGTGGTGATAATAGCCCTGAGCCTTCTCATAGGCTGGGCCTTCTAGCTGCTCTAGGTATTCCTCCCAAGTCGCGGCGACCCAGGTATTGATGGCTAGACGTAGCTGAGTTTTGCTCACGGATAGACCTACCAGCGGTATCTCTTACTAGTTTAGCCCAGGCCAACTTGAGACTTCTGCTACCAAAGACCTGACTAAATTTCGATTGCAAGCCGATCGCAAGCTTCCAGCAAATACTTAGGCTTCAGCGCCGTGACCCAATACCCGGCTGCAATCAGTAAAGCGGAAACAATAATGACTGGAATAGAGAACGGGAAAAACGCAGCATGCCGCCAATCCGCTGCCACCAACTTCGTCATCCGATCCTTAAAAATTTGCAGCTTCGCCACCCAGCCCCCCGTGGGCTCCACCTGCTCTTGATTCGCGACAGACTCTCGCTTCGGACCGTCTTGCAACAACTGCTGCTGCCAATAGTAGTCATGGCCGATTAGCAAAAAACGCCAGAAGAAATGCCCCAATCCATTCGGCGGCGCATGGCTTGCCCGCGCCAAGGGCTGCCGCCAGATTGTTTGGCCTAGCTCAACCAACTGCCGTGCATGGACCACGCAATTACCTCGATACAGTGGCAAATCGCGGGGGATGGGGTAACTCATCAACAAGTCACGGCGGAAGGCAACGTTATTGAGAAAATACTGGGAGGCAGGTTGAAGATCGCTCTCGCCGGAGTACTGCGGAAAGATATAGCTGATGGCCATGGCTGTGCCATAAAGACCCACACCGCTAGTGCGAGTTTCGCCAGCCACCACTTGAACACCGGGACGCTGGAAACCCACCAAAATTTGATAGAGCCAGTCAGGCTCATAAAGACAGTCGGAGTCGTAGAACACAACTACCTCGCCCGTAGCTAATCGCGCTCCCAGCATTTTGGCATCGTAATATTCAGTCCCCTCAGGAGCTTCTGCCACCTTTAGCCAGGGGTATTGCTGACAAATTTGCTCTAGCAGCAAAGCCGGGGTATCACCGCTATCAATCAGTAAGACTTCGTTGGCCACGCGAGGAGAAGGGGTTTGGGCATCGAGGCAGGACAGCGATCGCAGCAACCCTTGCAAATCTGCCTGGGCCAAGTTCTCGGTTTCCAGAATGATAGAAAAACTGGGAAGCTTCCCTTCCTCAGAACCGTTCCCAGGCATCATCGTTGTCATCAAATTCTCAATCCCATCCTTAGCCACGAAACTTGCTCCCTGCTGCGATATGCGATCGCGAAGCTGACAGTCCAGCCAGCCTCACGACCCTTGAGAATGCCCAAAATATCTTGTAAAAGAAAAATTTGCCAAGGGCTGAGAACCGCATTGAGTCGCTCAAGCTGCCACAGCCACAGCAAGGCTAACCTTCAGCGGTAGCAGCGCTAGAGCGCATCTTGCCCACCAACTGCCAAATTTTCTGCCCCGCCAGCACCATCAGCACCAAAACGACAACGCCTGCCAACGCAGGAACAGTCACTGCCAGCAAAGACAATCCCGTTGCCGCAACCAACTCAATCGTAGACAAAATTGGATTGGCCAAGCCTCCAGAGGTCGCCGTCGAGCCAATACGAAGGATATTCATCAGGGTCTTGGTCAGACCAGCCGTACCACCACCCGCCACAAAAGCCAGCGTCCACTGGGCCACAGGCCCCATGCTATCCGGCGCGAAGGAGCCTGCCACAACCGTTCCAGCAATGACCGCAGCGGGAGAAGCGATCGTATCGAGGACATGGTCGAACCAAGGAATGTAATAGCCACCGATCTCCAGCAGACAGGCCAGCGTCAGCAAAATCACCGCTGGGGTTGTCTCCATCCAGTCGAGGCTACTGGGCAAGTCAAAATGGCCAACCACAGCTGCAAGGCTAATCACCAACAGCGGCACAAAAACCCGAAACCCTGCTGCCGCACTCAAACTAATAGCGAGGAGTAATTCAAGAGCCGTGCCCAGGTTTAGCCAATGGGGCAATGCACTCACTAATCCATCCATGACCGATTACTCCTGAGTTTGAGGGAAGTTATTCAATTTTACGGGAGGAGCCCAACAAACAGGAGAGGAAAGCTAGCCCTGAGATAAAATCCCCCAACCTCAGCGTCAATGCCGAGGGCTCGCAGCTTTTGCCTTAGAATCTCAAACCTCTGCCTTGGCATCCTCTGCCTCTGCTTGAGCCTGCTTAGCAGCCTCATCTGGAGCTGAGATCAGTTGCCCATCATGGCTAAAGTATCGAAGCTTATCCCCATGCAAACCTAAAATAGAGCTGAAGTTGTTCACTCCAACGCCAACCAGCATCCGTTGCTTCAATGGACTGGTAAGTTCCATTGACGAGGGAAAAGCCCTCAAATTCTAGGGTGAATGGATCGAACCAAAAGTACTCTGGCACTCACCAAATATCTTGGTACAGATCTCTCTTCGTTGTACGGTCCACTTGGGCTGTGCTTCCTGACAAAATCTCGACGATGAAATTGGGATACTTGTAATTTTCTTCCCAGAGCACCCAGCTTTTGCGCAGCTTACGCTCCGTATTCAAAACCACAAAAAAATCAGGACCACGAAAGTCCCGAGATGTGATTTTTTGGGGACTGTAATAAACAGACGAGTTGGCGGTGGCGTAAAAGTCCTGGCGTTCTTCCCAAATCCACTCTAAGCAAGTCAGCAGCAAGAGAATCTGATGCAGATGAAGATCAGTTTCCCAGGGAGGCTCGTCACTGTAGAGTTCGGTCGGTAAACCAACATCTAGCGCCAGGTCCAGCGCTGCTGTGGGAGCAATAGTCTCAGTCGCAATGGCTGATGCCGGAGGTGTCTTAGGTCGCTGGGCAGCGAAGGTCATGGAGCCATGGAATTGCTTCTATTCTAAACGGTCTCACCTCTAGCACTGGCAGGGCAACGGTCGTATTCAATTTTGCCGTAGTCCAGCTTAATGACGCGGTCGGCGAGGCTAAAGTAGCGGTCGTCGTGGCTGATGGCGAGGATGAGCTTGCCGCGATCGCGTAACCTCGGCAAAATCTCCTCATAAAACAGCGCCCGAAACGTCGGGTCCTGATCCGCCGCCCACTCATCAAACAGATAAATCGGACGGTCATCTAAATAAGCCGTCAGCAAGGCCAAGCGCTTGCGCTGTCCCTGGGACAGAGAAGTCGTCGAGAGCTGCCCTTCTTTTATTTCAACCTTATGGTCAATCTGTAAATCCTTGAGATATTGCCTGGCCTGTTCATCCAAGTCAGCCGCTGTCGCCTCATGGCCCAGCAACTGATGGAACAAATAGAAGTCCACAAACACCGTCGAAAAATGTTGCCGATACCACTCCAGGTTTGCAGGCGTGACGCGATCGCCATTCAACAACACCGCCCCATCCTCAGCGCTATAGAGACCCGTGACAATCTTCGCCAGCGTCGACTTACCGCTGCCATTGCCCCCCACAATAAAAACAATCTCGCCCGGCTTAAAGCTCAAATCCACCGGCCCTAAACAAAAGTCCTCCGCACCACCACCGTAATGGTGAGAAATACCCTCAAACTGGAGCGACTGGAAGAGCTGCACTGGTTTTAGCAACCCAGCAGACAAATCCTCAGCCTCAGCTTCCAAGCTAAAGCCCAACTCCTCAATTTTCTGCAACGACACATTGGCCTTCAGCAGCACTGGCAGCCGCTGCATCAGCGACTCAAACGGGCGCATCAGATAAGTCAGCGTCAGCACAAACCCCGACAGCACCAGCGGGTCGATGGTCATTAGCCGGGGCAAGCCCAATACCAACCCTCCAACGATCGCAAAAAACAGCATCTGGCCCCAAACCGTTGCCAAGGCGAATAGGTTCAATGCCGAAGTGGAATAACGCCGCGAAGCATCCGCACTGACGGACAGTTGCTGATCCAGAAAGCCCTGGCGGCGGCGAGCATTGAGCTTCAGCTCCTTGATGCCATCGGTAATCGCTCGAAAATGCTTGAACAACTGGTCCTGTTCATTACGCGCCCGCTTGAGGTAGCGCTGGGCCTTGCCGAGGATGAACTGCACCGTGGTGATGCCGAAGATCATCATCAAGACAGCAGCCCCTAGCACCGGTCTTGACAACACGCCAAGGTAGACCAAACAACCAATAATGATTGCCCCATCAATGCAGAGGAACGGAATGGCAAAAACGGCATTGGACAAGTTCGTCACGTCATCGGTCAGCACCGCCAGCAGCCGATTGGCTCCCTGCCCTTCCAGTTGAGCTAGGGGCGCAGCCATGATGCGGCGGCTGAGCTTGAGACGTAGACGATAAATCGCGTCCTGGGAGAGTCGAACGAGGAGAAATTGGGAAATGGGGGAGGCGAGGAGGGCGATCGCCAGCAATACAAAAAACTGCAACGCCAGCCCCGGCTGCAACGGCTCCTTCACCGCATCATTAATCAGCGAAATCAGCTTGGCACTACAGCCTCCACTCACCAAACCCGCCAGCACAGCCAGCACCACCAGCCAGCCCGACTCCCGCACCAGCAGCCAAAGAATGTTCATAGAGCCCCCAAGAAACCACATGCAAAAAGCGGGCATATTCCCGCTGCGCCAGCTCTCTATCCTAGCGGTTTGCTATGAACAGCTAACCCACATCATGGGAACCCAAATCAACCTCATCATCAGCCGGGAAATAGCCTCGCTCCGTACAAACTGCATCCAATGCACAGTCCCAGGGATCCTTGGGGAGTTGAGCCAACCGTGCAAATTCAAAGACAATGCCAATCGTCGGAATGTCTTGGCAATCATCGCGGCTGAGCAGACGGTCATAAAAGCCACCTCCATAACCCAAGCGGTTGCCCTGGCGATCGCATCCCACTGCGGGCACCAAGATTAAATCCGCCTCAGCTGGATCAATCATCGGCGCAGCCTGGGTAGGCTCTTGAATGCCAAAGGCCCCGCTCACCAAAGGTTCACCGACTTTCCAATCGTGCCAGACGAGAGTCTTGCCCACACAACGCGGTATTCCCCAGCGTTTTTGCTGTCCCGCAGGAGAATGCCACAATGCCGTCAAACTCGGCTCTTGACGAAAACTCAAGAAGGCCAGCACCGTTTTAGTCTGTTGGAACAGCTCTGCCCCCATAATCTGCTGACATAGCTCATGGCTCTTAACCTGCCACAGGGAGGAGGAGAGCCCTTGCCGCTCCGCGATTAATGCCTTCCGCAACACCTGCTTCATCCCCAATTGTTCCATTACCATCAGCCCTTTTAACCCTTAATGCTTAACAGTTAATCAGCCTGTCATAGGCCACACACCTCAAATGCCTCGAAGCGACTGTGCAGTGATGGCAACGGCCTGAACGATTTACGATTAGGACATTGGAATGCCACATCACCGCCTGCCACAAAAGTGCTTTGGCAGCCAATAAATATTCAATTCATGTTCTCAGTGATGTGACCATGACTGTATCTAACGACTTCTCCCATTAAGACTTCTCTCATTGACCCAGGGCATGATCGCTATCCTCGCTTCCCTATCTGCGTCCGCTGCTGGCGGCTTGCGCATTGCTCTACCGCTCTTAGTCATTGGCTTTGCCCGCAGCATGTCCCTTTGGGATGAAGTGCCGCTGCTGTCTCGCATTCACCCCCAGGTCCTAATCGGCATTCTGGTGAGCTGGACCCTCTGTGAACTATTCCTCTCCAAGAACCTACTGGGTCAGCGCATTCAGCAAACTATTCAAATCATCTTTAGTCCCCTAGCGGGCGGAATTTTAGGCAGCACCGTTGCGCTCAAGTTCGGCTTAGAACTGGCCCCTGCGATCGCCCTAGGCTGCGTTGGCGGTGCCCTTGCCCTGGTGATTCAACTGGTCCAAACCGGCTGGGTCTTTCGCCTCCAGGGCCTGCCGTTCTGGTTCAACCTGGCCGAAGATATCCTCTGCATCAGCCTTGTCCTATTGGCCTTTGATGCGCCCACCCAAGGAGGCATTATTGCCCTGATGCTGCTCTGGCTGGCCCTGCGGAGTTCGACAGCTTGGCGAAAATGGTACGTCGAGCAATCCAGCAACACCCAGTTAGATCCAAGGTCCGGCAAATCCACGCCAGATTAAAGAACAGCTATACTACTCACTAGAGATCGGGGTAATCAAAGATTGGGCCCTAATGCTGTGCTTCGCAAAATCATCCACGTGGATATGGATGCGTTCTACGCTTCGGTCGAGCAGCGAGACCATCCCCAATATCGAGGTCGGCCCCTAGTCGTCGGTGGTGGCCCCCACAGCCGAGGCGTCGTGGCAGCGGCTAGCTACGAGGCCCGGAAGTTTGGCATCCATTCCGCCATGCCCTCCCGCCACGCAGTGAAGCGCTGCCCTCACTTGATCTTTGCCAAGATGCGGTTTGACGTCTATCGAGAAGTGTCGGAGCAGATTCGCGAAATTTTCCACAGCTACACCGACCTCGTAGAACCGCTGTCCCTAGATGAGGCTTATCTGGACGTGACCGAGCATCCTCGGGGCTCAGCCATGGCGATCGCCCGCGAGATCAAGCAGCGAATTCGCCAAACCACACGCCTCAACGCCTCCGCCGGAGTCTCCTTCAACAAGTTCCTCGCCAAAATGGCCTCCGACGAAGACAAGCCCAATGGGCTCTTTCTGATTGCACCAGACCAGGCAGAAGCCTTCATCGACCAGCTTCCCATCGAAAAATTCCACGGCATCGGTCCCGCCACCGCCGCCAAGATGCACAGCCACAGCATCCGCACCGGGGCAGACCTGAAGCAATGGGAAGAGGCGGATCTGCGCGATCGCTTCGGCAAGATCGGCAGCCACTACTACCGCATCGCCAGGGGCCAAGACAACCGCCCCGTCAATCCCAACCGCATCCGAAAATCCGTCGGTGCAGAAAACAGCTTTGCCCAAGACCTAGCCAGCCTGAGCGAAATGACTACCGCCCTGGAAGCCATTGCCCAGAGCGTCACCGAGCGAATGGCTAAGGTTCCCGGTAGCGGCCATACCCTCACCCTAAAGATCAAATACGCCAACTACCAACAGGTTACTCGCAGCCAAACCTTTGACCAGCCTTTGCCCATACCCGAGATCTTCGACCGAGCAAAGGCGCTTTTGCTAGAGCATGTGGAGCGTGATCGCCAAGTCCGCCTCCTGGGCATCACCCTCTCCAACCTCGGCGGCAGCAAGCCTCAATCCACCTCAGTTCAGCCCAAATTCCGGCAGCTACAACTTGCCGTCTGAACCTAAATATTCGAGCCAATGGAGAATAGGGGATTCGAACCCCTGACCTCTGCGGTGCGATCGCAGCACTCTACCAGCTGAGCTAATTCCCCAGAATCTTGAGCGACAAGAGCTTCAATTGCTCAACGCTCAAAGATTAAGAATGATCCTAGCATCCTCTCTTAATTCGGTAGCGCCCCTTCCCATTGCTAAAATTAAGACAGTTCCCTCGTGAGCGCTCCATCTCAGAGACACACGACTAGCTGGGGACTGAGCCTTAACCTACTCCAATGCCATGGCAACTTTCACCGTTTCCAAAGAAAAGCTGGCTGAGTTCACCCCCGAGAGCGTCGCGAAACTCGCTGAACGCCTGGAAGAAGACGATTACAGCTCTGCGTTTGAAAGCTTGAATGACTGGCAGTTACTGCGGGCGATCGCCTTCCAGCGCCCCGAGCTGATCGAACCCTACATTCACCTGCTGGACCTACAATCCTTCGACGAATCCTAGGGATACAGAAGTCTCTCCCTGAGCAACCAAGGAACATGGCATTGCCATGTTCTCATTTCCAAACCGAAAGCGACCTCAAAATTTTGTCTGATTGGAAAGACCGCCGTGTTCTCCTCGCCATCAGCGGCGGCATCGCGGCCTACAAAGTTTGCCAACTCACATCAACCCTCGGCAAAGCTGGGGCTGATGTGCGGGCCATCCTCACGGATGCGGCTCAGCAGTTTGTCACGCCCCTTAGCTTCAGCACCCTCTGTCGCCAGCCCGCCCTCACCGACGCAGATTTCTGGAACGCCACCCAGGGACGCCCCCTCCACATTGAGCTGGGCGAATGGGCAGAAGTCATGCTGATTGCCCCTTTGACCGCCAATACCCTAGCCAAGCTAGCCCATGGTGCGGCAGATAATCTCCTCACCAATACCGTCTTGGCATCAACTTGCCCCGTCCTGCTGGCTCCCGCCATGAACACCGACATGTGGGAGCAGCAAGCAGTCCAAAAGAACTGGAATCAGGTGCAAACCGACCCTCGCTTCCACAGTGCGGCTCCGGGAACTGGCCTGCTCGCCTGCGATCGCCAGGGCACAGGCCGCATGGCCGAACCCGCCCAGCTACTGGCTCAGCTCGAATCCCTCCTGCACCAATCCGACATCCATCATCTGGGAGAGCGAGACCTCACAGGCAAACGCATTCTCATCAGCGGCGGCGGCACCCAAGAATTCATCGACGCCGTGCGCTTTATCGGCAACCCCTCCACGGGCCGCATGGGCGTAGCCCTGGCCCTCGCAGCCCACCATCGCGGTGCCCAAGTCACCCTCATTCATGGCCCCATGCACAGCGCTGATTTAGCGATCGCCCAGGGTATCCCCTGCCACCCCGTCACCACCGCCGCCGAAATGCAACAGGCCCTAGAGACCGCCTGGCCCCAGCAGGACTGGCTACTCATGGCTGCCGCCGTTGCCGACTTAAAGCCGACTCACCCAGCCTCCACCAAGCTGCCTAAAGCTGAACTACCTAATCCCCTTCCCCTCAGCCCTGTCCCAGACCTCATAACCGCCCTCGTTCAACAAAAGCAGCCCCACCAAAAAATTATTGGCTTTGCCGCCCAGACCGGCGACATCGTCACCCCAGCCCAAGACAAACTCCAGCGCAAAGGTCTAGATGCCATCATTGCTAATCCCGTGGATCAGGCGGGAGCAGGCTTTGGGAGCGATCGCAACCAGGGCCAATTTATCCCAGCCCAAGGCCAGCCAACGTCCCTCCCCTCCAGCAGCAAACTCACCATGGCCCACCGCATCTACGACGCCATCCCACTGCTCTAGCCTCGAACCGATAGCTCGATCTCCTATAAAGAAATCCTTCAGCATCGCCTCAATAAACCGAAATTCACCAGGCATACTGGAAAAGCAATCCTGACCTACAAACCAGCATGAAGCGAGCCTTCCAGCGACCCATTCATCTCGCCCTCGGCCTCACCGTCGGCCTCGGCATCCTTTTCAGCAGTGGAACCGCCCGCTCCGCCGAAAACATCACCCTCATCATCGGGCCTCTCAACCGCTCCATTTCTGTCAGCGACATCGAAGGCCTAACCAGTGGTAAACAGGCCAAAGGCGACCTCCGTACCGTCCTCCGCATAGCGGACCAAGACAGTAAACAAGCAGGACAGCTTCTGGGAATGACCATCCCCTTCAACGTGGTCCAAGCAGACCAGTTCCTCAACAGTGGCCTAGGGGAAAGCATACTCAACAAGCTGGGACAGATTATCGCTCCCCGTTCCTCCGACGAAGCCGGGGCTCAGGCACTCCGCGCAGCCATCATCCTATCCCTTGCAGATGACGGCCAAATCAGCGCCATTGAAATGCTCCGTCGTTATCCCACAAACATGCGCATCAACGTGGGAGCACTCCTAAAAGCCTCCGAGGAATTCCAAGACATCCCCAAATTGCTCCGAAGCTTTGGCGGCGGCCTGTAGAGATTTATGGATCGAGTTGTGCTCATCCAAGTCCCCCGTCCCTCATCAGAAAAAGGCTGGCTAGAGTCGCAACAAGCTAGCCAGCCCCTTTCGCTTGATTAAACAAGGCTACGAGGCCATGAAAACAACGCTGAGGGATTGACCTGAGAGCAGTACTTAATAATTTGAAACAAAATCAATCCGCATTCGCTTAAACCTCCTCCAGAAGCTCATCTTCAGGGTCTTCAAGCTCTTCGATCCAATGCATAATCGATCGCAGCCGCAAGCGAGGGATATAAGGCCATCCTCCAGCTCGCTCCATATCTTGAAGAAGTCGATAAAGCGCTCGGCGATTGGTCGGTAAGGCTTGCCGGAAGGGGCCATCCTCAATTTCGCGATGTAGCTGTTCTAGCAGGCGAAGCAGACTCAGCAAGGCTTCCACGTCACCATCACGAGCCTGGGCTAGATCTCGAACGGACTGGGCCATGGCCGCAATTTCTGGACTTAGGCTGGCAGTATCCTCAGGCATTACTGATCACACGACGTTTAAAGCGAAACCATCGTAACCCAAGGCCAAATTTTAGAGGGATCTCACCATTCGGTAGAATTCCAACAGAGTGATTCAAACGTGCGGTGATCATAGAGAATTAGATCATTTACATCCCAAATTTGGGTCGGGTGTGGAGCAGGGGTATGAGTCGATACTTAATATTCGGCAACTACCTGCTGCGCGATCGCCCATATAGCCATGACAGGGTTTGATATCAACAAGCGATCTTTTGAGGTCTAATATGCGGTTTCGAGCTTTTATCGGGGCGGTTTGCGCCCTATGTCTGTTTGCAGTCACGGTCTTTAGTGATGCTGCCCAAGCAGTGCCTAAGGGTCTGAGCTATGAAGACATCCTGAATACGGGTCTAGCCAACAGCTGCCCCCAGATCGATCAAACGGTCCGTGGTTCTATTCCCCTAGATGATGGAACCTCCTACGAACTCACCGCGCTCTGCGTTGAGCCCCTGGAGTATTTCATCAAGCAGGAACCCGTGTCCAAGCGTGCAAAAGCGACCTTCGTCGAAGGCAAGAGCCTGACACGCTACACCTCCACCATTGACCAGGTTCGCGGTCCCCTAAAAGCCAACAGTGATGGTACCTTGACCTTCTTTGAGAAGGAAGGGATGGACTTTCAGGCCAACACAATTTTGATGCCTGCTGGCGAGGAATACCCTTTCCTATTCAGCATCAAAGGTTTAGAAGCCACCACAGGTGAAGCCACTAGCGCAATCACCACCTCCACTGACTTTGAAGGTGACTACCGCGTTCCTTCCTACCGCACCTCAAACTTCTTGGACCCCAAGGGCCGTGGCCTAACGACTGGCTATGACAGCGCTGTTTCCAGACCTTCCAGGGCTGATGATAAGGAAATCCGCAAGGAGAACATCAAGCGCTATGTAAACGGCACGGGTCATATGTCCATGTTGGTTTCCAAGGTGGATAGCGAAACTGGCGAAATCTCCGGTATCTTCGAATGCGTTCAGCCTTCTGATACGGATATGGGTGGTAAAGAGCCCGTGGATGTCAAAATTCGCGGTATCTTCTACGGCATCATCGAGGAAGCGTAGATTTGAAATGGCATAGACGCGATCGCCTCAAGCGGCGTATCCAAATCTAGCGTTTAGGCTTAATCATTAATCTCCCAAGGAGTCTTCTCATAAAGAAGGCTCCTTTTTTGATCGACACTTGGTTAGGCCCACCCCTCAAGCTAGGATAAAAAGCTGGACGCAAGGGAGTAAAACAACATTGACTCAGCAACAAGACGGAATCGCGCCCCACGGCGGAACATTAATTAATCGCCTCGTCAGTGAGGCCCAGAAGAAAGATTTTCTAGCCCAGGCCGATAGCCTGCCTCGGGTACAGCTTGATCAACGAGCCGTATCAGACCTCGTGATGATTGCCATTGGCGGCTTCAGCCCCATCGAAGGCTTCATGGGCAAGGCAGACTACGAGCCCGTCGTCACAGACATGCGCCTAGCCAGCGGTCTTCCCTGGTCCGTCCCCGTCACGCTTTCCGTTAGCGAAGACATCGCTGCTCCCCTCAGCGAAGGCAGCCTAGTGCGCTTAGATGACGAAACGGGTCGCTTCGTTGGCGTCTTAGAGCTAACCGAAAAATACAGCTACGACAAGAAAAAAGAAGCTAAAAACGTCTACGGCACCGAAGAAGACAAGCACCCCGGCGTCGCCGTGGTCTATCAACAAGGCGAGATCAACCTAGCCGGTCCCGTATGGCTGCTAGAACGAGATGACCACCCCCTCTTCCCGGCTTACCAAATCGACCCTGCTGAGTCCCGCAAGCAATTCCGCGAGCGTGGCTGGCAAACCGTGGTTGGTTTCCAAACTCGCAACCCCATCCACCGTGCCCATGAGTACATCATCAAGTGCGCCCTGGAAACCGTCGATGGCCTCTTCCTCCACCCGCTCGTGGGTGCTACGAAGAGCGACGACATTCCCGCAGATGTTCGCATGCGCTGCTACGAAATCATGATGGAGAACTATTTCCCCAAGGAACGGGTGATTCTCGCGATCAACCCTTCGGCCATGCGCTATGCCGGTCCCAGGGAAGCCATTTTCCACGCCCTGATTCGTAAGAACTATGGCTGCACCCACTTCATCGTCGGTCGCGACCATGCTGGTGTGGGCGACTACTACGGCACCTATGACGCTCAAAAGATCTTCAATCAGTTTGACCCCGGCGAACTGGGGATT
Organism: uncultured Pseudanabaenaceae cyanobacterium; assembly: GCA_938021205.1. Taxonomy (GTDB): domain Bacteria; phylum Cyanobacteriota; class Cyanobacteriia; order PCC-9006; family JAAUQQ01; genus JAAUQQ01. Next base: position 15,324 of record CALIGI010000271.1, read on the forward strand.
TCGCCCATGAAGTTTGAGCATGCCTTCTACTGCAAGCGCACCGAAGGTATGGCTACCAGCAAGACTAGTCCCAGCACGCCCGAAGAGCGAATTCACCTCTCTGGCACCAAGGTTCGCGCCTTGCTCCGCGCTGGGGAAATGCCTCCCCCAGAGTTCTCTCGCCCCAAGGTTGCGGCAGAACTAGCCCGTGCCATGCACGATCAATAAAAGAAAATCAGGGTAAAGCCTTGGTAGGGACATGGCATACCATGTCTGCGAAGCATTCAGCCGAAGGCAAGCCAGCGCTCGCCTTCGGTTTTTTTGATCCACCTCAGCGAAAAAACCGAAACTGGGACCAACAAGCAATAGAAAACTTTATAGTTTAGGAACGTCCGTGAACAGCCCAATGCAAACCTAAATTTGTATGATGGAGATGGTCCAGGTTGACCAGCCCTACAAACCATCCCCAGGGGCATTGAAACGGGGAAGCATCATCAGGATATTTCATGGGATTTAAGCGGCGATCGCTGCTCAAGGCATCGGCAGTGACCCTAGCAGGCTGGGCCTTGGGCGGTCCTAGCTGGTCCCAACAGAGTCAGCGCTCCGGCGAGCTCCTAGCAGCTCCGGCTGAACAGAAATTTGCCCTCCTCGTTGGCATCAATCATTACAGTGGCGATGCAGCTCATTACCCGCAACTAAGAGGCTGTGTCAACGACCTTGAACTACAGCGTCAATTACTGATCCACCGCTTCGACTTTAAGCCAAAGAACATCCTCACTCTGAGCAATCGCCAGGCCACCCGTGTCAAAGTGCAGGGGAGCATCATTGACCATCTCCTCGGCCAGATGGGTCCCAACGACACAGCACTATTCCACTTCAGTGGTTACGGCAGCAGCGTCAGCACCAGTGAAGGCAGTAACTCCCAGCGCACACTGGTTCTCCATGACAGCAGCGATAGCGATGGTCGGTTGTCAGACTGGCCCGAGGAAAGCCTGCTCAGCCTATTGACAGCCTTGCCTAGCGATCGCGTCCTAGCCATCCTGGACACCAGCTATGCCTTGCCCGCTCTCAGTGTTAATTCCACTGCTTTAAGGGCGCGATCGCGCCTTAGCCCTTCCCCTGCTCCCTTCGATAGCCTTCATCAAAAGCTAGAAGTCCAGCGAGAAGAGGCACTATCGGCCCAAGGCAACAGCAAGGAAAACAACGCCGTCATTCTACGGGCCAGCCAACTCCGAGAAGTGGCCGTAGAATTTGAAAGCCAAGCAGGTCCCGTTGGCCTACTCACCTATTGCCTCACCCAGCAACTCTGGCAATCCAGCGCCAACAAGACCCTAGGCAATACCCTCGAAGGTACAACGGCTCGGTTACAACAAAGCCTAGGCCTGGACCAACAGCCCCAACTTGCCAAGGCCAAACTCCAGAACCGCCAGCTCACCAAACTAGGCCTGAAAGAGCGATCGCCCTATGGCAGTGCGGGAGCTGTAACCGCCGTTAAGCGCGATGGTTCTCTGCAGCTCTGGCTAGGCGGCTACTCTGCCGAGGCCTTGTCCTATTGTGAGGCAGGCGCTGTGGTTCGTTTAGACAACGAAGGGATGTCGGGTAACAAGCGTCTATTACCTAGCTATTTCCGCATTCAAGACCGAGATGGAATGTTAGCGGAAGCAGTTCCACTGCGCGCACAGGATTTGGTTCCCCCAATCGTTCAAACCATTTCGACGCAGCGATCTCAGCAAGAGATCCACCCACCCAGCTCAGCAACAACCTCAACCTCCACAAAGACAGCAGGCAATGAGTCAGCAGTCGTTGCAGCAACGACAGTTCCTACCTCCAGCCCCAACAGCACCGCTCAGCCTTCAGGACTAGCAGCACCTAAGCAACCCATTCAAGAGCAGATCCGCATCATTCCCCGAGAGCTATCAATTCAGATTGGCTTAGATGATTGCTTTGATCGAGTTGAACGAGTCGACGCAACCAGCGCGATAACCTCCATCCCCAACGTCTCCGTTGCTTCCTCCAAAAGTCCCACAGACTATGTCTTCGGTCGAGTCACCGACCCGATAGACACCTTGGTGACAAGCCCAGCCAATGGCTTGGACAATAGCGGCGGCATCGCAGATTTACCAGCCGGTACTCCTGGCCTAGCAACTAGCCCAGACGCCCCCAAAGCAGCTCCCGCATTCCCCGAGACCAAATACGGACTGCTTTTACTAAATCAACAGGCTCTCCCCGCCACCATTGGAGCCACTGCCGAAGCAGTGAAAACGGCCATTCAGCGCCTCCAGCCCTACCTGGAAACCCTGCGAGCCGAAAAGGCACTACAACTTCTAGAAAACACCGCCAGCTCCGATCTCCCACTGGAAGTGCGCTGGGAAACACTCCGCTCTGTCAAAGGTGGCAAGCCCGAAGAAATTGCCCTCCGCATTGCCCAGGGACACAGCGACGATGCCCAGCCAATACCAGTCGCCCAGCTCACAGCGGGAGATCAGGTACGCTACAACTTCAAAAACCAAAGTGATCGCCCCCTCTATGTCATGGTCCTTGGCGTCAACAGCCTGGGCCAATGGCTGATGCCTTTCAACCCCACGCCCGAAACACATAACGACGCCAAGTCCGCTCCCAGTTTGAGCCGCACCAAAGCCACCATCACCAGCGGCAATAACTTTAATGAGCCCATTAACCCCGGCCACAGCATTAAGGGGGAATGGCCCGTGGAAAGCCAAAAGGGATTAACCAGTCTATATATTGTGGCGATCGCCGCTCCCTTCGACCAGTCCTACGCCTTGCTCTCTGCCCAAAAACAAGACCTCGTGGAAGCCCAACGCCTCCAGCGCCTCAGAACCCCCTTCGAGCTATCCCAAGCTTTATTAGAAGATCTTCAACTGGCAAGCAACGGCATCGCACCGGTTTTATCTCCCCAGGATGAACATTACGCCCTGAATACCAAAGCCTGGGCAACCTTCCGATACTCCTATTCTGTGGGATAAATCACGATGAAGGGTCACAAACCCAGCGGCGAGCAACTGGAATCTGCGTTAAGATTAGTGAACATAAGATTTAAATTGGGTATAGCAACACCCAGATACCAACCAATGGGGAGACAACGCCCGTGAAGAAGGGATGGAGAAATGCAGGGCTGTATGCCTTGCTCGTACTGGTGGTAATTGCGCTGTTGACCTCATTTATTGATGGGTCCCAACAAGGTAGCCAGAAAGAGCCACTGCGATACAGCGAATTCATCAGCCGGGTCAACTCAAATGATGTTACTCGGGTAACCATCGTGCAGGACCAGGCCCAAGCTACGGTCAAGACTGAAGATGGCACGCTCTATGAAGTCAACTTGCCTCCCGAAGATAAGCAGATCTATGACCTGCTCAGCGAGAAGAAAGTTGACGTTGCCATTAGCCCCAGCGGCACCGACAACGTTCTCTTCAGAACTGCAAGCAGCTTCATTCTGCCCTTCTTGCTCCTGATTGGTCTGTTCTTCTTGCTACGTCGTGCCCAAGGCGGCCCCGGCAACCAGGCCATGAACTTTGGCAAGTCCAAAGCGCGGGTTCAAATGGAACCCCAAACCCAAGTCACCTTTGGCGATGTGGCCGGTATTGACCAGGCCAAGCTAGAGCTCACTGAGGTAGTTGACTTCCTCAAAAATGCAGAACGCTTCACCGCCGTAGGCGCAAAGATTCCAAAGGGCGTTCTACTTGTTGGTCCTCCTGGTACCGGTAAAACGCTCCTGGCCCGTGCTGTAGCAGGCGAAGCAGGCGTTCCCTTCTTCTCCATCTCCGGTTCTGAGTTTGTGGAAATGTTTGTGGGTGTGGGTGCTTCCCGCGTTCGCGACCTGTTCGAACAGGCTAAAACCAATGCTCCTTGCATCGTCTTTATTGATGAGATTGATGCCGTGGGTCGTCAGCGTGGTGCTGGACTCGGCGGTGGCAATGATGAGCGTGAGCAAACCCTCAACCAGTTGCTGACCGAAATGGACGGCTTCGAGGGCAACACCGGTATCATCTTGATTGCTGCCACCAACCGCCCCGATGTGCTGGACTCCGCCCTCCTCCGCCCCGGTCGCTTTGACCGCCAGGTGGTTGTGGATCGTCCGGACTACAGCGGTCGCCTGGAAATCCTCAACGTCCATGCCCGTGGCAAGACAATCTCTAAAGATGTTGACTTGGACAAAATTGCCCGTCGGACCCCTGGGTTCACCGGTGCAGACCTATCCAACCTCTTGAACGAAGCGGCGATCTTGGCTGCTCGCCGTAGCTTGACCGAAGTCTCCATGGACGAAGTCAATGACGCCATTGACCGCGTCATGGCCGGTCCTGAGAAAAAAGATCGCGTCATGAGCGAGCGCCGCAAGGAACTCGTGGCCTATCACGAAGCGGGTCATGCCCTCGTGGGTGCTCTGATGCCCGACTACGATGCTGTACAAAAAATCAGCATCATCCCTCGCGGTCGCGCCGGTGGTTTGACCTGGTTCACCCCCAGTGAAGATCGCCTGGAGTCTGGTCTTTACTCTCGCTCCTACCTGCGTAACCGTATGGCAGTCGCCCTGGGTGGCCGCATCGCTGAGGAAATCATCTACGGTGAAGACGAAGTCACCACAGGTGCTTCCAGCGACTTGCAGCAGGTTGCTCGCGATGCCCGCCAAATGATTACCCGCTTTGGCATGAGTGAGCGTCTGGGTCCTGTGGCCTTGGGTCGTCAGCAAGGGGGCAACATGTTCCTCGGCCGCGACATTTCCTCCGAGCGTGACTTCTCTGAAGAGACTGCTTCTGTCATCGACGAAGAGGTTCGTACCCTGGTTGACCAGGCCTACGATCGCGCCAAGGACGTCCTCGTCAGCAACCGTCACATCCTCGATAAGTTGGCTGACATGCTGATCGAGAAAGAGACCGTTGATGCCGAGGAGCTGCAAATGTTGCTCAACAACAGCGAGCTGAAGATGGCGGCTATTGCTTAAAACTGTTGATTAATTGGAATGCAAATGCACAAGTGAATTTGCATTCCAATCACAACATTTGAACGTCTACCCCTACCACTTTCAATACACTAGAGGCGGCTCCAAGGAGCCGCCTCTTTTTTTGTGATTACAGATTCTATGACCGCAGTATTGACCGAGCCGGGACGGAATATTCCCTGGCTCAAGGATCTCCGCCGCGATCGCCTCATCGCCATCATTCGCACCCCCAGCCTGGCCCAAGGAGAGCAAATGGCAGCAGCAGTAGCCAAGGCAGGCTTTCGCCACCTTGAAGTCACCTGCGACAGCGATCGCCCCTTCGAGCTAGTCCAACGCCTCAAGACAGCCTGGCCCCAATGCTGGGTGGGCCTAGGCACTGTTGTAAACCAAGCTCAGCTAAGCCAAGCTATTTCCGTTGAGGCTGCATTTGGCTTTAGTCCAGTTATGGATAGGCCTTTACTTGAGCAAGCGATCGCCGCTTCCTTCCCCCTCGTCACCGGCAGCCTCACCCCCACCGAAATCTGGCAAGCCTGGCAAGCCGGAGCCCCCGCCATCAAAGTATTTCCCGTGACAGCCATGGGGGGAGCCACTTATCTACAAAATTTGCGCGCTCCCTTAGCAGACATATCCCTAATTCCAACGGGGGGAATTGCTATAGAGGATGCAGTACCACTCTTAAAAGCCGGTGCCATGGCCATTGGTCTGGGTGGAAGCCTGTTCCCCAAAGCAGCAGTCACAGCGGGAGATTGGAAACACATTGAACAGCAAGCCGCCGCAGTGTTGCAGAGCATCAAAAAGCTCTCAAACTAAACAAAGCCTAAGAGCCAGACTTATTTCTGTTGTTATCTGAAAGCCGGTGATGCGATTTGAACGCACGACCCCCTAATTACGAGTTAGGTGCTCTACCCCTGAGCTACACCGGCAGGGCTCAGCTAGTATATCAAAATTTAGCAAACGTACTAATGAATTCAGACGTTTTATGCGGTTAAAGTCAGCGGCCATCCTCCAGGCTGCCACAGACGCGATACTTGCATCCATTAATCAGCCAAGTTCTGGCAATCAGTTAGGCATAACAACAAGCGAGAAGCCAGCCTAGCAGCAGAGAAACCGCTAGGATAGAAGCCAGACGAGTAGGGCAATTCATATCTCTATCCTGGCTATTGGTAATGGCGATGTCGTCCGTCCACTAGGGCAACTTAAATACCTTAAAACCTCTGCGAGCAATAGCGCTATTGCTCAACCGATCAAACGCTCAATAGTCTAACCTGCAAGATCAACAAGACCCATTCAATTTTTTATCCTCCTTTTCCATGGCAGAAGACTCCCTCTCAAACCCATCGTCAAATCGCCCAAAGGAAAGAACCGGCTCTAAACAACCTCCAAACTCCTCCCTTTCTCCTGAAAGGTACGCCCGTCTTAAGGCGGAGACGAAGGCTCCTTACCGAGGAGTACGCCGCTTTTTCTATCTAGGGTTTGCTGCATCGGGGGCCATGGGGGCCTTTATCTTTTTTACTCAGGCCCTAGCAGGACGGGATGTCTCCCAAGCATTGCCAAATCTCGCAGTACAGCTCGGCGTCATCGCGCTGATGGTTTGGTTACTGCGCGTGGACCAAGCCAAAATCACGGACAAATCACAAGCAGCTCCCAGCAAAACCAATTCTTAGGGCATCGCGGATAAAACCAGAACTGAGAAAAGGCCATGACTCTTTGAGTCATGGCCTTTTCTCTGCACTTAAAATTGTTGACAGAACCCAGCGAAGCCCACTCAACTCAACCCATCAGAACAAGACACCTCAGCCAATCATAAAAAATCCCCTAGGTTCTCCAACGAGCACCTAGGGGATTAAAGAGAATTGAGAAGTCAAGACTGCTCAATTCATTAACGATGTGAATTAAGCCGTTGCTAGGGTGCGACGCTTACTCACCATACGGAAGGTCTCAATGCGATCGCCTTCCTTCCAATCGTTGAAGTTATCAACGCCAATGCCGCATTCAAAGCCAGTGTTGACTTCTTTAACGTCATCCTTAACCCGGCGTAGGGAATCGAGGTTGCCCTCAAAGACCACATTGTCACCGCGATGGACCCGGATATTACAGTTACGTGCCGCCTTACCCGTCTGCACATAGCAACCGGCAATAGCATTGCGACCTGCAGTAAAGACTGCACGAACCTCAACGCTACCCAGAGGCTCAGAAACCATTTCAGGCTCCAGCATACCTTCCATGGCACCCTGAACTTCCTCAAGCAGGTCGTAAATGATGTCGTACTCACGGATATCAACACCTGCCTCATCGGAAGCACGCTTAACCGCGCTAGAGAGCTCAGTATTGAAACCAATGATGACCGCGCCACTCGCAGCGGCCAAGTCAACGTCAGTTTCAGAGATATCACCAGCCGTAGCCATCAGAATTCGTAGCTGAACCTCGCCCTGGGGTAATTGATCCAAGGAGGAGAGAATCGCCTCAATGGAACCCTGCACATCGGACTTAATCAACAGATTGAGTTCCTTCAGATCCCCTTCCTTGGCCTGAGCCGACAGGGAGCTGAGGGTCACACGGCGGGAAGACATTGCCTGTTGTAAGCGAGCATTACGCTGCTCATTCGCACGGTCAGCGGCTACAGAACGAGCCTGCTTCTCATCGGTGAAGACTTGGAATTCATCACCCGCCGAAGGCACTTCGCTCAAGCCCAGAACCTCAACGGCAAAGGACGGTGCTGCGTCATCCACTTTGGCACCCTGATCATCAACCATGGCGCGAACACGACCTAGAACAGACCCCGCAACCAGAACATCCCCCACTTTCATGGTGCCGTTCTGCACCAGCAAGGTTGCAACAGGACCGCGAGCCTTATCCAAGTTGGCTTCAATCACAGTACCCATGGCAGGGCGATCGGGGTTCGCAGAAAGCTCTTCCACTTCTGTCACCAGCAGGATCATGTCCAACAGGTCATCAATGTTGTCTCCATTGATGGCACTGACCGGAACCATGGGAGTATCGCCGCCCCATTCTTCAGGTACAAGCTGATATTCAGTGAGCTCCTGCTTGACGCGATCAGCCTGGGCACCTTCCTTATCGATCTTGTTGATCGCAACGATGATGGGAACCTCAGCAGCCTTAGCGTGACTGATAGCTTCAATGGTCTGGGGACGAACACCGTCATCGGCAGCAACGACCAGAATGGCAATATCGGTAACGCGAGTACCTCGGGCACGCATGGCGGTGAACGCCTCGTGGCCCGGTGTATCCAGGAATACGATTTGCTGGTCTTTACCGTTATGCTCCACATCCACGTGGTAGGCACCGATATGTTGGGTAATGCCACCGGCCTCACCATCCACAACTTTGGTCTTGCGGATTGAATCCAACAAGGTGGTCTTGCCGTGGTCTACGTGGCCCATGACCGTAACAACGGGGGGACGACGCTGGAGGTTTTCCAAGTCGACTTCGTTGAGAATCTCAGTGGTCTTGCGAGCCTTAGAGCCCTCTTCCTCACGGTCAACCAGGATTTCTAATTCCTCGCAAACCAGCTCTATCGCAGGAACTTCCAAGGTTTGGGTAATAGTCACCGCAACGCCCTTAAAGAAGAGGATGCGAATGATATCCGCCTCTGGCGTCTTGAGTAGTGCAGACAGATCCTGAACACTCATTTCACCTTTAACAGTGACAATTTCAGGCTTCTGAGGCGTCTTCTCTTGACGACTGAGGTAACGCTCACGACGGCGCTCACCCGCAGTCTTACCAGAGCGCTTCTTCTTACGCTGAGGCGAAGCAGTAGGCTTGCTTGTCGTCGCCGTCTGCATGTGCTTGGGCTTAGGCGGACGGGCCAAAGATTGGCTCAGTGCAGCAGGACCGCCATGGCGACCCGTTGCATCTAGCAAATCATCATCATCGTCATCACCAATGATGTGAACGCGCTGCTTCAGGCGATTAGCCTTCTTAGCCTTGAGCTTTGCTTCCTCTTCCTCTTCCTGCTGGGAAGGACGCATCCCACGGCGGCTAGGCCGACTAGGACGACTAGGCGAATCTAAACGACGGGGACGCTCTAGGCCTGGAGGAGGAGGCGAATCGTCCATAGAAGGGGAACGATTCGTATCTGGCTCATCCACATCCGTGGAGGTAGGGCGAGAAGGCGGACGCACCAGCTTAGGCCGATGCAATTCCACGATGGGAGGAGGGGTCCCCTCAGCAGAAGGTTTAACCGTCAAACGGGGGCGCTTAACCGGTTTTTCAGTTCCGCCTCCTTCAGGACGAGCCACTTCACCTGCATTGCGCTTGAGCAAGTCTAGGCGGCGAGGTTGAACAGGGGAAGGAGGAACAGCAGGACGAGGCTTTGCCGGAGGCTCAGGGCGACTCGGGGCGGCAGGAGCAGGCACAGGCTCGCGCTTGGCCACAGGAGCAGGGTTAGCGACCGGGCTGTTGATCGGAGAACCTGGCTTAGCGGGGCCGCCTTTGGGACGGGGCGCAGGGGCACGATTAAGCACAGGTTTGGAAGGAGCCCCAGCTCGGCTAGGCGAGGCAGGGCGTGCCGCAGCGGGCTTTCCAGATGCCGCAGCGGGGTGAGCTGGAGCTGACGGAGCTGACTCTGGAGACGCCGGTGATGCAGGAGGCTCAGGAGCCACTGGGGCCGGACGACGAATTTCTAAAATCTGCTGCTTCTTCTTAATCGGAGGCTTGGCGGGGCCTCCCTTGGCAACAGGTCGATTGGCCAGAGGCTTCTTGGCAGGCGGCTTAGCGACAGATGGCTTGGTGGGAGAGACGGCCCCAGCTGACTTGGGCACTTTACTGCGAATGCGCGCTGCATCCTCTTCACTCACACTGCTGCTGTGACTTTTAACGTCAATATCGAGGGACTTGCAAGCCACCAAGACATCCTTATTCTCTACCCCTAATTCCTTCGAAAGCTCGTATACCCTTACCTTGCTCATTAACACCTTCCTATGGGATCCGTTAGTCTTGATTTAAAGTTCCATTGCTGTCTACCGCCCTTTAAACGACAAAAATAGACTGGAACAGTAGCTTACAGCGCATTGCATGACTAATCCACCCCTTCGCGATCGCGAAAGGAGATTTGCCTGTTACTGACAAGTATTCAGATCTTGTCGAGATGGGTGGCATTAAGACCTAAATAGACACAAGAATGGAGCGTGACGAGTCACCATCCCTAAAGCCCGAAGAGGCACTACCCAAAAATTGCCGGGGGAATTTAAACCCTCAGGGTTACCGCGACGCTGCTTCTGTTTGGCAGTCGCTCTACCCTTTCCCTAGTTACAAGCTGAAAACCTTACCTCCAGGCATTCTCAGTCTTCCCAGACTTACGGAATCTATTGCGTCTAATGCTGTATGACGGCGATCTCACAGGAAAGTTCGACAACCTGCATTACGACTTATCCTAATGAACTATAGCCGGTCTGGCCAGTTTTGCAATGGGTATGACAAATTTTGTCGCGCCATTCATGTATGGGGAAGCCCCCGGTCTATGACGTGACAGAGTCAAGGGCTTTAATCTTGGTCGCAATGCCAGGGCTTCCCCCCATCCCCCTTGCTGTTAGTCCTCTTCTGCGATGTCTGCCTCGGGCTCAGCTTCATCATCACCTTCTTCGGGGAGATCAGTTGCGATCGCCTCACCTATCTCCACTTCAATCGCTTCAGCGACCTCCTCGGCTTCAACCTCCTCTGCTTCTGCTTCAACCTCGGCTTCTGCCTCAGTAATCTCTTCCACCACAGCTTCTTCTGTGGCAGCTTCTTCTGCTATGGCTTCTCCCATGACAGCTTCTTCAGCAAAATCCTCTTCAAAAGGCTCCTGTTCTTCTTCCGGCTCATCATATTCCGTCTGCATCGGAATGACATATTCATCAAAGTCATACTTAGCGATGTCTTTAATATCGATTTTCCAACCAGTCAAACGAGCTGCTAGCCGGACGTTTTGACCTTCCTTGCCAATGGCTAGACTGAGCTGATCTTCAGGCACCAAGACATGAGCTTGACGAGCTTCAGGATCAACCAGACGAACCATTTCAACCCTAGCTGGACTCAGTGCATTGGCAATATAAGTTGCGGGGTCAGGAGACCAACGAATCACGTCAATCTTCTCACCATGGAGTTCATTAACAACGGCTTGAATCCTTGATCCCCGCGCACCAATGCAGGCACCCACCGGATCTACGTCTCGCTCCAGGGTATCCACTGCGATCTTGGTGCGGGGACCCACATAGCGACCGGGAGGATTAGCTTCGCGGGCCACAGCCACGATGCGAACAATTTCATCCTGAATCTCAGGGACTTCGTTCTCGAACATGTACACCACCAAGCCAGCATTGGTGCGAGACACGATAATTTGAGGACCACGACGGGGCGTTTCGGCGACTTCCTTCAGAAAAACACGGAAGGTTGCATTGGCTCGATAGTTGTCATTGGGTAGCTGATCCCGGCGGGGTAGCTCAGCCTCCACCGGAGGACGGCCTACACCGCTACTCACTTCCATAATCACGGACTGGCGCTCGAAGCGCAGCACCTTGGCATTGAGGACAGGATCCTCTACATCCTTGAATTCCTCCTGGATCATCATGCGCTGGTAGTCGCGCAGCTTCTGGGAAAGGACCTGCTTGGTTTGGATCGCTGCCATACGGCCAAAGTCATCCTTCTCCGGAGTCACATCCAAAACCACCGTGTCCCCTAATTGGGCCTCGGGAGCCACTTCCTGCACTTCAGTTAGGGAGATTTGGTGGTCAGCGATTTCCACTTCTTCCACAATGTTCTTGCTCGCGAGCACCCGGAAGCCTTCTTCCTCTAGATCTAGCTCCACCCCCACGTTGAGGAAGTAGTCTTCATCAAAGGCATCTCCCAAGGCTTGGGTACGTCGATAACGCTCATACCCCTTGACCAGAGCCTCTTCTAAAGCCTCTTCCACAATTTCAGGCGGCAGCTTCTTCTGCTCGCTGATGGCATCAATCATGGCATTGAGATTTGGCAGGGGGAGTAGGGTCATGGTTTAGGCTCCGAATTGCAGGAGAATAGAGAAAAGCTGGGGTTGGGCTAAGCAGCCTGGATGGGACATCCCCCTTGAAGAGGTGAGGAGGCAAAGGCAAATTGCCTAAGCTCCCTCGCTGAGGCGGACCTCTTGGATTAAATCGCGGGGAATTTTAACGGGGCGTCCTTTGAGATTAATGAATAACTGCTCATCCTCCCGTCGCATCAAGGTTCCTTCCCAGCGAGTTTGCCCCTTGTAGGGTTCTGTGGTTTGCACCACAACGGGGAAGCCCTTAAAGGAAACGAAGTCTCGGTCATGGACTAAGACATCCGAAACACCAGGACTAGAAACCTCCAGCACATAGGCATCGGGTAGCAAGGCCTCCGTTTCGATCGCCTCTTCCAAAGAGCGACTCATTTCGGTGCAATGTTCCAGGCTGGTATCACCTGTCTTGCTGCTAACGTCTAAGCGCAAAACGGGAGGGCTTTGGTTCGTTTGGAAAATAGCATTAACCACTTCCAAATCCATGGCCGCCGCGATGGGCTGTGCCAGCGCCATAACCTGGGGAATGACAGGATGAGACATGAATTTGCAATAAAAAAAGCGGGCCAGGAGCCCACTTCCTATGTCAGATACAGGATGTGCAACAAGCTCCCAGCTCAATGAGCTGAAACCTTGCTGGTGCCAATCATAGCGCAAAGCATTCCGCTGCTTAGCGAAAATATGGCCCACCAAGCAAAATGTTACTGTCCGAGACAGAACAATAGCCACGTCCCAAACAAGTGGGGCCGTTGCGACTCAAATCACCGCCTGCCCTGCATCGCTGTGAAACAAAGAAACGCCCTTAAGCAAGATAACTCTTGCGACATAGACAATGGTTGCTTTTACGGAGCCCCCCCCAGAGGCTCACGCCCGACCCGAAGGCTGGTTGATTTGCTGCGCTTCTTCCAAGAGGGCGTCAAAATCGAATTCTGAGATGCGCTGTACGTAATTGATTTTGAATTCTTCTAAAAAGTCACATAGTAAGGTCTGAATTTCCACGAGGGTTTCTTTATCCTGGAGCGCGACAACCAGGGCCGCTGTGAACTCATCCACCAATTGTTCTAGGAGCAAAGCGGCCTGGGGATCCTCGGTAGCGAGGGTGCTGTAGGTGCCTTGGGAGGCAGTAGTGATGGCCTGGGATACACCGGAGGCTAGTTGCTCAGTGATGCGGTTGGGCAGGATGTTAAAACCGGGCAGATTTTGCATCATCTGGTAAGCGGGCAGGCGCTGAAGGGTGCCCTGGAGACCATGGTTGAGCAGGGCCTCAAAGTTAGGCTGGACCTTGGGCAAGACTTGGTAAACGATGATTTGGGCCAGACGGCGAGCGATGGCTTCCAGCTCGTTGGTGTCGTTCAAATCTACATAGGGATTTTCACTGGCAGCCAAGGCGGACTGGAGCCAGCGTCCCTGGCGAATGCCCTGTTGCAGCTGGGTCACGGTTTGCAACGCGATCACCTCGGTCAGCTCCCCAGCAAAAAGTCCCACAAAGCCCCGGCCAAATTGCCGCCGCAGCGAGCTAAAGTCAGCGATATGAGCCGTTTTCAGTCTCACAGTGAGGGGAATCAATCGCAGCCAACGCCAAAAGGGCACAAACAGCAACAGGTCATACCAACGCCACAGCAGGGCATCTCGCCAGGAGAGGCTACGGCTACGCAGCTTAACGAAGTAAACATGGACGAATAGCTCTAGGGCAAAGAAGAGCTGGAAGGGAAGGTCGATGTGCCAGAAGTGATCGGTGAATTTGCCGTTATCGCCGATGCGGCGGTAGTAGTTGGTCTCCACAAGCGGGCGGATGTCTTGGTTGAAGAAGGCCAGTTCATCTCGCCACTCATGAGTCGTAAAGTTGTCGCTGGACCAGAATTGATTGAAGGCCACACGGCCCGATTCGATGCCCTGGCGATCGCGCACCCGATCCTTAATTCTCTCCAAGGTGCCGGACTTATTAGCGATCGCAAAGGGATTCTCATCCACCATGTCCTCACTCAAATCTCGCAACAAGCTCAGTTGCTGCTTCGCCTTGGGAGAGCTGGGATTCGCTTCTAGGGCAACCTCCAGCAAGTCCACATTACGAATGTACTCTTCAGTATCACGGTGGGGCTCAATCCCCTTAATAGGATCGTAGCGATCGGTGATATTGGGTAGGGGCAACTGCCATTCCAGCCCAACGACTTGGATATTGCCGTGGAGCCAGAAGTTACGCCAGGGGACATAGCTGAGGTCAAACAGCACGAGGGCAACGTTTAACGCAACAACCGCAGCCAGCAGCCGCTCGGTCCAAAGGGTAATGGGATTGATCGCTTTGCGAGGAGCCATGAACCGTCACGAGCGATAGGGGGTCTCCAGCAGTATAGAACAGGAATTTCGCCTGAGGCTCTAGTTTCAAGAGGCCTTAGAGGTTATTTGAGAATTCGGCCAAGCGCCAAATTTGCACCGTCGGCCAGCCATGAAACGTCAGAATCCCGTTAATTTTGGCAGCATCACAGGTCATCCTGCTACAACGTGAGTTCGACGCATTGATGCTTGGCCTTGCTCTGCTGCTGTGAGCTAAAGTTCACAGCTCAAAGCTCAAGTCCGTTAAAACGGACTAAACAGCCGACTGAA
>CALIGI010000272.1 GCA_938021205.1 uncultured Pseudanabaenaceae cyanobacterium
AGCACTGAGCCTTCACCGCCCAGGCAGGTGGCAATGATGAGGGAGCGAATCAGCTCGTCGGAGCCGTTGCCGACGGTGATATGTTCGGGGGTGAATGCTGGCGATTCGGCAGTTTCGGAGACATAACCGGCGATCGCTTCCCTAAGTCCTCCATGGCCCCCATCGGGATAGCGATTGCTCTGAATCTGCTGCTGAATTTGCCAGGCGAGCTTGTCCTTCAGCTCCGCTGGTAAATCGTAGGGGCATTCATTGGTATCCAGCTGGTCGAATTGCTCTGGCTGGGTTTCGCCCTCTGCATGGGGCGCGTAGCCGCTGAATTGGGCGAGGTCAGAGCGAATGAAGGGCAGCATGGCGGGGCGATGTTCCAGAGCGAAGTCGAGGGCAATCTCCAGCATAGCTGCGATGGAATTACCCTAACGGGCAAAATTCTTGAATCTCTCGCCAAATTCGCGAGACGGAATTGCCCAGGCCATGGTCACTGTCTAGCTCGATAAGCTTCACCCAGTCTCGGCTGGCGGCATAGGCTCGGCTGGCACTGATGGGAACGGTTTCGTCATTGGAGCCGTGGAGGATTAGGGTCGGCAGCGATTGCAAAGCAAGCTTCCTACGGAATCGCCCCAGCTCTACCTCGTCATAACTAGCCAGATCCGTCACAAAGCCATAGCCCAGACTCTGCTGATTGCCTTGCCCATAGTGAAAATATTCGAGTTGGCCAGTCGTTTTCCACTGCCCCACCTGTTCCTCGCCTAGAGCAGGCAACCAAGCATTTAAAAAATCGAAAGCCGGTGCCAATAGCACCAGCCGTTCAACTTGCGCTGAGTCCTGGGCGGCCCAAGCTGCGGTCAATCCGCCCAAGCTAGAGCCGATCAAAGTCACCGGTTCGGTGCCTTGGGCAATGGCCTGTTTCACCTTGGCGATATTTCGCGTCAGGCTCAGCCCCACAAAATCAAATGCCCCAGCGCTATCCAAATTGAAATCCAACAGCTCCAACTCAATGCCCCGACTGCGAAAGCGAGCCGCGAAGTACTTCGCCTTCGCAGAGTTGGGACCAGAACCGAGACCGTGGAGATAGAGATAGCGCAAGGGCTGCGGAGTTAGAACAGGTTACGCAGGGCCATGGCATCGCCATGGCATCGCCATGGCCGCAACAGGGTCGTTTGCCTAGCGGTTGAATTGACGCATCATTGCTTAGCTTTGCGGGGAGAATTCCACTACATCTTTGCCGATGCGGATGTCGTAGTTACCAAAGAAATCATGGCCCAGGAGACCGATGCTCATATCCTCGGCGATCGCCACATCCACATCGCTAACCCGTGCAGCATCCACAGCAATGGTATTCACCCGACCCGTGGGGAAACGCACGCGGCTGCCATCAGCAATGGAGGCAATGATTTCGCCGTTGTGACGCAGATTCAGATCATTGGCCATGCGTCGGGTGATCAGGGTGCCAGAAGCCCCCGTATCCAAGATCATTTCGTAGGTTTGGCTATCGTTAAAGCTCACTGCGATCACCGGGGTCAGGCCCGCCCGGCGAATGATAGGCACCTGCACTACGCCATTGCTCGAAGCGGCACTTGCACTTGTACCGCCCTTATTAGAGCGGGCAGCAGAATCATAACCACAGAGGCTTCCCAAGCTAATCGTATTACCAGCCTCGTCCACCATAAAACAGCCGCCCTGGTCATTGGCATGGGTCTGGGCAATGGGAAGCATAGCCCCGGAGAAAGCGAGCGTTGCGGCGAGTAGAAGCTGCTGGATTTTAATCTGCATGGTGCGCTGCGTCGGAAAGACCTGAGTTGAACAATCAAGAATGCTAGGTTCAAGGTTCCCGCTGGAGTTGGGAAAAAATTAGACAGAGGCTTTGGGGCAGTGCCCTGGCCGGGTTGCGCTTTGAACAGCGGGGAACAAAGTTAGCAATTTAGCTTGATAGCCACAGATACCCGATGGCCTTTAAGGTTTCCGCAGGAATGTTCTCCGTGGAATTGCCAGACTTTAAGCTTCAGGGGGCGTAGCTCCAGTGTGCCACGGGAAAATCAAAGGCTGTGGTATTTCAAGCTATCTCCCTAATCGTCGTCCTGGGCCTGCATCATGGCCTTGAGCATGGCCTGCTGGCTTACCGTTTGATAAACCTCCCTTAGATAGGTCATAGCCATAACGGCAGTGGACGCGCCCACTTCCCCCGCAGCACTGGGCAAAGGAATGGGCTCCAAAATATCCAGCACCGTCTCAGCCCCAGACGGTGCAATCACCACCAGGCTAGATTCTAAAGGCTCTTCATAGCGCCAAAAGTTCTCTAGACCGGGCCCCATACGATTGAGCTGGGGCGCTGAGACGGCTTCTCCAGCTTTGCTTTGGCGCTGTTTTCGCAGACCTTGGAGCAGCTGTTCGCGGGTGCGTCCCCGCAGTTGGAATAGGACGAAGGGATCTTCACTGAAGCGATCGCCCATCAAGTAATACACCGCGCTGATGTGCTTGCAGGGATTAGCCTTATCCGGGCAGCTGCATTGGGAACGGACCTCGCCCAGGTTAAAGGGAAACAGACGCAGGCCATTGGCCGCAAAGACCTCTTCAATATTCATCGGCATTTCCCCCGCCAGCAGCTTGGCGGAAAAAATCGCCTTTTCCGACAGAGTTTCCACCACAAAATCCCAGTCCTCATCCCCAAGAGCATCGAGCCATAGGGATAGCCGATAGGGCTTCTCCTCCGTCCCCTGAACCTCAGCGAAAACTTTTTGTCCCTGGAAGCGAATCGAAAGCACGTTACCTTCGCGCGCATAGCGCCAGCCCCGCTCCAGGCGCTTCTTGAAGCGATAGGAATTGATCAGATCCAGCCATTGCTGGGTCCACCATTGGCGTTGATCGCTGACAGGGGCATCGTTCATGGGCAGGGCTCTAAGAAATACCGTGGAGCCGTTCTTGGAAGATTGGCTCTCGGTCATCACAATTATTGTGCACACGGGAAGGGATTAGGAGCCTTGAGTCCAAGCGACATGCCATCGGCCCACAGCTCTAATTGAGTTCGGACTTGGATTGAGGCTTTTCCATGGGCGGCTTCCCCGGCGAAGGATGCCCTTCTCGCCGAGGCAGCATTTTCACTTCGTCTTGAATGGTAGCCAATTCTGCATAGCTATCAACAAGATTGACCAGTTCATAGCCCGTATTGCCACCCAAGCCCAATAGCTCTATCCGTACGCCTCGCTCCCCCACTCGCTGCACCGCATAGGTCAAGGTATCGTTACTGCTCACGAGAACCATCGTGTCACAGTGCTCCGACAGCTTCATCATGTCCACGGCAATCTCGACATCAATGTCCAGTTTTTTATTGCCGTCGGGAAAATGCTGGACGGCTTTAGTCACCACGCGATATCCATGGTGGCGCATCCAAATTAAGAAACCTTGCTGACGGGAATGTTCGATTTCCGAATCCACCCCCGCATAGAAAAAGGCATGGAGCAGTCGCCCATCTCGGGCAAAGTAGCGCAGGAGCTGCTTGTAATCGATTTCAATACCCAGGTTCCGAGCACCATAGAATAGGCTCAGTCCATCAATAAAGACCGCCACACGACCTCTATCCCCACCAAGGCTAGGGACTGTGGGTTGAGTTTTGACCTGCCAAGCGGGACGGGGCTGTAGTGGCTTGGCGATCGCAGGTGCTGCCTTTGGCGCTTTTGGTGCCTTATCGGAAGGGGCCTCTGTCATCGACGCGCTCCTTTGGGATGAACTGTCAGCGCAGTGGGGGCCACCCTGTCATGACCCCAGGATACTGAAGTTTTCGAACTTTTCCTTGGGACCAGTGTAGAACTGTAAATAATCTCGAAATCTAGAAATATTAGTTAAAATTCATGATTTTGACGCCTCCAGGAGCGCCATCCTCAACGGTCTACTCGAACAAATAGTCCTCTATGTCATTCACGTCGTCAGTAACTAATATATGGAGGGTAAGAAACTCTTGATCCTGGCCAACTTTTCCCTATTCCTATGAGACGCCGTCGCCAACCCTCTTTCATCCAACGCTGGTCGCGCTACTTGATTGGTGGTATCGCCACTACGGGGGCTGCCCTCACGGGCTACCTCACCTACGTCAAGCTCAGCAATGGTGACGCCGTTTGTCCCGTCAAAGGCTGTGATCAAGTCCTGGCCAGTGACTATGCCACGGTTTTAGGTCAGCCTCTAGCCCTGTTTGGTTGCCTGGCTTACTTAAGCATGGTGGTTTTTGCCCTGATGCCGCTGTTCATTGCGGAAGAGACCCAAGCGGAGCTGAGACAAAAGCTCGATGACTGGACCTGGACATTGCTCTTTTGGGGCGGTGCAGCCATGACTGTGTTCAGTGGCTATTTAATGTATTTGCTGACGACGGAACTCAAATCCTTCTGTATCTACTGCGTTGGCTCAGCCTTGATGAGCACCGCTTTATTGGTGCTGGCAGTTTTGGGTCGCCACTGGGAGGACATCGGCAAGCTAGTGTTCCAGGGCATCATCGTTTCCATGGTCACCTTGGTCGGAACGCTAGGGGTCTATGCTTCGGTGAATGGCAACGGCCCAGCCAGACCTGCTGTATATCAGGCACAACCATCTAATAATCCCTCCCCTGTCGCTACGACCAAATCTGGCCCTGCTGAAATCGCTCTGGCCAATCACCTCAAGGATATCGGAGCCAAGAAGTACAGTGCTTGGTGGTGCCCCCATTGCTATTCCCAGCGGCAGCTCTTTGGGC
This sequence comes from uncultured Pseudanabaenaceae cyanobacterium, assembly GCA_938021205.1. Classification (GTDB taxonomy): domain Bacteria; phylum Cyanobacteriota; class Cyanobacteriia; order PCC-9006; family JAAUQQ01; genus JAAUQQ01. The sequence goes on from CALIGI010000272.1 coordinate 4,715, forward strand.
GCGAGGCCTTTGAGGTGATTGAAGCTGTGGAATGTGACGCGAGCGGAGAAGATGCCCAACCCCAGGCTTGCCAAACGGCTGAAGTACGGAGCTATCCAACCTGGGCAATTAATGGAACAAACTATCCCGGTGTGATGGAGTTGAGCGAGCTGGCTGAGGTTTCTGGCTACGATGGGCCAACTGATTTTCAGCACAGTTCTCAAACGATTCCCCAGGACATGCCGCTTATCCAGCAGTAGAGGCACTGGAGATTTGAAGCGATGAATTTGCGAAAGTCTTAGGTCTTCAAGAGTTTGCAACCCAAAAGCCGTTTAGGAGAGTGCTCGCTCTTCTAAACGGCTTTTTTCGTTGCCCCTGGAACAATCTCCAATGGTGCATAATCACAGCCTGCCTTCCTTCTCCAGCCTGCAAACCTGCTGTTAAGCAGTGGAATATACGCGAGTCAGAAGTTGCCAACAAAAAAGGCATACCCGTGCCAGAGTATGCCTGTTGCGCGATCGCTTATTGTCATTTGAAAGACAGGCCCGCCCGTGCCAGAGGGGACTGTCTCGTCTAGTCGTGTCTCTACAACCGAAGCCGGGTTTAGCGCTGCTTAGCGCTCAGAGCCACGCCACTGTTGTTCTTTACCGGGCAGCTGAATAGCGGTGGAAAGAAGAGCCATGGAACTCACCTTTTTCTCTTGCGAGGGTTAACACTCTTAAGGTGCCCAGCCCCTCAGGGGTTATTAACACCCATAGAGAAAATAGGAGTTAACACCCCTACGGGGCATCACCCCTCAGATTGAATTCCGTATCTATACTGGGTTCCAGACAGTTGCCTATGGGATAAGTCCTTCGTCAGAAGCGACGGTTTCATTGAGCAAGATAGAGTTACGGCTGGCCTGGAGAAGGTCCCGTAGAGAAAAGTCCACAGCCAAGTTTGCGTTGAAATTGAAGCCCAGTAATTTGCCTTGGAGACTGGTGATGTACATGTCGTTGTGGATGCGTTGGTCTTCGATCTGGCTAATGAATTCCAACTTGATCCAATCTTGGCCCCCCAGGTTAACGAAGTCATGGTCTAGCCATTGGAAGCCGGGAACGGAAGTTTCTAAAAAGTCTTCTAAAACGATTTTGACTGCCGGTAGCTGTTCCGCCTCTAGAGGAATATCGCTGACGGTGATGCCCACAGAGACATCTCTCGTTTCATTGGCATAGGCGTATCTGGGGGGCATGTCTTGCGGAAATTTGGCCTTAATTTCCACCGGGCTCATGGCCGTAAAGCCAATAGGGGGGATAAAGGAAATTTGTTTTTCGGCAAGATAAACGCGCGCTGCGATCTCAGCTTCAGCATTATCTATCTCAACAACTTCGGGCTTATCTGGGACAACGCCTTCGGTAAGGTCTTCACTGGTGTCTGCCGGGGCGGCTTCGGTCGAGACGGCTTCGGTCTCTTGAGGGGATGGATCCGGGGGGGAGCTCTCTTCAATCACCAAGGGCGGAGCGATCGCCTCAGACTCTGCTGCTTCTGAGTCATCCGAGCTTGCCTGAGCCTTGGGGATGACGATCACCTCAGGGACAACTTTAGGCGCTGGGGGCGTCTCGGGTGATGCTGCGGCATTATCCACCGCTTCACGCCCCTTCGCCGGATCGAGCACAATAGCCTCAGCACTCTGCCCTACCCAAGGTCCGTCGTTCAATTGCGCGAGGCTCGCGCGTCCCAAGCTCACCTCAACCAGACCGCCACACAGTAGCAACAGTGCCAGGCTGCTCCAGCGGCCCATGTTTTTTCCGACCGAGTTTCTATTTCTCAAGGTGGCTCCCTCTCCTTTGGACAGACCGGTGATGCTTGGGGTGGACATGACCTGGAGCTGGGATTCGGGTGAAGAAACCATCGATTTATTAGAGCGTTCCATTGCAAGAGAGGGAGAAACAATCACAGCAATAAGGGCGAATAAGTATTAAGAGAATCTTTAGGACTTCGTTGAAGTTAGACTGTGCCGCCCACAGTGGTTCCATTACGAGTCAGTCAGGGAGCCATCACAAATGGGATGGGAGTTGGAATGAATTAAATGTAGGTCAACCTACATTGAACTCATTCCCCTGAGTCAGCATCGCCGGAAGGTAATTCATTCCATAAGGAAACAAAATGAGCTTTACGTTCTTCTCCACAACTACAGGTCTAACCGGATTAATCGTTGCAGCAACGGCAATAATCCCCCATCCGTTTGCTCAGGTTCAGGCTCAAAGTGCCACCTCCAATGCTTCTCATTCCCAAGTGCTGGCCCAGAGTACTGGCTCCTATAGGCCCGTAGGGTGCCGCATTACACAGGACCAAATTGGCATTTACCAGGAACCCAATGTGACCGAGGCTGCCTTGGGCGTGGTCGGCAAGGATGTGACGATCACCCTGGGGACGGGTAGCGGCAATGGCTGGGCCCGCATCGTGGCTCCCCAGACGGGCTGGGTCCAAGCAAAGTTCCTGCGAGGAGATGGTGCAACGCCTTGCCCTGAGGGCCAAGTACCGGTGGCTCCGGCTCCTCCGGATGCGGCCAGCAACACTGGGACAACGCCTGGCAGCTCCACATCCCCGGCAGTAACACCAACGGCCACAGCTCAGGTGAGCCGTGCGGTATGTGCGGTATTACCCGAAGGGGGCCTGATCGTTCGGGACCGGCCCAACTTGTTGGATAGCCGCGTGATTGGTTCGATTCGTCCTGGGAATTACACCTTTCAATTCACCCGCGATCGCAAGGAAATAGGCGAGCCCAAGCGTCAGTGGGCCTATATCACTGCCCCGGCGAAGGGCTGGGTTTCGACTGGAATTGTGGGAGGCGGGTCAAACCTATCCGGTGAGGGTTGCTCTTAACGGGTCAGCCCTCCCAAGGGTGAGCAAAGTTGGTGTCTTGAGGCTTGTCACCCAAGGGAAAACCCAAGCAGCAATCCCCCTAGACCCCCAATCTGCCAAGCCCTTGGGTCGCTCTTCTGAACCAGCGCAAAACAATATCTCTGCTGGGTTGCAAAATCTCCCATCCGAAAAAGGCAAGGCCATGGCTGAAGTTAGCTATGGCCTTCGTCGTTTCAGAGGATGAAACCAGGTAATGGCAGCGAAGTTTGGCACAATGCGACAGAACTCAAGAAGATCATCTCAGCCGTCTCGAAAGAGGGGAACTCAAAAACTCCTCGGCTTGGGCTTGATGCTGTTTTACGCTGCTCCCCTGGCGGGTTGCCAAAACCTCAACTCATCCCTCATCAAGGATTGGGGATTCTCCCAGGGAGAAGGCATTCCCGAAGCTCAAGCGGCTGCCACCAAGGAGAGCCCAGAAACGATCGCCCAAGAAATTCAGCGGCTCACCCAAGAGATTGCCCAGCTCACAGCCTCCCACAAAGATTGGGGTAGAGCCCATTATGAGCGGGCCCATTACCACCGCATCAATGATGATTTCGACGCTGCGATCACCGATTACAACATTGCTGCGACAGCCTATGGCGATCGCGATGCCCAGCTCTATTCGGACCGAGGCCTAGCCCATGAATCTCTGGGCAATGGGGAAGCTGCCATTGCCGATTACACCAAGGCAATTGCCGTTAATGAGGGCTGGGCTGACGAACCCGAAACCCTGGCTGTGACCTATGCCAGCCGAGGTGAGGTCCATGAGTCGTTGAAAAATCTGGATGCCGCCCTGGCTGACTACAACACGGCGATCGCCCTCGATGCAAGCTTGAGCTATGCCTTCTACGATCGTGCTTACCTGCACCATAGCCAAGAAAACTTGATTCAAGCGATCAAGGATTTCACCAGCTACATTCAGCTCACCGCAAAACCTGGCTCCTGGGCCTATTACAGTCGTGGGGTTGCCAATGAAGATTATGGCCGCAGCGCCCAAGCATTGGCAGATTACAGTGAAGCGATCTCCCTCAATGACTGGGGTCAAGATGACCCTGAACTCAACAAACAGGACCAGGCTGATGCCTACTTTGCCAGGGCCTGGTTGCACCATCACTTGGGCAACTATCGGCGCGCCATCCAGGGCTACAGTGAATCCCTCAAGCTCCATCCCATGGACTCCCTTACGCTCTACAATCGAGGGTTAGTCCATGACGAAAATGGCGACCTCGCCCAAGCCTTAGCGGACTACAGCAGCGCCATTGAACTCAACCAAAACTGGGGACAGATCGATATTTCAGGCAATTACTTGGGCTTAGGAAGCGCCCTATACAATCGGGGGCTCATTTATCAGCTCCAAGGCAATGGGGAACTCGCCCAGGGAGATTTCCGGGCTTCAAAAGCGGCGGAAAAGGCACTTGAGCAGAGTCATTCTTGATTCGGAGGATTAAGGGAACAGCAATGAGGATTTAACATAAAAAAGTCTCTACCAAACTCCGGTTGTTAACGCTTGGACCAAACAAGCACATTAATTGCGCAAGAACCACCTGGGGATGAAGCCCCAGGCTAAGAACGAAAGCCCACTAAAGTAAGTGGACTGAGATCCAATGTTCCAGGGCTGTTTAGTCCGTTAAAATGGACTTGAGCTTTTAGCTGTGAACTAAAGTTCACAGCAGCTAGACGAAGCCAAACCAACCAGGCTTGAATGCAGATTCTGGTCATAGAACTGTTTTACTTCAGATGCTTTATTCCTAGGAAGTCCCTTAGCTACTTGGCTTCGTGATTCGGGAATGGAGCTACCTCTCCAATTCCAGAGTATTGGCGTTCATCCCACTGGGCTCAGATCCCGATGTTGTAGGACGATCTTCCTGGGAACTAGCCGAAGGAGCGCTCAAGCTAGATTTAGGCTCGTAATCGGCTGATGGCTGATGGCCATTGGGCGTAGATTGATAGCCCTCTACTCGTTGCTCACCAGCCTCGCTGTAAGGCTCCAAGTCGTCATAGATTGTGGGGTCATCGTAGTAGAGGCCTGCGTCCGGGTCTCTCCACTGTTGCCAGGCGACCCGTAGCCCCGCCAGCAGACTGACACCGCCTCGCTTGACGCTTTCTGCTTGGCTGCGTACGGTTTCCAAGCCTTGGTCAACTTGAGTGACCACCTGACTGGCACTGCGCACCCCTTCATTGACCTGTCCAGATAGCTCACTGAGATCATCTCCCGTGGAACGTAGAGATCGCAGCGTTGGCGGCAGCTCACGAGAGAGCATATCTAGCAGCTTTTCGGCACTACGAGCAGTGCGGGATAACTCCTGAATCACGGGGATAGCCACCAGCAAAACAGCCACCAAACAAACGGCGACTAAAAATAGAGACAGACCTAGCCAGAGCAGCGGGTTATGCACTTATTGGATCTAGGAATTGTGATCTGGAGTGGGAGCCGTGGCCTGCTGCTTAGGTTGAGCAGCGGGGGAAGAACTGCTTTGGCGACGGCGGTTCTCCTGGAGCCCAGCATCTACACCAGCGGCAACAGCATCCTTAAGCCGGGCCAAGGTACCATCCCAATTATTGATTGCGGTGCCTGACAAACGATGGGCATGGATATTCACGCTGGTGGCCAGATCTTCAGCCAGTTCGGGCAAGGCATCAGCGGACTTGCGCAGCAGGAGGCGAGTCTCACGACCTGTTTTGGGTGCCATAAGCAGTCCTGCAACAGCCCCCACTGCACCACCAATGAGGAGGCCACCGAGTAAACTACCGGATTTTTGTTCAGACATGGCTTTCACCCTTTTCATCTCTTTTATCAGGCACTGCGCTGGGGAGCGAGTCATGCTGCATCTACAAGCTGGGAGTTAGCAGTATCAGCAGAGCAGCAGTGTGGAGCCTGAGACAGCTAGTATGCCATTCCTTTTGCATCTCGCCGTAATCACCAATCCTGCCTTGGACTCTCGATAGCAAAACCTAAGCTTTGGCTGGATTACGCCGTCCTTTGCGCTTGCCTTTTACTTGGGCTGGTTCTACTCCCGAACGCCCCGGTTGCCGCGATCGCCACAACGTTTTAGACAATAGGCCTTGCCCCCAACTCGCCACCACGAGCAAGCGCTGTAACTGTCCAAATTGACGATGTACATGGCGATAGCGCCATTGCAGTCGCTGGGTGCTTTGCTGCCCGGCAATGAGGGCATCGGTGGCCCCCTGCAACGCAGCTTCAGTATGCTGGGTCAGGTCTCCCATCATCCAGCGCAGCAAGCGTAGGTGATGCCGCAGTCGCCAGAGACGCCAAGCAACCCCTAGACAAGCTAAGGCCACAAGGCAATTGATCACAATGACAGCCGTAATCATGGGGTCAACATTGCTCTAACAGCAAATTGATGATGGGACTTCCGGTGAACCTAGGCCAGTGACAGGCCAGAGAGGAGAAGATTGTATCGGAATTATTTACCAGTGTAGAACTTCCCCAGCAGGGGGCTGGGACTCGTATAGAAACGGCTTCGCCAGCGAAGCCGTTTCTATACGAATATTACCTGCCATATCTAGGTTTGAGCACTTACGGATGGACTAAGCAATGTGTCGAGGCTATATTGGACGCCTCCTGGATTGGCCCTCTAGATTTGTTTGTCCCGGTGGGAAATAATGACTGCTCCGTTGAACGTCAACGTCAGTGAAACAAGCTGTAATATGGAGGCTGCCAAGTCACCTTTGGTTCGCCATCAGCGGATGGTTCAATTCACTAGTTAAAGATTTATAGGAGATATTATGGGGCGTGCGAAGAAGGTTATCTTGGCTTACTCCGGTGGAGTAGATACGTCGGTTTGCATTCCTTACTTGAAAAATGAATGGGGCGTTGAAGAGGTTATCACCCTCGCCGCCGACTTAGGCCAAGGGGAGGAGCTAGGGCCTATTCAGAAGAAGGCACTGACCGCTGGTGCATCGGTTTCTTTAGTGGAGGATGCGACCGAGTCGTTTGTGCGCGATTATGCATTCCCGGCCATCCAAGCCAATGCACTCTATGAAAATCGCTATCCCCTTTCCACGGCCCTGGCTCGCCCTCTCATTGCCAAGCTACTGGTGGAGGCCGCTGCAAAGTATGGGGCCGATGCGGTGGCCCATGGCTGTACCGGTAAGGGTAACGATCAGGTCCGCTTTGACGTTTCCATTGCCGCTCTTAATCCCAATATCCAAGTGCTGGCTCCAGCGCGGGAGTGGGGCTTCGATCGCCCCACTGCCATCGAGTATGGCGAGAAGCACGGCGTACCTGTGCCTGTGAAGAAGTCTTCTCCCTACAGCATTGACAAGAACCTCTTGGGTCGCAGCGTCGAAACGGGTCACCTAGAAGACCCTTGGACCGAGCCCCTGGAGGAGGTCTATGAAATGACCAAGGCGATCGCCGCCACCCCCGACGAGCCTACCTATGTGGAAATTAACTTCGAAAAAGGCCTACCCGTCGGTCTCAATGGTGAAGCCCTCAGCCCCGTTGCCCTAATCACCAAGCTCAACCAGCTCACAGGCGACAATGGTGTAGGCCGCATCGACATGCTGGAAAATCGGGTTGTGGGTATCAAATCGCGGGAAATCTACGAAGCCCCTGCCTTGCTCACTTTGGTTCATGCCCACCGTGATTTGGAAAGCCTCACCCTCACAGGTGATGTAACCCAGTACAAGCGTGGTATTGAGGAGACCTATGGCCAAATGGTTTATAACGGTCAGTGGTACAGCCCACTCAAGTCTGCTCTGGATGCCTTCATCGCCGATACCCAGGAATGGGTAACTGGCACCGTGCGGGTCAAACTGTTTAAGGGCAATGCGACGATTGTGGGTCGCAAATCCGAAAACTCCCTCTACACCGAAGCAATGTCTACCTACGGCGAAGAGGACCAGTTTAATCACAAAGCAGCAGAAGGCTTCATTTACATCTGGGGTATGTCCACCCGTATTTGGTCTGGCCAGCACGCTAACTAACCAGCCAGCGATGTTCTTCAATCGCCCATAAAAAGCGGCCTTGCTCCAGTGGAGCAAGGCCGCTTTTCATCTTGAGAAGTTGTTTGAGAATTCGGCCAAGCATCAAATTTGAGGCCTTGACCAGCCATGAGACGTCGGAATCCCGTTAATAATTTTGGCAGCACCAAATTTTGGCAACACCATAGGTCATCCTGCTAAAACCTGAGTTCGACAGCCAAACAGCCCACCTCTTTCCCTAGCCCTTACTCCTAAAGGAGCAAGGGAACCGAACGCAAAAGTTAAGCTTTCAGGCTTTGCTTTTCCCCGCTCCTTTAGGAGAGGGGTTAGGGGAGAGGATG
>CALIGI010000273.1 GCA_938021205.1 uncultured Pseudanabaenaceae cyanobacterium
GCCTTACCCATAAGTAGTTAGAATGCTTGTATAGAGGTCATTCTGGGGATCGAGCAAAGGTTCTTTTTCTCATTAAAATTCTCTTCTTGCGAAACCCTGAACGAGACAATGGGTGCTCTGGCTTTCGGGGATCCCAGCTTGTCGCTCATTAGAGGGAAAACTTGGGATAATATGGCGATCTTCCTAGGTCTGAACCTCTCTTCTGACAAGTGTTTCAGGACTTGTGGGTAAGGCATAGATCTTTAGCGATGCCCTCACCCATGTTTGGAAAAGCCCTGATCTGCACCGAGCGATTCAAGCTGTGGAAACGGTGACTGAAGTTCGAGACCTCTTTTTCAACTATGTGCTTTAGCATCCTGAATTGTTGCGAGAGGAGGTGTGCGATCGCTTCACCGACTACGCCCAATCCCACGACTACCCCAGCAACAGCCCAGCATCCAGCGACCCCACTCACCCCCTAGCGAACCTCCATTCCCGCATTCGCCAAGCCATCAGCAAACTCGTCGGCACCGTCTCCTGTCCGGACCAGGAAAGGCATCCATTCTTGCAAACCCAAAAACTGCAATTTCCCATCGCAGCCTACGGCGACACCGAAGCAGTTCAGGCGCTCCAGAATTATTACCAGGGCTGCACGTTGCTTTGTGATGCGTTGAGAACGCGATCGGACATTAGTAGCGAACAAAGAGAGTTGCTATTACAAAAGCTATTTTGACAGCCTCCTCATCCCCCAGCCCCTTCTCCTAAAGAGAGAAGGGGAGCCGGAACAAAGTTTCAACCTCTCTACCAGGTTGTGATCATATTTTTCTTGTTCAATCCAACAGCCTCCTCATCCCCCAGCCCCTTCTCCTAAAGAGAGAAGGGGAGCCGGACCAAGGTTTAAGCATTTATGCAAATTTCTCATTGCCTTAACCCCAGAGCCTTGATCCGCGTTAGCGGTAGCCCAACAATCAACTAAACCCAGAACCACATTGCCCCTATCCAAACCCAAAGGTCTCCTCACCCCGAGACTCATACCGACACACCGTTGTAGCAGGGGGTAATCCATTGGGGGAGACTTTGTCCCCCATGGTTGGGGGCTTGGGGGCTGGCCCACATAGATTTTCCTTTTGCCTCTTGCTGCTTTCATTGCAATAGCAGTGATGCTTAACCAGGTCGAAAGATAGTGTCAATTCCTCAACTCATTAATCAGACGCTGCAACTCTGATTTGACCTGAGCAGGGGAGGTTCTGTGTAAGCAAATCTGGTTGCAATGATTGAACTTCAAAAATACTTCTAATTCCTGACACAGCGCCAGGAACAACGCCTCAGTTTTCGTGACATTCAGCTCTAGGGCAAGATGATGAATATGCAGTAGCGATGCTTTCCTCTCGGCTTTGCAATCCATGCGAGCAACTAGCTTCCCATCCCATAGAATCGGAAGACAGAAGTAGCCGTAGCGGCGTTTTGCCTCGGGGACGTAGCATTCAATTAAATAATCAAATCCAAAGAGTGCCTTGAGGCGCTGGCGCTGAATGACTAGATTATCGAAGGGCGAGAGTATTTTGAGTTTGCTGCGGGCCAGCGGTTTGCTGAGGAGTTCCAGTGAGACTGGAAAGGCGTAGTAGAGCTGGTCAGCGACAGCAATCTGTAGCAGCTCACCAGACGAAACCATCTCCTCTAAGGTTGCCGTAACCAGCGGCTTTATGCCTTTCCGCAAATAGGAAATTTCAGCAGGTTGCCCCAGTCCATTGGCACGCAAGTATTGGGTAATCAAAAATCGAGCGTATTCCTCTGGATTAGGCAAGGTGGTATCCGTGCCTTCTGGCAACACCCGCTCGGTGAGGTCATAAACCTTCTGAAATTTGATGCGGTGGGGCACCATTAGGTCTCCCTGCATAAACAAATATTCCAGGGCACGTTTGGCAGGCTTGGCGTTCCAGGCACCGCTCTTTTTCTCGGTGTTCTCAAAATCCTTGGCCATCAACGGGCCTTCAGCGGTGATGCGTTGGCGCACCCAGCTCAGCATCTGCTCATCACGCTTATACCAGTGGCTCTGGGCACCCTTTGCCAGTGCATGTTTGCGGGGCAGGCTGAAGCGGTAGTCAGCCATGGGCAGGTAGGCAGCGGCATGGGACCAATATTCAAAGACCTGTTTATCGGCCAGCAGGCGATCGAGCTGGGAGGCTTGGTAGCGAGGGTTGCGATTCCACAGCGTATGGTGATGGGCGCGCTGTATGACAGAGATGGTGTCGATCTGGATATAGCCGAGATGGGCGATCGCCCCTAGCGTCGCTGCTGTGGCAGAACCGGGTTGATGCTTTGGCGGTAGCCTCTGGGATTGCAGAACCAGTTTTCTGGCTTGGGGAATGGAAAGGGATTCTTTCATGGGTCAACATCTCCAGCGGACCAATTCACTCCTCTCCAGACAGAAAGGAGCAAAATCATTGCAATCGCAGGAAAGTTGATATGACAACTCAGTGGATCATCCAGCGACGGGCAACCAGATCTCATAGGACATCATGTCCGGTGAGCCTCCATCATCTGGATATCGCTCAAACACTGCGCCATCCCGCTGCTGCTCAACCGAATTTGGCAACCAAGTACTGAAGATCGCATCAAATAGCATCGGAATCTCTCCGACTGGCCCCCGCTGACGAAAGACCGCATACCGCCCCGCTGACAACGTAACAACACAAGTGCCCTCGGGCATTGGCTCGGGCATGGGGTCAATGCTTAGCCCCACAGCATAGGAGAAACGCCCATCTGGTTGCATGGCATAGGAGACGCCGTAGGAGGCTGGCTCTGGCTGACCAGGGAATTCGGATTTACGCGTCCAGAATTCGCTCCACAGCCCTGGGATTGCTGTGCGGGTTTCTAGGGTGAAGTCTCGGCTCATAGCGACTAGAGACCGTTCCGATGCTTGCTGGAATTCTGGTTCTGGTAGGAGCATGGGATTTCTCCTGGTGGCTTACCAACACAAAAGGTACATTTGCACTACAACATTAACATTGTCTTCGCTCACGAATTTGATTTTTGATTTCTACCGTTAATATTCTTTTGGGTTCCTGAATTTTTGCGATCGGGCCGGACCCAGGCTATATCGCAGTCAGAGTCGGCAGTCATTTGGCGATCGCGCGCTTCATCCGTTTCGAACACGCCCACCGTCGGAAATCCCGCATTATTCCGTGGGCTAGTAACCATGTGATAAACCACAACGGCATCCGTTTTACCAAGCAGGTCGTTTTGCGCCATGGCATCTGCACCGCGTGCATTACCCACCATAAACGAATCACCTTTAGCTAAGGGGCAGCTCGAAAAAGTCTTCAAGCTCCTCAGATCCCCCCAAATATCCCGCTACAGGCCACAGTTTGAGGGCAGAAGGTGAATTCCTACACATTAAGCTCCTAAAAGCGCCTAACTATAGGACTTTGAGCTATGAAATTTAGTAACTCAATAGCGGATAAATCCTTAGTCTTGCTGAAAAGAACGCACCAGATGAACACGGGTCGGCTTCGCGCTATTTGCTTCGACGTAAGCCGCGCTCAAGTAGGGGCGATAGGTTTCATCACCCAACAAATGAGTTTTACTATGGGCAATGATCAGAGTACGACTCATCTCCGCAAGCAATGTACTCGTTTCGTCCAGACTTTGAGTAATTTTGCTATGAGGATAGAGCAAATTCATAGTCATCCGCGTTAGTTCTACAGTATGGGAGGTGTCTTCCGCCAGATAAAAGTACTTTTCTTCAGTCGTTAGTTGGGTAAATGCATCGAGTTGCTCCGGCACAACAGGTGCAGCAACATCATAGGAACCCCCAAGAATAACCACAGGCAGGGTGAGCTGCGCGAGCCCTTGATCACCAAACATTTTACTAATGGGAGACATCACAATAGTCAGACCGATACGATCATCCCTCAAACGACCATCCACTAAAGATCGGAAAATTTTAGGGGAGCTTTGGAGCTCTAGTAGACGACATTCGAGCAGCAGACCAATGTTCAATCGCTCGGGCGTCATTTTCCCATCCAGAGCACACAGTTGTTGAAGCTTGGGAATGTTCACCCTACCTCCAGATGCTGCTAGAGCCGTGTATCCACCGAAGGAGTGGCCCATGATACCGACTCGTTCGAGCTGTAAACGACCAGCAAACTCAGTCTTGTTCTGTCGTTCCAGGCTATCCAAAAGAAATGTTATATCTAGGGGGCGATTAACAAATTCCATCGCTTCAAAAGATTCATTGACCAGCCCCTTAGCTAGGTTTTCCTGGTAGGTGTGGTTGCTGCCGATATGTTCTGGCAAGGCCACAACAAAGCCCATCGCAGCTAAATGACGAGCCATCCCAGCAAAAGTTGGATTCTTTCGGGTATCGCCATAGCCATGGGTAATCAGCATGACTGGCAGGCTTGCCATGGTTTCCCAATTATCGGGAAGATAGAGATCGATGGGAATGCTGCGATCGCGGTCAGCATCGGTCAACTCAAAATGACGCTCCACCACCCCCGAGGAATCTACATTAGTCAGAAAGGGCAATGCGCCATAATCTAGAGCGGGCTCAGTAGCCGCAACAGCGGCAGACTGCTGTTGCATTGTGGCCACCAATTTTTCAGTTGCCTCAATGTCAATCTTTAGACTCTTGATCAGTTGCAAAGCTTTAACTAGATCTACACGAACCTCCTCCGTCGGCCAGTAGTGCAATAGGTTGATCAAAGACAACCCCTCTGCATCAGATGCGGCCAAAACCAGGGCAGCTCGCAGAGCTTGATATCCATTCTGGTGAGCACCCGTTTTGAGCATCTCTCCGGTTTGGAGAAGTCCCCGTTCACCGATAGGAGAATTGAACCATTGGGACATCACAAACGGACTAAAAATCGTTGCAAGTTCTTCAGGAGTAACAGAAGAGATGGAAGTGCTGAGTAAGGCACGAAATTCTATCTTTGCATTAGCAGACAACAGATTCAGATAAGGGTCTAAGTCGTTATCTACAAAACCGTCTGAAGCATATTTCTCTAGGGCAGTTACAGGAATTGAACGCCCTAAAATTCCATAGTCTAAATAAATCTTTTCGGCAGCTCCCACTGACTCCATGTTGAAAATCAGGGTGATGACACCTGTAACGAGAGCAAGACAAATCTGGTTGCAACGATAGAACGCTTTCAAAAAAAGGTACTCCCAATAAATACATGATGAATGCCAGTCAATGCCGGCATGAAAACGATAGAGTACATTCAGCAGAAAGATTATTGCCTTGAATGTAGCTATCAGCCATGAGGGCTAAGCGATGTTGACAGCGACCGTATCAAACAGAGCGCACAATTATGAAATCGATACCTTCTAGAATCTCTTCGACGGGCTAGAGAACAAGGAAATCAGTCCAGGTGACAATCTAAATTGAATTCACAGTGGGTCTTTTATCTCTCTCAAGGAAGAAAATAGATATACTTAATTTCATGAATTTAAGACTGGCTGAAATACGCAAATTCTCTTTAGACTAAACATAATTTGCAGCAAAAAATTCACTCTCTTAAAAGCAGGATGGGTATACAAGAGATGGGAGTCTGCTCCATAAAATGAAATGCAAGTGAGTGAACTTATCTCTATCTTATTTACCTCAGTTCCTCATAAGCTACGCCAGAGAATTCTCGATTGGACAGCAGCATGAGGGTTTCAGCTTTCTACACAACCAATCTAGCTACCAAAATCAATAGCTTTAACTTTTGAATTTAAAGCTGTCCTGACTGCTTGAGCTGAGGTCAATAGGGAAAACACAATCTTTTGGCAGTAGGGAGTAGATCACAGGAGTACCTTGCAAGACGGTAAAAGAATTACCTGGTGCTGTGCAAATCTTCAAGAAGTCTTGCAAATAGTCAGCATTTTCAGCCTCTGCATAATGCTTCTTGAGTCCATCCAGATGTCTGTAGACTTCATGGGCACAATACACAATGCGATCGGTGGTAGAAGAATCGCTTGGGTCCAGAGGATTCTTCAATTCTCCATGTTTCGCGATCGT